>JAAWAY010000066.1 GCA_022792415.1 Eggerthellaceae bacterium | reverse complement strand
GCTGCTGGCCTCCATCGCCTCCATCGGGGCGCCGGCCTTCGGCATCTTCCTGTACACCACCCTGGGGTTCGCCGCCGTCATGTTCCTCGACTTCCTCGGCGCCTGCGTGGCAGTGCTGGGCCTGTTGCTGGCCAAGGTGCCTACGGTGGTGGATCCGACGGCAGCTCAGCAGCACGTGTGGGCCAACCTGCGCGACGGCTGGGGCGCCGTGGCGCAAACCCGGGGCCTGCTTCTGCTCATCGGCGGCGTCACGCTGGGCATGTTCATCTTCGGGCCCCTTTCGGCCCTGTGCCCGCTCATGACCTACGACTACTTCCAGGGCGACGGCTACATGGCGGCCCTTGGCGAGGCGGCCTTCGGCATCGGCATGCTGGTGGGCTCTTCGATCCTCATGGTGTGGGGCGGCGGCAGGCGCCTGGCCGGGCTCATCGCCGTCGCGGCCACCATCGTCGGCGCCGCCACCGCCGCCTGCGGACTGCTGCCACCGAGCGCCTTCCCCGCCTTCGTGGTGCTCATGGGCGTCATGGCCGTGGCCTGCGCCTGGTTCAACGGCCCCTTGCTCACGCTCATGCAGCGCCACGTGACCGACGACAAGATGGGCCGCGCCATGGGGCTGTTCTTCGCCTTGACAGGGCTTTCCGCCCCCTTGGGCGTGGCCGTGGGCGGCGCGCTGGCCGAAAGCGTCGGCATCGCGCCGTTCTTCCTTATCGACGGCTTGGCCTGCCTTGCCCTGGGTCTGGTGCTCTACCTGCCGCGCTCGGTGCGCGCGCTGGACAAGGCGGCCTAGTTGCCAGGCCCATTTGCAGGACGGAGACGCGCTGGAGCAGCTCATCGGCTTTCCTCCAAGTGCCGGTGACGTTTTCCCCGGCTGCTTGGCATCTAGGAGCAAACGACGGTCAGCCCGCCCCCTACGCCTTCGCGCCGCAGGGGGTGGTCGCCTCGTCGAGCGCGGCGCCGGCACCAGCCCCGGCTGCCGCGGCCTCGATCAGCTCCCGGTCGCTCGTCACGGCCGCGTAGTAGCGGTAGCCGCCGGCGAAGTTGCGGGCATCATAGCCGTGGCCGGCCAGGATGCGGCAGGCGATGTAGCTGCGCAGGCCGCTCTGGCAGATGACGTACGCCGGCTTGCCCGGATCCAGCTCGCCAAGCCTGTCGCGCAGCTCGTCCACGGGGATGTTGCAAAAGCCGTCGATGTGCCCGCCGGCGTATTCCGCGGGCGTGCGCACGTCCAGCAGCGTGACGCTGCCGTCGCGCGGCAAGGAGTCCACGTCCTCCAGGTACCACTGCGAAAGCACGCCCGCGTCGATGTTCTCGGCCATGAAGCCGGCCATGTTCACGGGATCCTTCGCCGAGGAGTACGGCGGCGCGTAGGCCAGGTCCAGCTCGGGCAGGTCGGTGGCCAGCATGCCGTTGTGGATGGCGCAGGCCAGCACGTCAATCCGCTTGTCTACGCCCTCGTAGCCCACGATCTGCGCGCCGAGCAGGCGGTTGGTGCCCTTCTCGAACACCACCTTCATGACCATCGACTTCCCGCCGGGATAGTAGCCGGCGTGGTTCATGGGAGAGAGGATTACCTTGTCCACGTCGATCCCCGCCCTGCGGGCCGTGGCCTCGTTGATGCCCGTGGTGGCCGCCGTCAGGTCGAACACCTTGATGACGCTGCTGCCCAGCGACCCGCGGTAGCGGCTGTCGCCGCCGCAGATGTTGTCGGCCGCGATGCGCCCCTGCCGGTTGGCCGGCCCCGCCAGGGAGATGAGGCTGTCGAGCCCCGTCACCGCATGGCGCACCTGCACGGCGTCGCCCACGGCGTAGACGTCCGGCGCGGAGGTCTCCATCCGCTCGTTCACCACGATGCTGTCCTTGATGCCCAGCTCAAGCCCCGCGTCCTTCGCCAGCGCCGTGTCGGGCGTCACGCCGATGGCCAGCACCACCATGTCCGCGTGCAGCGCCGGCTCGTCCTTCAGCAGCACATCGACGCCGTCGCCCACCTCCTCGAAGCCCTCGACGGTGTGGCCCAGCGCCAGCTGGATGCCGTGCTTGCGCGCTTCATGGTGGATGAACGCGGCCATGTCGGGGTCGAAGGGGTTCATCAGCTGCTTGGGACGCTGCACGATGGTGACGTCCATGCCCAGCTCGCGCAGGTTCTCCGCCAGCTCCAGGCCGATGAAGCCGCCGCCCGCCAGCACCGCCGAGCGAGGGTGATGCTCGTCGATATGCTCCTTGATGCGGAAGGTGTCCTCGACGGTGCGCAGGGTGAACACGCGGTCGAGGCCCACGCCCGGCACCTTCGGCTGCGTCGGCCTAGCGCCCGGGGACAGCAGCAGCTTGTCGTAGCCCTCCTCGAACTGCTCGCCCGTCTCCAGGTTCGTCACCGAGACGGTCTTGCGCTCCGGGTGGATGGCAGTCACCTCGTGGCGCACGTTCATGGCGATGCGGAAGCGCGAGAAGAAGCTCTCAGGGGTCTGCAGCGTCAGCGCCGCCGGGTCGGTGATGGTTCCGCCGATGTAGTAGGGCAGCCCGCAGTTGGCGTAGGAGATGTAGCCCGAGCGCTCGAACACGACGATGTCAGCCTGCTCGTCCAGCCGACGGATGCGGGCCGCTACCGTGGCGCCGCCCGCCACGCCCCCAACGATGACAACCTTCATGAGTGCTCCACCTCTCCCGTATGGCGTTTTCCGTTACCGAGAAGGGTACACCAGAGCGTGACAAAGGGTCACATCAAACGTCACGCGTAAGCCAGCCTAAGCGAGGCACCGGTGCAACGGGGCCAATCGCGGAAGGGCGGCCGGGGGCACTATTGCCTTTTCACCGCACGTTCGCGCATGGTAACCTGACCACGCATTCGAAATTGCTTTCGCCTCCGTCGGGAACGTGGTTCGAGCCGCTTGAGATATTCCGCGCGAGAGCAGCTACGAGGGGAGATCGCATGACCACCACCATTCCTAACGCGTCGGCAAACGTAACGAAGAAGCGGGCGCGGGCACGTATCGCCCAGCGACTCGGGCATATGCTGCTCGCCTTGTGCCTCGTCGCCGGCCTCACGCCGACCATCGCGCTGGCTGACACCGCCCAACCTGCGACGACCGCGCCGGGCGAGCAGCCCGACCTCGTGAGCTCGACGCAGCCCGCGGATCCGACGCAGCAGTCCGAGCCGGGCGATCCCTCAGCCATCCCCGCCTACCCCGACGAATCGGCTAGCGCGGCCAACCTCGTTGAGCCGGCCGCCGAAGGCGCCCGGAACAACCCGAACGTGTACGTGGGCCCCAACGTCGTCGAGCTCACCCAAGATGGCAGCGGCGCACGGTTCTACCAGAGGGGATCGGAGGCCCCCGTCGCCTACACGGGCACGATCACCCTCCTGGGCGCCGGCGGGAGCACGCGCCTCGTGGTCAAGGGCGGCCACGACATCGTTCTCGGCGACGCGGAGATCGGCAACAGCATCCTCAACCCCGGCGCCGGCAACGCGGCCATCGACTTCCAGCCCGCATCCGGCAGCTCGTTGGCATCATCGACGCTCACCATCGCAGGCGGTACCACCACGACGCTCAAGGGCGGCACCGACGCCCCCGCCATCAACGTCGTCAAGGGCGTGAACCTCACCATCAAGGGCGACGGCACGCTCGATGCCACGGGCTCCGACGACTGCCCGGCCATCGGCGTCAGCAGCATCGGCAATGATGAGTTCGGAAACCTCTACTTTGAGCATACGGGCACCGTCATCGCGAAGGGAACAGCCGGCGCACCGGCCTTGGGCGATCCCAACCCGACGCAGAGCATGGCCACGGGCGAGATCATCTTCCACTCGGGCACGACCAAGCTCACCGGCGGTCCCAACTTCGCCAACGACCTGATGGCCGGCTTCATCCAGGTGTACGGCGGCAACATCCAGCTCTCGCACAAGGAGCCGGTGATGTACCAGGGCTACGCTGAGGACGAGTTCGAGAACGTCGAGGTCACCAGCTTGGCCATCTCCGGCCTGCCCGCCGGCGCGCAGATCTCCAAGATGACCATCCGGCTGAACGGCATGACCTACCCGGCCGGGTACTTCGACCTCCAGTACAACGCCCGCCTGGGCGGCTACTGCGTCGACGGCTTCGACACCGTGACGGCCGACCAGACGGTGTGTCTGCTCCTGCCCAAGACGCAGGTGAAGGCGGGTGGCGAGCTGAGCGTGGAGGCGAACGGCCAGACGTACGAGGGCCCGCTCGTGGCCTCGAGCGCCACCGGCGGCTGCGCGGTCAAGCTGGTTTCGCGGGCGAGCATCACGGATGAGAACCCGACGGTGTCGCTGAGCAGCGTCAAGGACGCCTTGGTCCTGCGCGACGATTCCGGCACGCAGAAGCAGTACAGCACCGACAACGGCGCCACCTGGCGCTTCTACGAGGGGCACTTCACCATTACCGGATCGACATCACACCGCGGGATTCGCATCACGAGCGGCAGGCACGAGGTGCACCTGCGCAACCTCATCATGGAGGACGAGACGCTCTTGGTCGAGAACTCCGCGAACGTGGACCTGGTGCTCATCGGCACCAACGGGATCAACCCTATCTACAACAGGCCGGCAATAGCGCTCGGGCACCAATCGACGCTCACGATCAGCGGCAAGGGCTCGCTTGGCGCCAGCACGACCGGAGAAGCGCCGGCCATAGGAAGCAAGAACAGCGGCACCTCGGGCGGCGATAGCGGAGCAGCCGGCTGCAGCGCGAGCCTGATCATCAAGGGAGGCACCATCGTGGCGTCCTCGACGTCGGGTGCCGGAATCGGTGCCGGGTCGGAAGCCACGCTGGGGTCGATCTCCATCCAAGGCGGCAACGTCACAGCGTACGGAAACACCAACACCGCCCGTTCGCTGTTCTCGCCGGGCATCGGCTCCGGCCCCTCGTACGCCAGCCGCGTGCAGAGCATCTCGATCTCGGGCGGCACGGTCACCGCGATCGGCAACGGCGGAGCCGGCATCGGATCTTCTCACCTGGGCACGGTGGGATCGATCACCATCTCGGGCGGCGATGTAACCGCCCGCGCGCAGCAGAGGGATAACGTGCCGGGCATCGGCGGCCACTGCGCTGCGCTCACGATCACGGGCGGAACCATCACGGCGTCGTCCCAGTCGGGAAGCGACGTGCTCTCCAGCAACAAGACCACCATCACGGGCGGCACCGTCAACGGCCAGGCCCTGCGCACGCCGGCTTCCGACGCGAAGTCGGCAGCTCAGGCCCAGCCGTTTTCCGCGGCGGAGGATCACGCGGTGATGCCGCTGGCGGATGAGGGCGCGGACATCGCCCCCGCAGCCGAGGGCTTCGAGACTGCGGCCGACGTCGCCGCGTTCGCCGCCCGAGTGGCTGAAGACGCCAGCCTGGCCGATACGTCCGCCGATGACTACGTGGCGGCAGACACCGCGACCATGGTGAGCGACCCCGTCAACGAGCTGGACGAGGAGCTGGCCCCCGTCGTGTTCAGCGGACTGCCCGCGAGCACCTCGCTGAGCAGCGTCGACTTCAGCATCGTCAACATCGACCTCGTCGACGACCCCACCCAGAGCGAGGACTACGGCGTGCGCGACGTGGCCACCTCGCCCGAGGGGACGCTCACGTTCTTCCTCACCAGCGGCGAGGCGTACAAGCGGCTCGTGCTCGCCTCGTGGGGCGGCAAGATGTACGCGGGAACGATCGAGCAGGGCGAGGGCGACGTGATGACGTGCGCCCTCGCGGAAACCGATGCGCTCTTGTTCTACGAGGGCCACACGTTCGAGGGCGGCTGGCAGTGCGAGGACGACGGCATCGCCTGGTCGACCGATGGGGCGAGCACCGAGACGAGGAGCGGGGGCGACCTGACGGCGCTCTGCTTCGAGACGCCCCTGGCGGGCGTGACGGTGCGTTACACCACCGACAACGGATCCGGGTTCGGACCCTGGGCGGAGGACGGCGACATCGCCGGCGAGATGGAGGAGCCCATCAGAAGCCTGCGCGTGAGCCTGGCGGGCGACGCGGCAGCCGGACGCAGCGTCGTGTACCGCATGCTCCTGAGCGACGGCACCTGGACGCCTTGGGCGGCCGATGGCGAGGCGACCGCCGTGACCGAGGGCGCGGTGGCGAAGGCCGTGCAGGCGAAGATCGTGCCCAACGGACAGCTTGACGAGATCATCGCCGACCCGGCGGCCAGCCAGGCGCCCGACCAGCCCTCTAAGACCGCGAGCGCGCTGGCGTCAACCGGCGATGCCCGCGTGGCGGACATGGCGGCCGCGCTTGCGTTGGCGATGCTGGCTGCGGCCGCGCTTCTGGCCTCGCGTCGCGCGCAGCGCGGGCACTACCGCTAGCCCGCGAACGCGTCCCCGCCACTTGGCAGCGCACCCCATAACGTCAACCAGGGCGCTACTCCCCCTCCACCAGCTCCCTGGCGTGAGCGATGGCGTCATCGATGTTGGGGCGGAAGTGCTCCTCCCCCACCAGGTCCACGAAGCCGGCGCGCTGCATGGTGCGCAGCGGCTGCTCGTTCACATGCGAGAAGATGAGGCGCACCCCGTGGGCGGTGCAGTACTCGTGC
>JAAWAY010000065.1 GCA_022792415.1 Eggerthellaceae bacterium | reverse complement strand
TTGGTGGGCTCGTCCAAAAGCAGCAGGTCGGGGGCCTCCAGCAGCAGACGGCACAGCGCCACGCGGCGGCGCTCGCCACCCGACAGGATGCTCACCGGGGCGTCCGGGTCGGGGCACTGCAGCGCGTCCATGGCCTGGGACAGCTGACTGTCGATGTCCCAGCCGTTGGCGGCGTCGATCTCATCTTGCAGCTTGCCCATCTCGTCCATGAGCTTGTCGAAGTCGGCGTCGGGCTCGGCCATCTCCTCGCCGATCTGGTTGAAGCGCTCCACCTTGGCCAGCACGTCGCCGAAGGCCTGGCGGATGTTCTCGATGACGGTGGCGTCCTCGTCCAGCTCGGGCTCCTGCATGAGGATGCCCACCGAGTAGCCGGGCGTGAGGCGCGCGTCGCCGTTGGACACCTCCTCGAGGCCGGCCATCACCTTGAGCAGCGTGGACTTGCCCATGCCGTTGGGGCCGACGACGCCGATCTTGGCGCCGGGGTAGAACGACAGCGTCACATCGTCGAGGATGACCTTGTCGCCGACGGCCTTGCGGGCCTTGTGCATCTGGTAGATGAATTCTGCCACGGGGAAACTCTCCTTGGTCGGGGTACGTGCGTCAGGGCGCCGCCGGCCCGCGCGGGGCGGGTACGGCGGCACGCCTCGGGTCGGCGCCCGCGCCCTGGCGGGGCGGCACGCCGGTGCGCCGGTGCGCGGTGGGGCGGCGGGGCCCGGGCGTCGTCGCCCTCGCGGGCGGCACGCCGGGGCACCGAGCCCTCCGCGGGCGGCGCCTCGTGTATTCTAGCAGGGCGGATGGCCTATGCGCGGGACGGGCGGTCGAACAGCGGGCTCTTGGACGCGATGCTCACCGGCACGGCGTACACCTGGCCCACGCCCTCGCCCAGAAGCCCCAGGCGCTGGGCCGCCAGGCCGGCCGAGAACATGATGCGCGTGTCCACCCGCAGGTCGGCCGCCAGTGACACCGCCGAGCCCAGCGCGATGCCCACATCCACGGCGTTGATCTCGCACGGGACCGCGGACGGCTTCTCGGCGCAGGTCGCGAATCCGCAGTGCCCGCAGTTGAGGCCCTGCAACTGCGTGCGCGTGCCCACGATGAGCACGGCCTGGGCCGCGCGCACGTTGCCCGCGTCGCGCAGGAAGAACTTCATGCCAGACTCCTCGGCGTACGCCTCCATCTCACACGCCAGCTGCTCGAGGTGCTCAGCCGTGAGCACCGCTGCCTCGATGACGTCGACGCCCTTGCCCTTGGGCGCCGTGCGGGCCGCCACCGCCATCTTCTGCGCGATGTCCGCCGTCTGGGCCGCGCGCTGGTCGCGCTCGTTGAGTACCGCCATGCCGTCTCCTTCTTCGGGCTGCCTGCCTATCGGGCCCATGATAGCGCAGCGCGCGGACGGGTCGGGGTGCGGGGTGCGGGCGCTGCCCCGCGCATCGGGGGCGGGTGCGGCCCCGCGTGCCGAGCGCGGGTGCAGATCCGCGTGCCGAGCGCGGGCGCTGCCCCACGCATCGGGGAGGGCGGGCGTGGACACTGTAGGCCGTCCCTCGGTCAGTTTTTCGTCGTTTGGTACACCGCGAGAAGGAACGCCGGACGTCGCGCTGGTCGTGAGGGGCCTTGTCGCGCACGTTACGCCACAGTTATGCGACCGGTGTGGCGCAACGGGAGCATCCCCGCTCCCTGTCGGGAGATCGTGCGGTACCAAACTCTAAAAAACCTGCATTGCATGATCGTCGGGCGTCGGAGGTCGGAGGTCGAGCGTCGAGTGCCGAGCGTCAACGTTAGGCGCATCCGCGCCCATACGGTGCCCCTGGGACACTTTTCGGGGCCGCGGTGGCAGCCCAGGGAGGTTTGCTACACTCAGATGGTGCCTTCGCGGATCCGCATCGAGCGGCGTTGATCGCGCTGTTTTCTGCCATCAGAGTTTTACCTGGCAGAGTTACTACTCATACGAGAATGATATTGAGGCACGGCGACTGGACGGACGTGCGCCCCCGTGATTCGCCAGGAATTGTGTAGCAAACCTCCCTGGGCTGCCACCGCGGCCCCGAAAAGTGTCCGGCCGTCGCGTCGCGTTCGCACACCGCGGTGATCGGACAACCGGCGTACCCTTGACCGGCCACGGCGAAAGGCGCGCGAGGAGGAAGGATCGGGTGCGGGAGCCTCCGCTACGAGAGGGAGCCGGCGAGACGGTAATTCCCCCGGCGCGGGGATCGGCTGGCGGGGCGGAAACCCCCGGCGCGGGGATCGGCTGGCGGGGCGGAACACCCCAACGCAATGGGTCGGCCGGCGCAGAGGGCTAGCCGGCGAAGTAGGAAATCCCTGGTACAGGGGTCGACCAGCAAGACGCAAAGCTTCGACGCAGAGCGCCCAGCCGCACCCGACGGCGTCACGCGCCCAGGGCCGCGAGCAGGCGCGCCCAGCCGCGACGACCGGCCTCGTCCGACTTGAAGACCGCGGCGTCCTCGAGCACCCGGCAGAACACCTGCGCCACCTCGTCACGCAGGACGGCGCCGAAGGCGGGCTCAGCCGGCGCGGGGCGTGCATCCCGCATGACCGGGCAACGCCCCTCGGGACGTGCCGCCGCATCGTGCTCGGCGCCCTCACCGGCTCGTGCCACGCAAGCGCCGGTCGGCCCAGCGGCCTGTGACCCGTCTCCCAGCACTCCGACCTCGCCGGGCGCGACGATCCCTCCGCCGTCCCCTGGCCGAGATACCGACCCGACCCGCGCCTCGGCCACAAGCTCGTCGCGGCGCCGGGCCAGCACGCCAGCCGCCCACTCGGCATGGGACGCGGTCGGCGGGTCCGCGGCCAGGCGCTCCCGCAGCGCGTCCGGCGCCTCGCCCGCCAGCGCGGCCTCATGCAGCGCGCGGTCGACGGCCGGCAGCTCCCGGGCCAGGCGGGGCGGCAGGATGGCCCGCCCCATGATCTCGATGAGGCCGATGTTCTCGCGCTTGATGTGGAAGAGCGACTCGCGGGGGTGGAACAGCCCCCACGGGCGCTCCGGCGTGGTGCGGTTGTTGCGCAGCACCAGGTCGAGAACGTAGAGCGGCGCCCCGCCGGCCGCCTCGCCCGACGCGGCCGAGACGCCGCGGGACGCAGGCGCCCCTCCCCCGTCGGCCGCCTCGCCGGGCACGAGCGCCCCCACGCTGTTGGCAGGGCGGACATCGGCCGACCCGCACGCCTCCCCCGGCGTGCCAGGCGCGCCCGACGGCACGGGGACGGCGTGCGCGCTCCCCTCGAACCCGGGCCACGGGCTGCCCGGCGCCACCTTGCGCAGGATGGGGTTAATCGCGTTGTGCCAGGTCACGCCCGCATGCGCAGCCTCATCTCCGGTTGGCGCCGGCACGTGCCCAGCACGGGCGGCTCCCGCGCCTGTCCCTGCGCCGGCCACCGCGCCGGCCGGCCCGTCACGGTGTCCCCGCGCCGCTACCCGCCCCGCGGCGCCCGCGCCCCCGCCTCCGCTCGTCATCCGCGAGCCAGGCCGTCCCGCGCCGCCAGGCCCGCACCCGCCGACCGGCTCGGCACCGCCTGCCCGGCTGCAGCTGACGATGCCGCACGCCTCGTCGTCGAACGTGCGCCACACGTCCATCACGCGCGACGCGGCCTCCAGCAGCGCCGTGCGATCGCTTGAGGCCAGGCGCACCGTCGACGCGGGCCACTCCACGATGCCCGCGCGCACGCCCGACAGGCCCGGTAGCGCGAACTCATGGGCAATCGGAGCCCTCATCAGCGGAAACACATGACGTCCGCCCTGGTAGTGGTCGTGGGACAGCACCGATCCGCCCACGATGGGCACGTCGGCGTTCGACCCGATGAAATAGCCCGGGAACCGGTCGACGAAGTCGAGCAGGCGCGCGACGGCGGCCGCGTCCACCTTCATGGGACGGTGCTCGGCCGACAGCGCGATGCAGTGCTCGGGGAAGTACGCGTACGGCGAGAACTGCAGGCCCCAGCGCTCGCCGCCCAGGCGAAGGGGGATGATGCGCAAGCCGGGCTTAGCCGGGTGGCCAGGGCTGCCGGGCCACCCCTCGTTCTCCCAGCACAGGTCGCAGAGCGGCTCGCGGCCGGGCGGCACAGCCGCCGCGCCGGACCCGCACATCGCGGCCGGCGCGGAGGGCGCGCTCCCGGCGGCGGCCGCGATGACGCGCGGGTCCTTCTCGGGCTTGGCGAGGTTGATGGTCAGCTCCAGCGTGCCGGCTGGCGTGGGCGCGCTCCAGCAGATGGGACGCGCGGAGACATCGCGGCGCACGTAGCCGCAGGCGCACTCCGCCTCGTAGAGCCAGTTCAGAGCCGCATCGGGCCCCTGCGCTTCCAGCGCCTCGAAGCGCGCGCGAACGACGGAGGGCGCGGGCATCCCATCGCACGCGTCAGCCGCCCCACGCGCATCGCGAGGCTCAGGCGAGGCAGCCGCCTGCCGCGGGCCTGCCCCGCCGGCCGCACCGGGCGCGCCGAGGGCCCTGGGCGCCCCGGCCCCGTGGCGCCCGTCCTCCGCCGACCTCGCCGCCTCGTGCCCGCCCGCGTCCATCACACGGCCCGCGCCCACACGCCGGGGGCGCCCGCCTCCACCACCGAGCACGCGTCGTAGCCCAGCATCTCGTCGATGGCCTGCGTGAACGGCTCCACCTCGTCGGCCGGCACGATGGCCAGCACGCTGCCGCCGAACCCGCCGCCGTGGATGCGCCACGCCCCGCGCTCGCCCAGCAGGTGCGAGCACAGCGCCAGCACGGCCATCGCCGGCTGATGGGGCCGCGACTCCTCGCTGTGGCACGACACGCTCTGCAGGAACTGCGCCGAGGACGCGCCCGTCACGCGCGCGAGCGCCACGAACGACCGGAAGTCGCCCTGCAGCAGCGCCCAGCGCTGGTCGGCCACGCGCTGCACCTCGTCGTAGTAGTGGATGGCGCGCATGGCGCGCAGGTCGCCCAGCTCGGCACGCACCCGGCGCAGGTTGGCGAAGAACCGCTCGGGCGGCACGTCGCCGAGGCGCGACGCACCCAGCAGGTTGGCCACGGCGCGCATGTCGGCGGGGATGGCGCAGAAGTCGTCGGTGTGCAGCGAGTGGTCGTGGCGGCTGTCCACCAGCACCAGGGCAAAGCCGTGCGCCGCCGCGTCGAAGGGCACGGAGCTCACCGCGGGGCGCTCCCCGGCGAAGTCGAGCAGCAGCACGCCGCCGCACGCGCTGGCCAGCTGATCCTGCGCGCCGGTCACCTTGCCGAAGTACGCGCCCTCGGCCTCGCAGCCCGCCAGGGCCAGCGCCACGGGATCGGCCGGCACGGCCGCGGGCCCGCCGGGCGCGAGCAGGGCCTCCAGGCAGGCGCCGACCATCATCTCGAAGGCCGCCGAGGACGACAGGCCGGCGCCGGCCGGCACGTCGGACGCCGTGGCCAGGTCGATCCCGCGCACGTCGACGCCCTGTCGGGCCAGGCACGCCGCCATGCCGCGGGCGAGGGCGGCCGACGTCCCGCGCTCGACGGGACGCGGGTCGGCCCATGAGGGATCGGCCAGGTCGATGACGGCGCGGCCGAAGCCCTCCATGGACAGGCGGATGACGTCCAGCCCGTTCTCGGCCGCCAGCCCCCACAGCCGCTCGTCGATGGCCGCCGATATCACCTGGCCGCCCTGGTGGTCCACGTGGTTGCCCGCCAACTCCAGGCGCCCCGGCGCCGATGCGAGCACCTGGGGCCCGTGGTGCGCGGCGCGCGCGAAGGCCGCCGTCACCGGGTCAAGCGCCGGATCAGCCGGCGGGTCGTCAGCCGGGGCTTCCGACGCGCCGAAGGCCTCGTCGAAGCGCGCCCTGAGCCGGGCCAGCATCTCATCCGCCGCGCCATCGGCCGCCGCGCCGTCCCGCGCGGCGCGCTCCTCGACGTCAGACGGCGCCGACGCGGGCTCCCATTCCCAAGGTCGATCGTTCATCGCTGGCTCCTTTTCGCCTCGAGCATCCGACCCCACGGCGTCCTCGTGGGCGCCGGCATGCGAAAGACCGCGCTGCGCCCGCACGGCGCCGCGGCGGCGCGAGCAGGGCGCGAGCCCGCGGTCGCGCGCGGGGGCGCGGGGCGCGGGGCCTCCGTCGCTGCCGGACGCGGGGGCGTCGCCTCCCCTGCCTGCTCCGCGTCCGGGGCAGCGGCCGCCTCAGGCCCCGGCGCGTCGCCGACCTCGTCCGCCGGGCCCGGGGTCGCGACCGCCGGAACCGGGGTCGCGCTCGCGGGGACCTCCGCCGGGGCCTCGGTCCGCGCGCGCTCCCGGGCGGCCTGCGCATCACGGGCCGCGCGCACGCCCCGCTCCAGCTTGTTCACGCGCCGGTCGTAGGTGAGCAGGCCGTTGACCTCCTCCTCCACATCCGACAGCTGGGTGTACACCCAGGCGCTGAGCCCCTGGGGCGCCAGCACGTCGGCGGCGGCCAGCTGGTCGGCCACGGCCCGCGCCCACGCCGCGGCGTCGTCGTAGGCATCGTAGCCGTAGACGCCCTCGTAGGCCACGTGGTCCGGCACCGCGTGGGCCAGCCCGCCGAACTCGGAGATCGCGAACGCCCGGCCGCCCCGCGACGCCGCCTCCCCCACCAGCCGGGAGGGATCGTCCGGATACACCTCCAACGGGCGGAAGTAGTTGTGCACGCTCAGGAAGTCGCCGCAGTGCTGGTCGTACCACCCGCTCACGGCGTCCACCGGACGCGTCGGGTCCTGGGCGCGCACCTCGGCGGCGACCTCGGCCGCGTCGAACTGGCCCCATCCCTCGTTGAACAGCACCCACGTCACCACCGAGGGGTGGTTTCCCAGGTAGGACACCGTGTCGCGGCAGGCGGCGCGCCACTCCTCGCGGTAGGCCTCGTCACCCGCCGACAGCTTGTCCTGGTGGCGCGGCGTGTCGTCGGCATAGCGTCCCCACGACCAGCGCAGCAGCGTGGGCTTGTAGCTGCTGGCCCAGGCGTCCAGCGGGCCGCCCCCGCTCACCATGTCCTGCCACACCAGCATGCCCAGGCGATCGCAGTGGTAGTACCAGCGGTCGGCCTCCACCTTGATGTGCTTGCGCAGGAGGTTGAACCCCGCGTCGCGCATGGCCTCGATGTCGAAGGCCAGCGCCGCGTCCGCCGGCGCCGTCATCAGCCCGTCGGGCCAGTACCCCTGGTCGAGCACGCCGCGCAGCACAAGCGGCTGCCCGTTCAGCTTGAACCGCAGCACCCCCGCGTCGTCGCGCGCCACCTCCACGGTGCGGAACGCCGCGTAGCTGTGCACCACGTCATGGCCGTAGCGCAACGTCACGGCGTAGAGCGCGGGGTCGTCCGGGCACCACAGCCGCGGGGCGGGCACGTCCACGGCCATCTCCACCGGGGCGCCGTCGTCCTCCACGCGCACGGACGCGCGGGACACCAGCACCCCCTCGGGCGATGTCACGTCCGCGTACAGCAGCTTCCCCGTGCCGCGCACGCCCACCGTCAGGCGCAGCACCTCGCCGGCCGGGTCGGGCCGCAGGGCGAGCGACGCCACGTGGCAGGCGGGCACCACCTCCAGCCACACGGGCTGCCAGATGCCGCTCTGCGCCGTGTACCAGATGCCCCCGTGCTCGAGGCGCTGCTTGCCGCGCAGCTGGGTGCCCTGGTCGCTGGGGTCCCACACGCACAGCGTGAGCTCGTTCTCCTCGATGAGGCCGTGGGCCGCCACGTGGTCGGGCCGCTCGTGCAGAAGCCGCGTGACGTCGAAGCAGAAGGGTAGGTAGCCGCCCTGGTGCGTACCGGCCAGCTCGCCGTTGACATAGCAGGCGCAGGCGTAGTCGACGGCCTCGAAGTGCAGCAGGCAGCGGTCGTCCTCGGCCAGCTCGGGCGTGGCGAAGGCGCGGCGGTACCACAGCAGGTCGTCCGGCCGTACCGTACGCCCCACGCCCGAGAGCGGCGCCTCGGGCGAGAACGGCACCAGGATGCGCCCGTCGTAGCGCGCGGGGGGACGCACCTTGCGCCACGACCGCCCGGCGTCGAGCGTGGGCACGATGGCGTACTGCCACCACCCGTTGAGCATGCGGAAGTCGTCGCGCGCGAACTGGGGGTGGGGGTGCTCGGGGCGCACGGACGAGGGGTCGAGGGCCTCGCCCCACACGGTGGTGAGGGGCGCGGGCTCGCCGATGTCGTGGGTGCGCGGGGCGCTGGCCAGGATGCGTTTTATGTCCATGGTTGGCTCGTCCTCTTCGCGGCGATGATCGTGTTGGAACGATGATACCGCGACCCTCTGAACCGCCCTCAAACGTAACCGACCCGTGGCCGGGAGACCGCCTTTCGCCCGGGCTCCGTGCCGCACGACGGACGCAGCGAAACGCCCGATCAACCCCCGGTCGCGTCCCACGCGGCACGCGATCGGGACCCGCGCCAGCCGCTCAGCCCAGGAACGTCCAGGTCTGGCCGTCGGGGCCCAGGATCATGTTGCCCACGCGCGAGTAGTACCGCCCGTCCGGGTCTATCCACCCCGAGTCTCCCACACGGGTGAACACCCCCGATCGAGGGCCCGGCGGCGTGCGGTCGGCGTGGAAGTGGTTGCCTCGGCCCGGGCCGCCGACGAAGTGGCCCGGCACCGGGCCCCCTCCGTAATGGCCGCCCAGCTGCTGGCCGCCGCCGCACCAGCCGCCTGGGCCGCCCGCGCCGGTGACCTGGTGCCCGCCCGGCACGCCCGACCCGCGGCATCCGCCCGGGCCGGCGCCTGGGCCGCCCATGCCGCCCCGCGGGCGTCCCATGAACTCCCGCGAGAAGTGCGGGCCCTCCCGATGGCTCCTCTCGTGGAACATGACCGCCTCCTTGTCCCTGATCGATTCTCTGCCGTTCGACCATACCACGGAAGATTTCGCCTCCGAGCACCATGGAAGGGACACCGAGGCGGGTTTTTGCGCCCGAGCGCTACACGTACGCGTCCTCGCCGCCCAGATACGCCGCAATCAGCATGAGCAGCAGCGCGCCGCTGTCGGCCAGGGAGCTGAAGATGGTGTCGTTCGCCTTCATGGGTGCCTCCTCGAAAATCGCCTCGTCTTCGATGCCCACCACCTTACGCGCCGGCCCTTTCCGCACCGTTGCGCGAACCTTTCGCTTTCGTCATGTTGGGCGCTCCCCATCGTTACCGTTTCGCCCCCGACCGCCGCCGCGGCCCGCGCCAAGGGCCGTGCGCGCCTATGATGGAACCCGCAACCGCCGTGAGAAAGGACGTCCCCATGCACCAGCCGAGCAAGCGCATCGCCGTCATCACCGGAGCCTCGTCGGGCATGGGACGCGAGTTCGCGCGCCAGATCGACCTGCTGCAGCAAGCCGACGAGCTGTGGCTCATCGCCCGCGGCGAGGAGGCCCTGCGCGATGTCGCGGCCTCTCTGACCACCCCGGCGCGCTGCCTGCCGGCCGACCTCACCGACGCCGAGGCATGCCATGCCATCGCGCGGCTCCTGGACGAGGAGGCCCCCTTCGTCAGCTTCCTGGTGAACGCCGCTGGGTTCGGCAAGTTCGGCGACTGGAGCGCCATCGACGAGGCGGACGCCGAGGCCATGATCGACCTGAATTGCCGGGCGCTCGTGGCCCTCACGCGCGCCTGCCTGCCCCACATGGGGCGCGGGTCCCACGTGATCGAGCTGTGCTCGGCGAGCGCCTTCACGCCGCTGCCGCACCTCAACGTGTACGCGTCGACGAAGGCCTTCGTGCTCAGCTACACCCGCGCGCTGCGCTGGGAGCTGCACGGCACGGGCATCACCGCCACCGCCGTCTGCCCCACCTGGGTGAAGACCGGCTTCGAGAAGGTGGCGCGCCAATCAGGCGCCGGCCACGACGTGGGGCACCTGCTGGGCGCCCAGGACGCCGCCACCGTGGTGTCGCGCGCGCTCGCCGCCAACCGCGCGCACCTGGCCGTGGCCACCTGCAGCCCCCAGGCGCTCGCCCTGCGCGTGCTGGGCAAGGTGCTCCCCCACTGCGTCACCATGGCCGGCTGGGAGGCCGTGCGCCGGGTGTGAGAAAGCGCCCGCGCGTTCACCACACCCGTTCCAGCACCCGGCGCGTGCAGGCCACGTTGTGGGTACGCACCACCCGCGCGCCCAGGTAGCAGGCGTGGAACGCCTCCAGCGCCGACACCTCGTCGCGATCCAGGGGATCCTCGATGCCGAACACGTGCCCGATGTAGCTCTTGCGCGACACCGCGGCCATCACCGGGTAGCCCGTCGACGCCAGGGCATCTGTGTGGTGCACCAGGTCGTAGGAGTGCGCGGGCAGCTTGCCGAAGCCCGGCCCCGCGTCCAGGCAGATGCGGTCGCGTGCCACCCCGGCCCGCTCGAGCATCGCCGCCTGCGTCAGCAGGTACGCGCGCACCTCGGCCACCGCGTCATCGTAAGAGGGATGATCCTGCATGGTAGGCGGCTCGCCCTGCATGTGCACTACGACGCAGCCCGCATCGCACGCGGCCGCGACGGCGACCATCGCCGGGTCGCGGAACCCAGAGATGTCGTTGAGGATGCTGGCGCCGGCCTCCACGGCCGCGCGCGCCACCGGACCGTGGCGCGTGTCCACGCTCACGCACAGCCCGCGGCCCGCCAGCTCGGCCACCACCACGCCGATGCGCCGCCACTCCTCGTCCGCGTCCACTGGCGCAGCGCCCGCGCGCGTGGACTCGCCGCCCACGTCGATGATGTCGGCGCCATCTGTCACCAGGGCCTCGGCTTGGCGCAGAGCCGCACCAGCGTCCAGGAAACGCCCGCCATCGGAAAACGAGTCGGGCGTCACGTTGAGCACGCCCATGACGAGCGGGCGCTCCAGCGAGAACGCGAACCGACCGCACTGCCATATCCCGTCCATGCGGGCCTCCTTCGTCAACACGCGGCCACCGAGGGGCCGTCACGGCGCCGCGCGGGGCCCGGCGCGCATCGCTCAGGGGCGGAACGCCACCTCACGCAGGGCGTCCACCATCGGGCGGGCCAGGTCCTCATCCTTTCCCCTCAGCCACAGGGCACCCAGGTCAAACCGCACTCCCGGCCCCTCGCGCAGGGGAATGAACCGCATGCGCCCGCGGTACTGGCGCTCCATGAAGCGGGGCACGACGCCCACGCCCACACCGGCCTCCGCCAGAAGGATGACCGACGACATGTCGTAGCACACGCGCGCAACGTCGCACTCGTCCAGGGGCCGTCCCACGATGGCGCGCAGCCGCTGGTGCATCGGCGCCATCTGCACAGAGTCGGGCAGCAGCAGCTGGCACTGTGCCAGATCGTCCGGCGTCACGGTCTCCCGGTCGGCCAGGGGGTGCGCCAGCGACGTCGCCACGCAGAACACGTCCTCGCGAAGCTTGAGGAAGTGGCAGCGGCGGCGCAGGTCCTCATCGAGGTCCATGGACAGGATGATGTTGTAGCGGCCGCCTGCCAGGCCAGATGCCAGCGCACCCGATTCCGCCGCCGTCAGCTTGACGTTCATTTCGGGGCGGTTCTCGGCCATCCACTTCAGCGTGGCGGGCAACAACCCGCCCATGGCATCCGACAGGTATCCCACGCGCGCCAGATACATCGACGACGCGAGCGCCCTGACGCGCATGAGGGCCCCGTCGTATTCCTCCATCAGGGCCTCGACGTCGCGCAGGAACTCCTCACCCACCGCAGTCAGGCGCACGTGGTGGGTATCGCGGACGAACAGCTTGGCGCCCACCGTCGCCTCGATACCCGATATGTGCTTGCTCAGCGTGGCCTCGGTGATGTAGTGAACCTTGGCCGTCGCCTTGAAGCTGCAGGTGTGTCCGAGCGTGACGAACTCACGCAGGCGCTCGATGTGCATACCGTCTCCCCCTTCCGGCACGACGCCCCTCCCCCGCCGATCAGGCAAACAGCGCCGTCACGGCAAATGATACCGTCACGACGAGCACCACGTGGACCACAGCAGCCTTCCACCCGCCCCGAAACATGTCGAAGAACGAGTAGTAGCCCTCGCTGTAGGTAACCACGCTGTTGGGATTGAGCGGCAGCAGGAAGTTGCCCGCCAGAAGAGAGCACATCACCAGCACGGGGATGAGCGGAGAGATGCCCACCGCCTGCGCGTAGGGTATGAGCAAAGGCAGCAGCAGCGTGAGAAAGGCCGGAGCCACAGGCAGCACGGTCTGCAGCGCATACACGGCGAACGCCACCACCAGCATGACGACGAAGGGGCTGAGGTCCAGGATGCCCGACCCCATGAACAGGCCCGAGAAGAACGCCGCCGCCCCAGTGGATTGGATGGCGTTGCCCAGGCACATGATGCCGCCCAGCATGAGGAAGACGTTCCAGTTGACGCAGCCGGCGAAGTACCTCCAGTCGAGCAGGTCGACGAAGGGGAGGAACATGCAGGCCAGGCCGATGATGGTCACGATGGTGGGGTCGAGCACCGTCGTGAACGACGACGCCACCCACGCCACCGGCATGGCCACCACGAAGGCCAGGGCCTTCGTGTCGACCAGCGACCACTCCCCGATGCTGATGGCGTCGTCCACCGCGCGGCCCACCACGGCGGCGTCGATGGGCTCAGGGGGAAACGCCCGCACGAGGAAGAACCAGGTGATAGGTACCATGAGCAGCGCCATGGGCACGCCCACGGCCGCCCACTCCACGAAGCTCACCGCCTGACCCGTGGCCTGCTGGTAGATACCGGATCCCACCACGTTGAGGGCGTGGCTCACCGGCGTGGCGAACCCGCCGATGAACGCGGCGAAGGTGATGCCCAGCAGCAGGCAGCGCCCCAGGTTGGACGACCCGCGCTCGGCGCCCAGGCTGTTGAGCACCGCGATGGCGATGCTCATGGTGACCACGGCGGCGCCGGCGTCCGTCATCACCGTGGACACGATGGCGCTCACGCCCATGAAGGCCAGCACGAGCCGGCGCGAGTCCGATCCGGACAGGTCGATGAGGCGGCGCGCCAGGCGCAGCCCCAGCGTGCTGCGCGACATAATGGCCGTCATGGAGAACACGGCCAGGATGAACCACACGTTGAGGGTGGTGAAGCCGGAGAACGCCTGGGCGAACGTGTCCACGGCCCCCAGCGGGAACAGCAGCACGGTGGCCAGCAGGCCCGTCACGCCCATGGGCAGCACGTCGCACACCCAGAAGACGACGGCGCCGCCCAGCAGGCCCAGCGCCAGCATCCCCTCGCGCGTCAGGCCCCACGAATCCGGCGCAAGTCCCGCAACCGCCACCAAGACGACGCCCAGGACCAAGCCGATCACGCGCTTGGCGCTCACGTCATCGAACTTCGCCATGCCAATCCCCTCCTTCCATTGACACGGGAACACCCGCGGGGCACGAGGCCCCGCGGGCGCGTCACGTTCCTACACCCCGAACAGCGACAGGGCGAACGGCAGCCAGATGGCGCCCACCACCACCATGACGGCAGTCGGAAGGATGCCGGCCAGCGGCGCGTGCTTGGGCTGGAAGTATCCCGATCCCATCGTAATGATGACCGGGAGGCTAATAGGCATGATATACGCCGCACCCAGGACGAAGGCGCAGATGACCGTGGCGACGGCCGGAGAGAAGCCCATGAGGACGGCCAGGCCAGCGTAGGTGGGCACCAACATGGGGGCCAGCGCCGGCGCGAAGGGGGTGAACCACTGCAGCAGCTCGCCGATGAGGATGAGCATCATGAGCACCGCGATGATGGGCAGGCCGTCCACCAGGCCGGTGAGCATGGTGGCCAGCCAGGCGGTGGCGCCGGTGGAGATCATGACGGCCACCACGGAGCTGACGGTGCCGAACATCATGAATGCCTCCCAGTTCACGCTCTGGACGATCTCGTCCCACGTGATGAGGCCGATGCCCGGGAACGTCATCCACACCAGGCCCAGCAGGGCCACGTTGAGCAGCGACAGCATCGAGATCCACGAGCCGGCCACCAGAAGCGCGATGCACACGATGAGCGTGCCGAGGGCCAGCCAGTCACGGCGCGTGATGGGGGCCGGGTTCTCGTAGCGGGCCAGGATGGCGTCGAACTGCTCGGCGCTGAGCTGCTCGGGCTTGTAGATGTGGGTGAGCGAGAAGTAGATGCCGTAGGTGATGACCCATGCCAGGGGCATGCCCGCCACGCACCACGAGATGAACGGCACCGTGCCCCCGGTGGTCTGGGCCAGAAGGCTCAGGCACAGCGCGTTGACGGGATTGCCCATCGGGGTGCCGCAGCCGCCGGTCATGGCAGCGATGGCCAGACCGAACATCATGCACTTGCCCAGGTTCGACTTGACCTTCTCGCAGCCGAGCGCCTCCAAGATGGTGATGCCGATAGGCATGAAGATGGCGATGGCGGCCATGTTGTGCATGAACATCGACACCGTGCAGGCACCCATGAGGTAGCCCAGCACGATGCGCTTGGACTTGCCCTTGCTGAAGCGCAGTACCATCGCGGCGATACGCGGGGCAAACGACGTCTTGTTGAGGATGGTGCCGAACGTGAAGCAGAATATCAGGAAGATGAGCGAATCGCTCATAAACCCGGCGACGACCTCCTTCGAGGTCCCGGCGCCGGTGAGGATGAGCACGAGCATGAGCAGCAGGCCCGTGATGGCGAAGGGCAGCGAGCCGCAGATCCACAGGCTCACGCCCGCCAGCATCGTGAACAGCGTGATGGTGCCCTCATGGGACAGCCCCTCGATCTGCAGGGTCATGCCCAGCACGATGAACAGGGCCGCGAGCACCAGACCGATTACCTTTTGTTTCATTGACATCCCCTTGTCTGTCAGGGCCGCCGCGAGCGTGCCGTCTGGGCGCGCCCGCGGCGGCGGTACGCATGCTCCGCCGCGGGGCTAGGCCCTCACGAGCGGGAAGTCCCCCACATTGAGGCTCTCCTCCAGAGCCACCGGACGCGCCTCCACGCCCACGTAGCCGTCGCAGGCCACCGAGAGCACGTAGTCGCCGGCCTCCAGGCCCCTGAACCAGAAGTCGCCCAGGTCATCAGTCTGCGTGACCAGCTGGGAGCCATCGGGGGCCTCAAGGCGCACCTCAGCGCCCTCGATGATCTCGTTGGCCTCCTTGTCCCACACGTCGCCGCTGATGAACAGCTTGGGCAGGTTGAGGTAGTGCACGCGCGGGCCGCAACCCAGCTCGGGACGGCTCACCTCACCCTGGGCGAGGGCATCAGCCAGATCCTCCTCGTCACCGAAGCGCAGTGCGCCGGTGGGGCACATGGCCACGCAGCGGGGCTGCTCGCCCGCGTCCACCAGGTGGGCGCAGCCGGTGCACTTCTGCGGGAGGTCGAGCTCCTCGTTCAGGTAGATGGCCCCGTACGGGCACGCCTCCACCAGGTCGTGACGGCCGCGGGCGCGCTCGGGATCGATGATGACCAGGCCGTCCTCGCGCTGGTGCACCGCGTCAGGCGCCGCCTTCACGCAGGGGGCGTCCGCGCAGTGGTTGCACAGGCTCACCCGGTACTCCAGGCGCACCTTGGGCACCTGGCCGTGCACCTTCTGGTCGACCCGCATCCAGAAGTGCCCCGTGTCGGGCTGGGGCGCGGCGTAGGGCGCCCAGTCGTTGTCCACGTGCTCGTCCTTGCACGCTATCTGGCAGTTGAAGCAGCCGTTGCAGCGGGCCGCATCGAACACGAAAGCCTTCATCGATCCTCCTCCGTCATCCAGTTGGACAGGCTCGGGCCCTGCCCCTCGTCCATCACGCGGCTGAAGGTGTCCGGGAACTGCGCGGCCAGCTCGGCCAGATCGGCCTTCTCGATGCCGACCAGGAAGCCGTTGGTCACCTCGCCCACCGCGTACTTCGACGTGACGTTGGTGGGGCAGATGATGTTGTTGGCGCCCGCGCGATCGGACACGCCAGGCTCGCAGGGGTCCAGGCGTGCGCCGTGGTCCTGGGAGATGGAGCCCGGCATGATGCGCTCGGTGAGCACCGCGCCGCCCAGCGTCCAGCCGCGCTCGTTGTAGATCTTCACCACGTCACCGTCGGCGATGCCATAGCGCTCGGCGTCGGTGGGGTGGATCCACACGGGCTCGTAGGCGTAGCCGTCCTCCCCCGTGATCTTGGCGATCTCGCGCAGCCACGGGATGTCGTCCATCTGGGCGTGCACACGCCAGCGCGGGTGGTTGGACACCATGAGGAAGGGATAGTCCTTCGCGCGCTCGCCCAGGCGGCTCTCGTGGTGGTTGGGTCCCTCGTCGATGAAGTGCGGGTAGGGCAGGCGCTCCACGTCATCGGGGAAGCGCGCGGCCAGCGACGCGGAGTAGATCTCCAGCAAGCCGGAGGGCGTGGTCAGCGGGTTGCCGGCCGGGTCGTTGCAGAACTCCTCGTAGCCGGCGGGGATGTCCTCCCAGTCCTTGATGAAGGGCACCGCCAGGTACTCCTTCTCCAGGAACTCGTCATAGGACATGAAGTCAGGCGCGCCCGATCCGTCGAAGGCGTCCTTGATGCAGGCGTCCACGTCGCGGCCGCCGGTGTACTCGTGCAGCAGGCCCACGCGCTCGGCAACGGCGCAGGCGCACTCCCAGTCGGACTTCGACTCGCCCAGCGGCTCGATGCACTGGGTCTCCAGGTAGATGACGTTGGGCACGGCGTCGTCGAACTCCGACCCGATGTCACGCTCCTCGTACTTGGTGTTGATGGGCAGCAGCAGGTCGGCGAACAGGCAGTCGTTCTCGAACCACGGATGCTGGGCCACCACGCACTCCAGCTCAGGGCTGCGCAGGGCGTCGATGAAGTCGTTGCCGCCGTTCCAGCACGTGGTCCAGCACGGGCAGTCCGTCCAGATCATGTGCAGGTACGGATCGTCGTCGGTCATGGGGAACCGGTACTCGCGGAACTGGTTCTCGCGCGGCATGCTGGGGCGCGGGATGCCCATCCACGTGAACGGCTCCTTGGCACGAATGCCCTTGGGGATGAGCGTCTTGGGGATGAAGCGCACGAAGGGCGACTGCGCGCCGTTGTAGCCGGCCTGCAGCGTGCCGAACGGGACGCTGGGCGGCACGGCCTTCTGGCTGTCGGCGCCGTAGAGGCCCCACTCCACGAACTTGAACTGGTTGCGGCCCGGCTTGCCGAGGCCCTGCATGGCCAGCAGCACCACCTCCATGCGCGCCGGCTCGTGCGAGTAGGCCGAGCGGATGTAGCCGCCGCCGTTGCAGTGCGCCACCGTGGTGGCCTGCTTGTGCCACTTGCGAGCGAGGGCGCGGATGATGCGGGCGGGCACACCGCAGACGCTCTCGGCCCACTCGGGCGTCTTGACGACACCCGTGGTGCCGCCCATCACCTCGTACTCGAGCCAGTCGAAGCCCACGGTGTGGGTCTGCACGTACTCCTTGTCGTAGAGATCCTCGGTGATCCACACGTAGGCGATGGCGAACTGAAGCGCCAGGTCGGTGTTGGGGTACACCGGGATCCAGCGATCGGCATGCACGCCGGCCGCGTAGTTGAGGTCAGGGCACAGGTAGATCATCTCGATGCCCAGGTCCTTGAACCAGTAGGTCATCTGGCTGGCCACCTGGCCGCCCCAGCCCCAGGGCGTGGTCTCCTGATCGCAGCCCCAGCACAACAGGAGGTCGGTGTTCTCCGACACGTCCTTGAACAGGTTCTTCTGAATGCCCTCGCCCGTGGGGAACGCGTCCCACACGTGGACGGCACCCCAGTACCAGCCCTCCCAGCTGTCGGGCTGGCGGCACTGCAGCGTCACGCCGCCCATCAGCTCGAAGAGCTTCGACATGCAGCCGTGCGGGCCGTGCACCAGCTTGGTTTCGCCGTGTCCGTCCTGCTGGACCAGGATGGAGCCAGGTCCGTACACGTCGTACTGGCGATGCAGCTCGTCGGCGATGATGTCCAGCGCCTCATCCCAGCTGATGCGCTGGAACTTGGACTTGCCGCGGTTCTCGGGATGACGTTCCCCCTTGGGATCCCAGTCGACGCGCTTCATGGGATACAGGATGCGGTTCTTCGAGGTCACGCGCTTCTTGTACGCGATGGACAGCGGGGGCAACGCCAGCGTGGAGGGGCCCTCGAACGTCTTGTCCCCCACGGTCAGCTTCCACGCGTTGAGCTCCTCGGGGTCATAGCCCTCGTAGAAGTCGAAGGTGCGCGTGCGAAGGATCTTGCCGTCGCGTACATCGACGACGGCGGTGTTGGAGCCCAGGCCATTGCCGCACCAGCCGAGTCCCAGCAGGTGCGACGAGTCTGCGCCTACGCCTTTCCTAACCATTCTTCCTCCTTCTCTCATACTGCACATCCTGCTCATGCGCGGTAATCCTCCCCGTTACTCGGAAGAATAAGGGCCTCGGCCAGGCAGGCTTATTAGAGTGAAGGAAAGCGATTTCCATTTTGGAAAGACTGAGAAAACAAGGAGGGCCGCCCTGGTCAGGGCGGCCCTCGAGGGTGCGCGCGACGACCGCGAGGGCGATCGAACGGACGCGGGATGGCGGTTGGGGGATGCCGCCAGGCGACGCCGGCGCGCAGGGCGCTGTCAGGCGACGGCGCGACGGGAACCGCACGCGGGTACTGGGCGCCGGGGCGCTCCTAGCCGCGCGGGGGCGCGGCAGGGGGCGCGCTCGGGGCCTTGGGCGCACCGGGCGCCGCGGGAGCACCGGGGGCAGCGGGAGCCGCAGGGGCACCAGGGGCCCCGGGGGCGCCCAATCCGCCCGGCGCGACCGCGCTCAGGTCGGCGCCGCACACCGAGCAGGCGTCAGCCGCCAACTCGTTGGTGGTTCCACACTGCGGGCACTTCTTGCCCGCATCCATGGAGGCAGGTCTAAAACACATGGTCGGTCCTTCCAGGTGACGAGGTATGGCATCGGGAAGGATCATCGGGCATGGCAGGATAGGCTCATCTTAGGCCCCCACACGCAAGAAAGCGCCCACGATAAACGCAGGCGCTTTCCCTTTTGGAAAGACCGAGCCGACGACCCTTCGGCGCGGAACGAGTCGACGGCTCCGCACGCTCCTACTTGACCAGCATGTCCGCGGCCACCTGGTCGGCCACGTCATCGCCCATGAGGGCACGCAGGCACGCCACGCCGAACCACAGCGCCGAGCCCGGGCCCGTGGCGGTGATGAGGTTGCCGTCGACGCACACGTCCACGTCGGACTGGTACGTGCCGGCCGGGAACCCGTCCTGGCAGCCCGGGTAGCACACGGCCTTGCGGCCCTCCAGCAGGCCCAGGTCGGCCAGGATGGTGGGGCCGGCGCAGATGGACGCGGTGAGGCGTCCCTCGGCCATGCGCTCGCGCAGGGCGTCGGCCAGGGCTCCGCACCGGGACAGGTTGTCCACGCCCACCGAGCCACCGGGCACGATGAGCATGTCGAAGTCGTTCAGGTCCACGTCGCGCTCGAGCGCGCCGGTGACCAGCTCCACGCCCTGGGCACCCTCGACGTTGAGCTGGCCCATCACCGAGATGAGCGCCACCTCCACACCGCCGCGGCGCAGCACGTCAGCGGGCGCCACCGCCTCCACCGGCTCGAAGCCCTCGCCGATCATGATCGCAGCCGTCTTCTTCATGGGTATCGCTTCCTTTCGGATGTTTGGTCAGGGACGCGTCCCATCGTAGCGCGCGCCGGCGCTCGGCGGGCGGGCGACGCGGGGCGGCGGGGGTGATCTGTAACGCGGCGGAGCGGAATAGGTCACGCGGCCCGAGCCACTCGGGGCCGCTCCCCGCGCCGGGCTACAGCTCGTCGGTGTCCAGGCAGATGGTGAAGGGACCGCGGTTGACGAGGGCCACGTCCATCATCGCGCCGAACACCCCCGTTCCCACCTGGGGCACCTCAGCGCGCACCAGGCCCGTGAAGTACTCGTAGAGCCGCTCGGCGATGGCCGGGTCGGCCGCCTCGGTGAACGAGGGGCGGTTCCCTTTGCGGCAGTTGGCGTACAGCGTGAATTGGCTCACCACCAGCACGCCCCCGCCGATGGACGCCAGGCTCAGGTTGGTCTTGCCGTCCTCGTCGTCGAACACGCGCAACTTGGATATCTTGCGCCACAGGCGGTCGGCCTCAGCCTCGGTATCGCCGTGCCCCACGCCCAGCAAGATGAGGAACCCCGGGCCGATGCGGCCGGTCACGACGCCGTCGACGGTGACCGACGCCTCGCTCACGCACTGGACGACGGCCCTCATCGCGTGCCTCCGGCCGATCGGCGGGCAACGGCGCGGGCGCCGGGGACGAACAGGATGACGGACTCGGTCATGGCGATCCTCTCTCTGGGCGGGTGGCACGTGCGCAGCGCGCGGGTGCGCGGGTGCGCGGGTGCGCTCACATTGTCCCCCTGGCGCCGCCCCAGGGCAACCGGAGCGGCCTCGTCTCGCACAGCTTTCCCGCACCTCCAACGCGCCGCAGCACCGCCCAAGCGCCTGGCCTAGCAGGCCGGGACGCAAACGGACCGCGCCCGGCGTGGAGCACTCATCCTCCGAAGGGGCGGTGCGCGGGCGCATTTTTGGCGAGAAAAGCAACTTATGCGACATCGAAGCCGCGCCGGAGGCGCTCGTCCCCGCGTTCGAGCGCAACCACCGGGGCAAAACCGCAGGTCACAGGCGACCGTCAACGCACCGTCCCCTCGTGCCGCCCGGCAGAGGGGGCACGAGGACGCGCCCGAGCGTGCATAAGTCGCTTTTCTCGCCACAAACCCCGCGTTTTTCGGACGGGCGCGCTTTTCGCGGGAGTGGACCGAGCACCACGACCCGGCCTCGCACCCACGTTCCTCGGCCGGGCGCGTTTCGCGCGGCCTTTCTGCGCGTTGCCAGGGAACTTGCAGGATGTCCGGCATCCATAAAAGTACGAAACGTCCCTTGACCCTCATGTAACGTGAGGGTTTATGCTGCCGTACGGCGAGAGAGGAGCACCATGGCAGGCGAACAAAAGACGGGGGCAGCGCGTAAGGCCTCGAAGCCCCGCCATCGCGGCGCGGGCGCCACGGGCCGAAACACGCCGTCTGGCAACCGGCGCGCCGAGACCGCGGATCGGCACGCCACGCCCCGTGACCAAGCCGCGCCGGGGTCACACCCCACCGGAACCCCGTCGGACCCACACCCCACCGGAACCGCGTCGGAACCGCACCCCATCGCGGCCTCGTCGGGACCACGTTCCACCGGGGCCGCGCCCTACACCGCCGGGGCCCTGGCGGCGCTGGCGGGCACGACGGTGCGCGCCCTGCACCACTACGAGGCCGAGGGCCTGCTCTCCCCCGCCCGCGACGCGAGCGGCTACCGGCGCTACGACGCGGATCAGGTGGCGCGCCTCCAGCAGGTGATGCTGCTGCGCGCCTGCGGCATGCCCCTGGCCGACATCCGCGCGCTGCTGGACGACCCCGCCTACGACCAGATCGCCGCCATGCAGCGCCACCTCGCCACGCTGCGCACGCAGCAGGAGCAACTGAACACCCTGGTGAGAACGGTGGAGAAGACCATCGCCACCCTGAGAGGAGACTACGACATGACCGATACGGAACGATTCGAGGGCCTCAAGCGCCAGGCCGTCGACGACAACGAGCGCGCCTACGGCACCGAGGCCCGCGAGCGCTGGGGCGACAAGGCGGTGGACGCCGCCAACGAGCGCACGCTGGGCCTCACCCCGGAGGAATGGGCCGACCGCGAGGCGCTGGGCGAGACCGTCCTCGACCAGCTGCGCCGCGCCTTCGCCGACGGCGCGGGCGACCCGACCGGCCCCGAGGCGCGGGCCCTGGCCGAGATGCACGGCCGCTGGCTGACGCTCCACTGGGGCGAGGGCGCCTACAGCCCCGCGGCCCACGCGTCCCTGGCCGACGCCTACGTGGCCGACGCGCGCTTCACCCGCTACTACGACGACGCGGCCGGCCCGGGCGCCACGGCCTTCCTGCGCGACGCCATCGCCGCATGGTGCGCCGGGAGGTAGGCTCCGCCACGCCGGGCCCCACGTCGGCGCCGGCCCCGCAACACCCAGCCAGCCTGAACCCGGCTGACCCACCAGGCGGCCCAGCGCACCGCCAGCTGACGGGACGGAAACGCCCCGGCAAACTCCCGCCCCCAATCGCTGAGCAACCTCCTCATCGCTGGGGGCGGGGCGCATCATGGAAGCCACCGGCGACACGCAAGCGCGCATCCCCGCGCGCGGAGAAGGAGGCACCATGAAGCTGCAGGATTCCCAGTCGTGGAAGAACATCGAGACCGCCCTCAACGCCGAGGCCCTGGCCTACGTCGAGTACGTCTTCTACAGCCAGCAGGCCAAGAAGGACGGCTACGTCCAGATCTCCAACATCTTCCAGGAGACGGCCGACAACGAGCTGCACCATGCCAAGCTGCTGTTCAAGAAGCTGCATGACGACGCCACGCCCCCCACGGCCGAGTGCCTGAAGCTGGCCCACGACGCCGAGCACTACGAGTGGGACGTCCAGTACAAGGAGTTCGCCAAGGTGGCCGAGGACGAGGGCTTCCACGACCTGGCCACGTTCTTCGAGGGCCTGGCCGCCATCGAGCACTCCCACCAGGATCGCTTCGACCTGCTGACCAAGCGCATCGAAGATGACGAGGTGTTCAAGCGCGAGGAGGTGCAGGTGTGGGTCTGCACCGTGTGCGGTCACATCCACATCGGCAAGGAGGCCCCGCTGGAGTGCCCCGTGTGCAAGCACCCCCAGGGCCACTTCGAGATCCGCGCCACCAACTACTAGGACATCCCGTCGGCGACAGCGAAACCTGCGCGCCGCCGACGCGCTCCCTGCGCCCACCGAACGGGGCGCGCGGCCGACCAGCTGCGCGCCCCGTTCCTTTTCCGCCCGACCGGCGTGCGGGTGGTGTACCATAGGCGGTTGCTGACTGACACCGCTGAAGGCGAGGGCGATATGGAAAAGGGAAACGTGCGGGCGCTGCTGCCCATCGGGGTGTTCCTGGTGCTGTACCTGGGGCTGGGCATCCTGTTCGAGTACGGGCTGGGCATCCCCATGGGGTTCTACAACATCCCCATCGTGGTGATATTCCTGGTGGCGCTCATGGTGGCCTGCTTCCAGAACCGCTCGCTTTCCTTCGATGACAAGCTCACCATCATGGGGCGCGGCATCGGCGACAAGACCATCGTCACCATGATCCTCATCTTCATGGCCGCGGGCGTGTTCGTGGGCACGGTGGGCCGCGACTCGGCCGAGTCGGTGGCGTACCTGATGCTGTCGGTGATACCGGCGGAGTTCTCCGTGGCCGTGCTGTTCGTGGTCAGCTGCTTCGTGTCGGTGTCCATGGGGACGTCAGTGGGCACCATCACGCTCATCACGCCCATCGCCGTGGCCGTGGCGGCCGCGTCGGGCTTCAGCCTGCCGCTGTGCGTGGCGTCGGTCATGGGCGGCGCGATGTTCGGCGACAACCTGTCGTTCATCTCCGACACCACCATCGCGGCCTGCCAGGGCCAGGGCTGCAAGATGAAGGACAAGTTCCGCGAGAACTTCAAGATCGCCCTGCCGGCGGCGCTCGTGACGCTCGTCATCATCCTGGCGCTGTCGCTCAACACCGACCTGGCGGGCACGGTGCAGCACGACTACGACCTCATCGAGCTCATCCCCTATCTGATCGTGCTGGTGGGCGGCATCATCGGCGTCAACGTGTTCGTCGTGCTGCTGGCCGGCATCGTCACGGGCTCGGCCATCACGGTGGCCACCGGCGTCACGGCGCCCACCGACCTGCTGGGCAACATGGGCACCGGCGCCGCGGGCATGTTCGAGACGACCATGGTGGCCGTGCTGGTCAGCGCCATCTGCGCGCTCATCAGGGAATACGGCGGCTTCACGGCGCTGCTCAACGGCATCCAGAGCCTGTTCAAGAGCCGCAAGGGCGGCATGCTGGGCATGGGGCTGCTCGTGGGCGCCATGGACATCGCCACCGCCAACAACACCGTGGCCATCGTCATGGCCAACCCCATCGCCAGCGACATGGCGCGCAACTACGACATCTCGCGCCGCAAGACGGCGTCGCTGCTCGACACGTTCTCCTGCGTGTTCCAGGGGGTCATCCCCTACGGCGCCCAGATGCTCGTGGCCATCAGCGCCTGCACCGAGCTCGGGTTCGCCGTGAGCGCGTTCCAGATCATCCCGTTTTTGTTCTACCCGTTCCTGCTGCTGGCCAGCTCGCTCGTGTTCATCTTCATCGTGCCCGACCGGCGCGGGTGGGACGGCGAGGCGGCGCAGGACCCGGCCGAGCAGGCCTAGCCTCGGAACCGAGCCGTTCTCTGGCACGAAAAACAGAGGATTCCACCTGGGAATACTCGCATAGTCCCTCGTCAGGGCGTGGCAGAAAAGCGCGCCATCCCGAGGTGCGGGCGCGCTACCACTCCTCGAGCGGGTAGTACCGGCGCAGCGCGACGCCGGCGGGCGTGACGCGGAAGTCGGCCTGCCACAGCTCAACGCCGGCGGCGCGGCACTCGTCCACCGTGGCCAGCACCTCGTCGTAGGTGGTGCCGTGGTAGAAGCGGAAGCCGTCGTTGTCGTAGTACAGGCAGTACAGCACCACCGCGCGCCCACCCGGAACAAGCGCCCCGGCCAGCTCGCGCAGGTGGCGCAGCGACCGCTCCGTCGACGAGAACGGCACCTCGGGCAGCCGCGGGACGTAGCCGGGCACATCAGTTTGGATCTGGACGAGCGGCGTCTTCACCTCCAGGTACAGCCCGTCTACCCGGAAGTCCATCCGCGACGCCCCCAACGGAACCTCGCGACTCACCTCCCCCGGGATCCCCGGCCCCACCAGGCTCGAAAAGGCGCCCTCGCGCAGGAAGTGCTCCACGTAGCGGTTTGACGCGTTCTGGTTGATGCCGATCCAGCGCTTGTCCTGGTCGGCGGGGAGGTTGAGCGAGAAGGCCTCCGCCGTGAGGGGCAGCTTGCGGCGCGGGTTGCCGCTGTCCGACACGAGGCAGGGACGTCCTGCCAGATCGAGGCCGCCGATGCGCGAGACGACCGGGCAGTGGACGCGCATGACTTGGGTCCCTACCGGAAGCAGCGAGGGGTCTGACGCCGCCGCGGCGGCAGCCGCCGGGTCGAGGCTTCCCAGGGCCGCGGGCGCGTCAGGCGGCGGGAAGGCGACGTCCATGATGAAGCGGTTGGGGCGCGAGAGGACGACCCCCTCTTGGAGGGGGTGGGGAAACACCACGGGGACGGTGTCAGGTGAGGGAAGAAAAGGCGTCATGAGGGAAGGGGGCGGCGGAAGTGACGCGATTCCGGCCACGGCCCTCATCAGGCAAAACGCGGCGTCTTACCTGATGGGGGGGGCTTTTTCCCGTGGCCAGAATCGGCTTTTTTCCGCGAACTGCCAAGGCTGCCAAGGCTGCCGGGGCTGCAACGCTACAAAGACTGCCCGTCCACCAGGCTCAGCAGCTCCTCGCGCGGCTGCTCTCCCATCTTACGGGCCACCATCTGGCCGCCCTCAAAGAGCGCAAATGTCGGAACGCCGTCAGCGGCGTAGGCCTGCGCCAGCTCGGGGCACTTGTCGATGTCGACGCGGTACACGGGAACCACGCCCTCCAGCTCGGACGCCACCTTGTCGACGACAGGCGCCTCCTTCTGGCAGTGCGGGCACCACGTGGCGAAGAACTCCACGAGCACCTTGCCCGACGCGTCGATGACCTTCTGCTGGAACGCGAACTTGTCCAATTCCTCTACCATGGGGATCACTCCTTTGTAGCTCGATGCGGCCGAAGCGGCCGGCGACGGAACGCCGATCAATCGGCGCCCTCACGCAACAGGGCGGCCGACGCGACTGCACCTCCGGCCGCGCCGCCCGCTTCATCCAGCCTACGGCGTGGCGGGCCCTCCCCGCCGGGCGACCCGCGTTTGTTGCCGGGGCGCGCCGCGCCGTTGCCGCGCCGTTGCCGCAGGCGGAGCCGGCCGCGGCTGGACGCCACAAGGGCCTCCCCGGCCCTCTGGTAGAATCGGGGGAACCATCCCGCGGCCGCCCTTCGAGCCGCCCCGTCGTCAGGAGGAGCCATGCAGCACTACACCACCTACACCTCGCCCCTGGGCGCCATCACGCTGGCCGAGGAGGACGGCGCGCTCACGGGCCTGTGGTTCGACGGCCAGAAGTACGACCGCGCCACCTTGGCCGCCGGCGCCGGGCGCGCCGACGACCTGCCGGTGTTCGAGCAGGCGCGCGGGTGGCTCGACGCCTACTTCGCGGGGACCGACCCGGGCGCGCTGCCGCCCACGGCGCCGCGGGGCACCGACTTCCAACGCGCCGTCTGGGCCGAGCTGGCCACCATTCCCCACGGCACGCTCACCACGTACGGCGCCCTCGCCCAATCGCTCGGCGAGCACCTGGGGCGGCGCTGCTCAGCCCGGGCCGTCGGCACGGCCGTGGGGCGCAACCCCGTGTCGGTCATCCTGCCGTGCCATCGCGTGGTGGGCGCGTCGGGCAGCCTCACGGGCTACGCCGGCGGCCTCGACCGCAAGACGGCGCTGCTCGAGCTGGAGGGCGTCGACGTCTCGGCGCTCAGGCGCCCGACCACGGGAACCGCGCTGTGAGCGCCACCGACGATCCTACGTACGAGCTGCCCGACGACGCGCCCGACGACCCCTTCGCGCCCGGGTCGCTCGGCTGGCTGCTGCCCTGGGCCGAGACGGGCGAGGGCGACGTGCTCACCCCCTCCGAGGCGCTCGAGGTGTTCCTGGACTGGACGGCGTCGCGCGGGATGGAGCTGTGGCCCCACCAGGAGGACGCGCTCATGGACCTGGCCGTGGGCGACTCGGTCATCCTGGGCACGCCCACGGGGTCGGGCAAGTCGATGGTGGCGCTGGGCCTGTGCTTCATGGCCGTGGCCACGGGGCGCACCGCCTACTACACCGCCCCCATCAAGGCGCTCGTCAACGAGAAGTTCTTCGCCATGGTCGACGCGCTCGGCCGCGAGAACGTGGGCATGATCACCGGCGACGTGGCCCTCAACACCGACGCGCCCGTCATCTGCTGCACGGCCGAGATCCTGGCCAACCAGGCCCTGCGCGAGGGCGCGGCGTCCAAGGTGGCCTGCGTGGCCATGGACGAGTTCCACTTCTACGCCGACCCCGACCGCGGCTGGGCGTGGCAGGTGCCGCTGCTCACGCTTCCCAACGCCCAGTTCCTGCTCATGAGCGCCACGCTGGGCGACGTGTCCTCCATCGCCGCCGACCTGCGCGAGCGCACGGGCCGGCCCGTGGACGTGGTGGCCGACGCCCCGCGCCCGGTGCCGCTGTCCCACGAGTACTCCCTCGAGCCGCTGGAGGCCACCGTCGAGCTGGCCCTGCGCAAGGGCGAGGCGCCGCTCTACCTCGTGCACTTCTCCCAGGACGCCGCCCTGGCGTCGGCCCAGTCGCTGGCCAGCTACGGCGTGGCCACCAAGGAGCAGCGCGAGGCCATCAAGCAGGCCATGAAGGGGACCCGCTTCACCACGGCCTTCGGCAAGATCCTCCAGCGCCTGCTGGGGTGCGGCGTGGGCGTGCACCACGCGGGCATGCTGCCGCGCTACCGCCTTCTGGTGGAGCGCCTGGCCCAGCAGGGGCTGCTGCCGGTCATCTGCGGCACCGACACGCTGGGCGTGGGCATCAACGTGCCCATCCACACCGTGGTGCTCACGCAGCTGACCAAGTTCGACGGCCACCACATGCGCCGCCTGCGCGCCCGCGAGTTCCACCAGATCGGCGGCCGCGCGGGGCGCAGCGGGTTCGACACCGAGGGCGTCGTCATCGCGCTGGCGCCCGAGCACGAGATCGAGAACCACAAGGCCCAGGTGAAGGCCGCGGGAGACCCCAAGAAGCTGCGCAAGATCAAGAAGAAGCAGCCGCCCGAGGGCTTCGTCAGCTGGGACGAGAAGACGTTCGAGCACCTCATCGCCAAGGAGCCGGAGAAGCTGACGCCGCGGATGCGCGTGACGCACTCCATGGTGCTGTCCGTGGTGAGCCGCGGCGGCGACGCCTGGGCCGACGTGCGCCAGATCATCGCCGATTCCGCGCAGTCCGCCGAGGAGAAGGCCGCCCTGCGCGCGCGGGCCAACGAGATATTCGCCACCCTCATCGAGGCCGGCGTGGTGGAGAAGCACGCGGGGGCGGGGCCGGACGGCGCCGACGAGTACGTGCTCACGGTGGACCTGCCCGAGGACTTCGCGCTCGACCAGCCGCTCTCCCCCTTCCTGCTGGCCGCGCTCGACCTGCTCGACCCCGACGACCCCGACTACGCGCTCGACGTCATCTCGCTGGTGGAGGCCACGCTGGAGAACCCGCGCCAGGTGCTGCGCGCCCAGGAGCGCAAGGCCAAGGACGCCGCCATGGCCGAGATGAAGGCCGACGGCGTGGAATACGAGGAGCGCCTGGAGCGGCTGGCCGACGTCACGTACCCCCGCCCGCTCGAGGACGTGCTCGACCATGCGTTCGGCCTGTACTGCCAGACAGTGCCGTGGGCGCGCGACTACCAGCTGGAGCCCAAGTCGGTGGTGCGCGACATGGTGGAGACGGTGAGCGACTTCAAGACCTACGTGGGCCGCTACGGCATCGCCAAGTCGGAGGGGACGCTCCTGCGCTACCTGTCCGATGCCTACCGCGTGCTCGACCGCACCCTCCCGCCCACCGCCCGCGACGAGCGGCTCGACGACATCATCGCGTGGCTCGGCTTCCTCGTGCGCTCCACCGACTCGAGCCTGGTGGACGAGTGGGCGTCCGGCGGCGAGGCCCCCGTGGACGCGGCGCCGCCGACGGCCGGCGCCGTGGTGGCCGACCGGCGCGGCCTGCGCGTGCTCGTGCGCAACGCCCTGTTCGCCCGCGTGCGCCTGGCGTCCCAGGGCCGCGCGGCCGACCTGGGCCGGCTGGACGGCGAGTGGGGCTTCGGCGAGCGACGCTGGCAGGACGCGCTGGACGCGTACTTCGAGGCGCACGAGGCCATCGCCATCGACGCCGACGCGCGATCGGCGGCCTACCTGGACATCGACGAGTCACCCGAGCGCGACGAGCACGCCTGGCGCGTCCGGCAGCTGTTCAGCGACCCCGAGGGCGACCACGACTTCCAGATCACGGCCACCGTCGACCTGGACGCCACCCAGGAGACGGGCGAGGCGGTGTTCCGCGACTACCGCGTCGGCTTCATCGAAGACCTGGTCGGCTGAGGAGGCTCCGCGCATCCCCCAGTGCCGACCGGGGCCGCTCACGGCTCCGCGCGGACAGAAGCCGCGCTCCACCGCGCCCGGCCCCTCCGCTGCAGACGCCCGAAGGCCGGGGGGCAGGCGCCGCAGGGAGCACCCCCGCAGCAAAGAGGGCATGTGGTATCCCACCACATGCCCTCGCAGCGAGGAGGCGACCGGAGGCGCCTGCCCCCGGCCCCTACCCCATCGACACGTCGTGGTGCAGCAGCTTCGTGCTCACCAGGTAGTACGCGACGCCGACGCCGATCCAGGCCACGCCCACCAGCTGCGCCACCCAGCCCAGCGAGCACAGGATGGCCCCCACCACCACCGCGCCGATGATCGGGCAGATGAGCAGGCGCCACGCGTTGGAGTGGTCCTTCTGGCGCACCCAGTAGTACCAGATGACGGTGATGTTCAGGATGAGGTAGGTGGACAGCGCGCCGAAGTTGGACACCTTGGCCACCTCGTCCATGCCCAGCTGCAGCAGCACCGGCAGCATCGCCAGCGACAGCGCTGACACGAACAGCGTGGCCACCACGGGCACGCCGGTCTTCTCGTCCATCTTGCCGAGCGGGCGGGGCAGCGAGCCCTTGCGTCCCATGACGTAGAGCAGACGCGACACGGACACCTCGTTGACCAGGCCGGTGAACACGCCCTGGGCCAGCGCCACGGCCACGGCGCACAGGATGCCCAGCCACGGGCCGGCGGCCATCTGGGCCACCAGGTAGAAGCCGTTGTCCTCGTTGCCGGCGAACACCTTGCCGGTGGGGTCGATGCACGTGGCGACGAAGCACATGGCCACGAACATGCCGCCCAGGAGCAGGATCATGATCATCATGGCGCGCGACGGGCCGGTCGTGCCGTCCTTGGCCTCCTGGGTGAGCATGGCCACGCAGCCGAACCCCACGTAGGAGAACGCCGCCAGCGACACGGCGCCCATCATGTCGCCCATGTTGAACTTCTCGGGGTTGACCAGGGCCGTCGCCGTGAACCCGGAGGTCTCGGGATGCGTGACGATGAACGTGATGCCAAAGCCCAGGAACAGCGCCAGCACGATGAGCTCGCCCACGAGCGCCATGCGGTTGACCACCATGGTGGTCTTCATGCCGCGCAGGGCCACCACCGTGACGAAGGCCAGGAACATGAGGCACCAGCCCCACACCGGAACCTGCGGCACGTACTGGTTGAGGGCCAGGCCGGCCATGATGTAGCACAGTGTCGGGTTGACCAGGTACTGCAGCAGCATGAGCCAGCCGGCGATGAACCCGATGGGCTTGCCGATACCCTTGGAGGCGTAGGTGAAGATGGAGCCCGACGACGGAAAGCGCTTGATCATGACGCCGAACGACAGCACGGTGAACACCATGGCGCCCAGCGCGATGAGGTAGGTGAGGGCGGGCATGCCGTTGGACGCGTCGAACACGCTGGCGTAGATGCTGAATGGCGCGATGGGGACCATCGAAATGAGGCCGTACACCACCAGGTCGAACACAGTGAGGGTACGCTTGAAGCCGCCGTTGGACGCGGCGCCCTGCGCGGACGCGCCTGATGCGGGCGCGGCGGGGGCCTTCGATGCGGCGCCCTTCGCCGCGACGGGAGACGGGGTCGTGTGCGTGCTCATGGTTCCTCCCAACGGATCGCGCGGCTCGCGGGTGGCCCATACCGCCCGCTCGCTCCCTACGGTGCCACCGCTCCCCCGCGTCGCGCAGAGGGATCGCCCGTCCGTTATGTCCCGAGGAATGAACAGTTCCCTCACCGTTGCCGAAGCCCGGCGAAAAGCCGCGCTCCGCTATCGGCACGCGTATCCCTCCGCAGCCGACCGGGGCCGCTCACGGCTCCGCGCGGACAGAAGCCGCGCCCCACGGTGCCCGATCCCTCCCCCTACTCCTCGTAGGCACCCGTCTGGCGGCTCCACAGGCGCGCGTACTCGCCGTTGCGCTCCACCAGCTGGGCGTGCGGCCCGTCCTCCACGATGCGTCCCTCGGACAGCACCACGATGCGGTCGAGGCTGGCCACGGTGGACAGGCGGTGGGCCACCACGATGGACGTGCGCCCTTCCATGAGGCGGCGCAGCGCCTCCTGCACGGCGGCCTCGCTCTCGGAGTCGAGCGCGCTCGTGGCCTCGTCGAGCACCAGGATGGGCGCGTCGGCCAGCATGGCGCGCGCGATGGCGATGCGCTGGCGCTGGCCGCCCGACAGCTTGATGCCGCGCTCGCCGGTGACGGTGTCGAAGCCCTGCGGCAACCGCTCGATGAACTCGAGCGCGTTGGCCTGGCGCGCGGCCTCGCGGATCTCGTCGCGCGTGGCGTCCGGGCGCCCGTAGGCGATGTTCTCGGCGATGGTGCGGTGGAACAGCAGGGCCTCCTGCGGCACGTAGGCGATCTGGCGGCGCAGGCTCTGCTGCGTGATGTCGGCCACGTTCTGCCCGTCCACGAGGATCTCGCCCTCCTGGATGTCGGCCAGGCGCAGCAGCAGCTTGGTGAGCGTGGTCTTGCCCGCCCCGCTCATGCCCACCAGCCCCACGCGTTGGCCCGCGGGGATGCGCAGGTTGAAGTCGTCGAACACCTGGGTGCGCGCGCCGCCGTCGGAGTACCAGAAGTTGATGTCCTTGAAGTTGATGTCGCCCAGCTCCACCTCAAGCGGCACGGCGTCGGGCTTGTCGGCCACCAGCCGCGGCTCGTCGAGCACGGCCGTCATGCCGCTCGCCTCGCCGAACGCCTGGTTGAACCGCTGCAGGCCCTGGTTGATGAAGTTGAACTGGTTCGTGACGGTGTAAGTGTACGTGAACATGATGACCACGGTGCCCGGGCTGATGCCGAACCACGCGTTGCCCCCGGCGATGAACACCGTCACGACGCTCATGATGACCAGCGTGATGGCCGCCGTGATGATGCCGCGGGTGAGCGAGGCGCGCATGCGCTGGGAGTCGCGCGCCACCACCTCGCGGTTGGCCTGGTCGAACAGGCCGCGCTCGTATTCCTCGCGCCCGTAGGTCTTCACGGCCAGGATGTTGGTCACGGCGTCGGACAGCTCGCCGGACAGCTGGTTCTGCGCGCCGGCGGCCTTCTCGTTGAGGTGCAGGATGCGCTTGTACATGAGGTAGGACACCGCGCCGTACACCGCCAGCATCCCCATGAGCACGGCCGTGTACGCCGGCACCACGGGCAGAAGCAGCGCGCACGTGAACACCACCGAGCAGATGACCGGAAGGAACGGGAACGTGATGTTGTTGATGAGCAGCGTGTAGCCGTTGATGAACTTGGTGGTCTGGCTGACGAGCGTGCCGCCGAAGCGGTTGGAGTGGAAGCTCATGGACTGGTTGCACAGCGCGTCGAAGGCCATGGTGGCCAGGTCGTAGTTGACGCCGATCTGCAGCTTCCAGAACGCGTAGTCCTGCAGCTTGGAGCACGTGAGGCCGCCGGCGTTGATGGCGATGAGCGCGGCGATGTAGGGCCCGAACACGGGCAGCACCTGGTCGGGCGTCACCGGCTCGGCGCTGATGCGGTCGACGATGAGGCTCATGACGTAGGGGTTGCCGTAGGTGAGCAGCCCCACGAACCCGATGGTGGTGGCGATGAGCAGCCAGAACAGGCCCAGGTGGTTGCGCGTGGCCTGCCAGTAGTAGTGCAGCGTGCGCCGCGTGAGGGACGGCTTCTTCGCCATGGGTGCTCCTCTCGTAGCTCGGGGGCGCGCTACGCAAGCCAAGGCGTAAGCGCGCCCTCGGCGATGACGGTGAGCTTGCGGGTGGCACGCGAGAGGGCCGTGTACAGGCGGCGGCGCGCCACGTCGCTATCGCCCGGATAGGCGCGCGCCGACGCGTCGGCCACGATCACCTCGTCGAACTCGAGGCCCTTCGCCAGCTTGAGCGGCACGATGGCCACCCCCTCCGCCGGCAGCGCGCCCGCGTCGTCCAGCAGAGGCGGCGCACCGTCGCCCAGCGCCCGGGCGATGCGCTTGGCCTCACCGCGCCACGGCACGATGAGCGCCGTGAGCCCGGGTGAGCGCCGCGCCTCGTCCACGGCGGCGCGCAGGGCGTCGGCGTAGGCCTCAGGACCGTCGCACGCCACCAGGGCCGGGGGCTCGTCGTCACGCTGGACCGACGTGATGTCCATCGCCGCCCCGTCGGCCGCCAGCCGGGCGAACAACGCCGTGATGGCCGGCGTGGAGCGGTAGCTGATCATGAGGTCGCACTGGTCCACCGCCCCGCGCGCCGCCTCGAACACGGCGCGCACCTGGTCGAACGTGGCCGTCCCCTCGGCTATGGCCTGGTTGGGGTCGCCCAGCAGCAGGAAGTGCGCGCGGCGGAAGTAGCGGGCCAGCACGCGCAGCTGGGCCACGGCGTAGTCCTGCACCTCGTCCACCATCACGTAGCGGGCGTTGGCGTCGCCCATGCCCGTGACCAGCACCTTCAGGTACAGCCACGCCACGGACGGCAGGCCGTCGGTGCCCAGCAGCCGCTTGGCCAGCGCGTCCACGTCCAGCCACTCGTCGCGATCGACGGCCCGCTCGGCGCCGGCGTAGCGCTCGCGCACGTAGTCGAGCGCCACCTCGCGCGCGCCGTCCTCGTCGGTGGGGTCGAGCGCCACTCCGAAGCGGCGCACCTGCTCGTCGGGGCCCATGAGCGCTATCTCGTCGAGCACCGCGTCGGACGCGGCGAGCGAGCGCAGGCGCGACTCCAGGCGCTCGGCCAGCTCCTCGCGGATGAGCGCCACGCGGTGCGGGCCGGCCGCCGCCTGGGGGAACAGCGCGTTCACCCGGCGCACCTGGTCGGCAGATATGAGCGTGAGGCCGCCCGCCTCGATGCCGCGAAAGTCGCCGGGCATAAACTCCAGGCCCGCCATGGCGTCGTCGATGGCGTCCAGGAGCGCGGGGTCGGCCGCGCCGTCGCCCACGCCGCGCCCCTCGGGCAGAAGCGACGCGGCCAGCTCGGCCCAGGTGAGCGTGCGCGGGTTGCGCTCGCCCATCTCGGGCAGCACCGCCTCGATGTAGCGCGAGAACACGTCGTTGGGCGTGAGCAGCACCACCTCGTCGGGCGAGAGCGTGTCGCGGTTGCGGTAGAACAGGTAGGCGATGCGCTGCAGCAGCACCGACGTCTTGCCGCTGCCGGCGATGCCGTTGACCAGCAGCACGTCCACGTCGTCGTGGCGCACCACGCGGTTCTGCTCCTTCTGGATGGTGGCCGTGATGGCCTGCATCTGCGGGGAGCGCTGGCGCGACAGCGATGCCAGCAGAAGCGAGTCCTCGATGGCCACATCGCTGTCGAAGTACGAGATGAGGCGGTCGCGCTCGATGTCGAACTGGCGGCGCAGGTCGAGCTCCACGTCGATGACGCGGCCGTCCACGCGGTAGGACGTGGGGCCCAGCTGCTGGTTGTAGTACACCTCGGCCACGGGGCTGCGCCAGTCCACCACCAGGCGGCGGCACGCGTCGTCGGATATGCCCGCCGCGCCGATGTAGACCTCCTTGGCGCGCGCCTCGCCGGGGCGGCGCAGCACCACCTTGGCGAAGTACGGCTGGCGCAGCAAAAGCTCGGCGTCGGCCAGGCGCTGGGCCTGCACGCCGTGCGCGAGGTTGTAGCCGTCGATGATGCGGTTGAGCGCCATGAAGTCGGCGTGCGTCTCCATGGCGTCGTCCCAGGTGGCATAGTTGGTGGCCAGCTCCTCGGCCATGGCCTCCTTGTCGGCGGCGGCCTCCAGCGCCAGCTCGCCCATGGCGTGCAGCGCCTCGGTGCCGATGGCCTGCAGCGTGGCGTAGGTCTCGGTCAGGTGGCGCTGCTCGGCGACGAAGACGGGGTCGTCGGCCGGCGCGTCCGGGGCGGCTGCCGGCGCGGGCGGCGCACCTGCGCCGGGCGCGGCAGGCTCGCCCGCGACCACGGCCCGCGCCTCTTCCCCATCGATCCTCATGACCCTACACCAGCACGCCGTTGCAGTGGTCGATCATGTGCTGCACCAGCTGGGCCTCCCAGCCCTCCAGCTTCTTCTTGCGGGGCATGAGCTCGCCGTTGAGCAGCGCGTCGTAGGACACGCGGATCCACTTGTAGCGGGTGACGGCCGCGGCGTCCTCGCGCGACAGGCACGCCTCCACCGCCGGGAACGGCTTGAGGGTCTGGGTGAGCTGCGGGTTGTACAGCACCACGGGGCGGTTCTTGTCGTTGAGGTACGCCACGATGGCCTTGGTCACGCCGATCTGGTTGGCGGCGAGCGCCGCGGCGTCCTCGTTGGCCAGCAGCGTGTCCACCAGGTCCTGGGCCACGGCGGCGTCCTCGGCGGTGGCCGGCTCGCAGGGCGTGGACAGGACGGCCTCGTCGGTGATGATGTCCTTGATCATGGGGTGCTCCTCCGGTCTGGTCGGCGACGCCCCGCGCGGGGCCGGGCGCCCGATCCGAAAAACGTACCGAAGTATTCTACCCCACGTGCAGCGCCGGCGCGTGACGGAGGCGTGACAACGCGTGGCAGGGGGCGCGGGGCGTGGCAGGAGGCGCGACCCCGTGCCCCGCGTCCCGCGTCCTACGCGAACCCGAACAGCACGCACAGCGCCGGCAGCAGCGTCGCCGTCAGCGCCACCAGCGCCACGGTGGGAATCCATCCGACGCGCGCCATGTCGGCCATCGAGTAGTAGCCCGTGGAGTACGTCAGGATGGGCACGCAGTCCAGCGGCAGGATGTAGGCCAGCGACGCCTGCCAGGCCACCACCATGAGCATGCAGTACATGCTGATGCCGAAGTCGCCCGCCAGCACGCCGAACGGGTAGGCCAGGATGCCGGCCACGGCCGGGCCCACGGGCACCACGTTGTGCACGACGGCGCCCACGGCCGACAGCACCACCAGCACCATGAGCGGCGTCTTCCACGCGTCGGGCAGCGCGGCCATGATGGCGCCCACCATCCAGTCGCCCGCCCCGGTGGCCACCACGAAGTGCGCCACCGACAGGATGCACATGATCATCACGAGCACGCCCCAGTTCATGCGCGACACGAGCTCCTTGAACTCCAGCGTCGAGCCGCCGGGCAGCGACAGCAGCACCACCGCGACGATGGCGATCATGGCGGTGTTGAGCGCGGGCACCCACGAGCTGGCGATCCAGAACGCCATGGCGCCGGCGATGATGGCGATGGTGCCCTTCTCGGGGCCCGTCAGCGGGCCCAGCTGGGACGCCTCGGCGTCGGTGGCGTCGATGGACGCCTGGCTGATGGGCTCGGGCCGGTACGCCACCACCAGCACCGCCCAGGCCACCAGCAGCATGATGAGGCAGAACGGCAGCCCCAGCATCGACCACTCGATGAAGCTCATGTGCACGTCGAACAGCTCGGCGAACAGCCCCACCGTCACCACGTTGCAGCCGTTGCCCGTCATGACGGCGCAGCCGCCGGCGTAGGACGCCCACGGGATGGCGATCATCATGGCCTTGCCCAGCGGCGATTTGAGCTTCTCGGCGCCGTTGAGCTCGAGCAGGCGATTGCCCACGGATATGAACACGCCGCAGGCCGCCACGTCCGACATGAAGAACGACAGGAACGCCGTGGCCGCCATGAACCCCAGCAGCATCTTCGGCGTGCTCGTGCCCGACCAGCGCAGCACCCAGGCGGCGATGCGCGTGGGCACCGTGGTGGCGTCGAGCGCCACGGTGAACGCGAACGTGCCCATGAGGAAGAACACCGTGCCGCCCATGGCGTTGGCGTAGGCCTCCTCGAAGCTGCACACCCCGGTCAGCGGCATGAGGATGAGGATGAGCAGCGCCGTGGCCGGCAGCGGCATCGACTCGGTCACCCACAGGAGGATGCCCGCCGCCAGGATGGCCAGCACCATGCGCCCCTCGAAGGCCAGGCCCGCCGTGGCGGGGGCCATCGCCGCCACCGCGATGATGGCGGCCGCGATGGCGAAGCAGATGAGGCTGCGCGGCCTGAGCGCGCGGCCAACGATTCTCTCGGTCATGATCGCCCCTTCAACCAAACCGAAGCCCCACGGCCGGGGACGTCTCGCGCCCCCGGCCGACGCACGATCCTACGCGGCGCCCACCATCGGGCACACGATCAGCAGAAACGCGCTGAAGAACACCATGGTGGCCACCGTGATGGGCAGGCCGCCCTTCCACATCTCGTTGAACTTGTAGTACCCGCCAGCGTAGGACACCAGCAGCACGGAGTCCAGAGGCACGAGGAAGCACAGCGCGCACCACAGCGCGATCATGAGGATGGTGGCCGTGTAGTTGCCGGTCACGGCCCCCACCAGGCCCAGCACCGGCGCGGTCACGAGCGCCGCCAGGCCGGGGCCCGACGGGAAGAAGTTGTGCACCAGGGCCAGCACCACGCTGATCACCATGAACAGGGCGAAGAAGCTCATGCCGTTGGTCACGCCCAGCAGCATGTTGACCATCCAGGCCACCGACCCGGCGGCGGACATGGCCGCCACGATGCCGTTGATGGACGCCATCATGAGCAGGATGTCCCACGGGCTGTCCGAGCGGTACTGGCGCATGGTGATCATGGACGTGCCGGGCAGGAACAGCAGGCCCAGCGCCACGAGCGCCACGAGCGTGGTGTTGAGCACGGGGATCCAGGAGCTGGCGATCCAGCACACAAGCGCGAGCACGAGCACGCCGATGTTGAACTTCTCCATGAAGTCCATGGGCGGCAGCGCGGACACCTCGCCCAGGAACGCGTCGACGGTCTCCTTGCTCAGCGGCTCGGGCTTGTACACCTTGATGAGGATGAGCCAGCTGGCCACCAGCGACAGCACCACGGGCACCACCATGAACGCGAACCACTCGGCGAACGAGATGGACACGCCGCAGGCCGTCTCGGCCAGACCCAGCACCACCACGTTGATGGGCGTGCCGGAGGGCAGCAGGCACCCGCCGAACATGACGGCGAACGGGATGGCCATGGCCAGGCAGCGGCCCAGGCGCGACTCGCCGGGCTTGGCGCCCGCGGCCTTGAGCAGCGTCTCGGCGAAGCCCATCATGATGGCGGTCAGCGCGATGTTGGACATGACCACCGAGATGACGCAGCAGATGATCATGAAGCCCAGGATGACCTTGTTCACGTCACCCTTCACCAGGGCCACCATCTTGGCGATGAGGCGCTGGGGGAACGTGGACTGGGCTAGAAACGTCGTGAACCCGAAGATGCCGACGAACATCCACAGCGCGCCGGTGAACGTGGCCGCCCAGATCTCGTTGTACGACGCGATGCCCAGACAGCCGCACATCGCCACCATGACGAGCGACGTGATGGGCAAGGGCAGCGCCTCGGTGGCCCACATGACCACGGCGGCCAGCAGCACCATGATGGCCGACTGGCCCGCGCGGGACAGCTCCGGCGCCCACAGCGGCCCGAACTGGCCGATGAGGATCAGCACGATGGCGACGGCGATCCACACCCACTTGAACAGTACCTTGTTGTCTGATTTCACTTCAGCCATGTCCCTCTCCTTAGTTGAATGAAGGCTGATGGGCGGCCCGAGGCGCCCCCTGCGAGCAGGGGCGCCGCAGGCCGCGACGACGGTCAGGTTCGGGCGCTAGCCCATGAAGGGCACTTCCTTGACGAAGATGTCGCCCAGGACCACGTCCTGCTCGGTGGTGTCGGCGTCGAGCTCCACGTCCGCGTAGCCGTCGAGGGTGGCCAGCACCTTGTGGTAGCGCGGCTTGAGGTCCTTGAAGCGGAACTCGCCGAAGTCATCGGTCTTGACGGTGGACAGGATGTTGCCCGCCTCGTCGAGCAGCGACACCTCGGCGCCGATCAGCACCTCGTTCTGGTTGCGGTCGACCAGCACGCCGTAGACCCACTTGCCGGGGATGTTCAGGTAGTACACGTGGGGGTGGTTGCCGGCCACCGCGGGCATCGGCTCGGCCCCGGCGGGGATGTCCTCCTCGTCCACGTAGGTGAGCGCGCCGGTGGCGCACACGTCCACGCAGCGCGGGACGGTCCAGCCGTCGTCGAGCAGGTGCGCGCAGCCCGTGCACTTCTGCGGGATCTCCAGCTCGTCGTTCCAGTAGATGACCTTGGCCGGGCACGCGTCCACGATCTGGCGCTGGCCCTTGGACTTCTCGGGGTCGATGATGACCAGGCCGTCCTCGCGGCGGTACACCGCGCCGTCCTCGCCCGCCGCGATGCAGGGGGCGTCGTCGCAGTGGGCGCACAGCACGGGCGTGTACTGCACCTTCACCTCGGGGGTCTTGCCGCGGGTCTCCTGGTCCACCCGGCACCAGAACTGGCCGGTCTGGGGCTGCTCGGCCGCGATGGGCAGCCAGCTGTTGCCGCAGTGCTCGTCCTTGCAGGCCATCTGGCAGCCATAGCAGCCGTTGCAGAGGCTCGAATCGAAGAGAATCGCCTTCATCTCTAGTCCTCCTTGAGGTAGTCGTAGACGTTGGTGCCGGTGGCGACGGTGTAGTGCTCGGCCGCGAAGGCCTCCGGGTACTGCTCCATGAGCTGGTCGATGTCGCACTTGCGCACGCCGACCAGGTAGCCGCCGGTCACCTCGCCGGCCGCGTTCTTGGAGGAGGTGTTGCTCGGGGCGATCAGGTTGTTCGCGCCGCCGCGGTCGATGCCGCCCACGCCCGGGACGATGGGGTCGGTCTCGGCGCCGTGGTCCTGCAGGACCGCGCCGGGGATGATGCGCTCGGTGATGTAGGCGCCGCCCAGCACCGTGCCGCGCTCGTTGAACAGCTCGACGATGTCGCCGTCGGCGATGCCGAGCTTCTCGGCGTCCACGGGGTTGATCCACACGGGCTCGTAGGCGTAGCCGTCCTTGCCGACCACCTTGCACGTCTCGATCTCACGCGTCCACGGGCAGTCGTCGAAGTTGGCGTGGATGCGCCAGCGCGGGTGGTTGGACACCAGCAGGAACGGGTAGTCCTTGGCGCGCTCGCAGCTGCGGCGCTCCTGGTGCGTCTCGGACTCCTCGATCCACTTGGCCACCGGGCCGCGCTCGGGGTCGTCGGGGAAGAAGTTGGCCAGGCCGGTGGAGTAGAACTCGATCTTGCCCGTGGGGGTCTCCATGGGGTTGTTGGCCGGGTCCTCGTAGAACTCGATCATGCCCGCCGGCTCCTGGTCCCAGCCCTCGCGGGTGGGCAGCATCTGGTAGCCCTGCTTCTTGATGAGCTCGAGGTCCTGCTGGTCCTCGGGCAGGCCGGAGCCCT
>JAAWAY010000004.1 GCA_022792415.1 Eggerthellaceae bacterium | reverse complement strand
GGCCGCTTAACAACTTTTATTAACCGTCCCACTTTTGGGGTCTAGTTCAGCGGGCCGACCCCCTCTCCATTCCCCTCGTCCCTCGCGGCGGGGACGTCCCGCCCGCGAGGCCCTAGCGCTGCGGGCTCGCCACCGGGGGACGTTCGACGTCCCATTCCTCTAAGATGACGGTGCCGCGGTACTTGTACAGGCCGTACACCCCCAGAAACTCCCAGTCGGCCACGGTGAAGCGACCGCCCAGGGACGTGACGAACTCGGCCGCCTGGCGGTTGAACCCGCCGTGGGGGAACACGTAGAGGTTGGCGATGTTGTCCCGGCTGCCCGTGGGGGCCAGCATGACGGCGTCGCCCATCTGCACGGGGATGCCGTCGGTCTTGAGGCGCAGGTTGCACACGGCCAGCGAGGGCTCGAAGTACGGCAGCCAGTTGCGCCGCGAGAGCCGGGCGCACTCGGCCCACACCAGGGTGTCCTTGAGCGCGGGATCCTCGTAGATGGCCCGCAGGAAGTCCTGGTAGCCCTCGGCGGCCCCCAGCTTCTCCTCGTACTCCGGCAGCACGCGGCCGCCGGCGCTCACGTAGAGCACCAGCTTCTCCAGCGCGGCGCGGTCGCGAAGCGGGGCGGCGTCAACCGCGGTCCTGAGCGCATCGATGTCCATGGGGCACCTCCTGGTAGGGGTCGGGGGAGGGCCGGCCCGGACAGAGCCGGGCCGGCCGGAGGGCGCGTCCTAGGCGCAGGGCGGCACCCACAGGTACTGCTGGGGCTTGGCGTCCAGCTGGCGCGCCAGCTCGTCCACCGGGCCGAAGCTCATGCACTTCGCCTGGCAGTGGAACACGCACGAGGGCAGCTTGCCCTTCTCGCGCCGCTCCTCGCACAGGTCGCACAGGCTGGTGAACGCCGGCACGAAGTCGTAGACGTAGCGGTCGGTGGGCGTGCCGTCGGCCTCGCGGACGGGCCACGGCCCGTTCTGCATCACCTTCACGCCCCACTGCTCCAGCGGCAGCTCGTGCTCGGCCTGGCAGGCCACCTCGCAGGAGTAGCAGCCGGTGCAGTACTGGTAGTCGACAAGTATTCCGTTCCGTGCCATTACAGGTCCTCCTCGCTGCAGCGGTAGATCTTGCACAGGGTGCACTTCAGGTCGGCTCCGAAGCCGGTGCGGCCGGGCTTGTTGGCCAGAAGCTGGTTGATGTTGGACTGGCGGAAGCCGTACAGGTTGGGCTCGGCGCCGTCCTGCTCGGGGAACCACCAGCCGTGCTGGGCGGCGATCTCCTTCTCGGACACCTCCCAGGTCACGCGGGCGCGCTGGCGGCAGCGGCCGCGGTGGTTCTCGATCCACACCCAGTCGCCTTCGGAGATGTTGTGCTCGGCGGCCGTCTTGGGGTTGATCTGCACCCACGGGTCGGGCGTCAGCTGGCGCAGGTAGGGGATCTGGCGGTGCTCGGAGTGGAAGAACGACGTCGTGCGGGCGCCCGTGATCATGATGAGCGGGTAGTCCTCGTACAGGTCAGGCGTGGACACCGGCCCGATGCCCGGCTCCTCGATGTAGGGCAGCGGATCGTAGCCGTAGGCCTCGAACAGGGTGGAGTAGAACTCCACGCGGCCGGTGGGCGTGTTGAAGCCCGGCTGGCCGTCGGGGCGCATGAGGCCCTTCTCGTACTTCTTGTAGATGTACTTCTGGTACACCGGGCCCTGCTCCATCAGCTCGTGGAACGTGAAGCCCGACGGCTTGACGATCTCGTCGTACACCTCGTCCTCCGTCGCCCACGGCCAGGTGTGCTGCTTGCCCTCGGGGCGGTTGATGGCGCGGTTGAACTCGTCGTCGTTGTCGAAGTACTGCGCCAGGCGGCGGTTGATCTCGCAGTCGGACAGCGCCTCGCCCTCGGCGGCGCAGCCGCCGGTGATGGCGGACAGGAAGTAGTAGTGCGCGCGCACGGAGTGCTTCTCGGCCCAGGTCTGCACGGGCATGACGATGTCAGCGCAGCTCTGGATCATCGGCGTCATGAAGATGTCGCAGGCGGCGATGAACTCGGGCTTCTTCATGGCCTTGTACCAGCGCTCGGTCTCGCAGCTCATGCAGGCGATGCCGTTGGACGTCTGGATCCACACGCCCTTGACGCCGCCCTCCTCGCACACCTCGAGGCACATGTCGGGCATGGCCTGGGTCAGGCCGTAGCGGTACATCGGGTACTCGCGCCAGCCCACGCGCTTCTTCTGGGTCTCCTCGTCGATGAGGTCGTAGATGCCCCACGCGCCGGCGGAGGGCTGGTCGACGCCCATGGGAGCGGCGGTGTAGCACATGCCGCCGGGGATATCGAGGTTGCCGGTGATGGTCCACAGCGCGGCGATGGCGGCGGCGCAGGGCGTGCCCTGCGACTGCATGTCGACGGCCAGGCCCCACACCACGTTGGCCGGGTGCGACGTGGCGAACAGGCGCGCGGCGGCCACGATCTTCTCCTTGGGCACCCACGTCATGTCCTCGACCTGCTCCAGCGACAGCTCGCGGGCGCGGGCGGCCAGGGCGTCGAAGCCGTAGGTCCACTTCTCCACGAAGTCATGGTCGTAGAGGTCCTCGTCGATGATGACCTTGATCATGGCCAGCGCCAGCGCGGTGTCCGTGCCGGGGCGCAGCATCAGGTGGATGTCGGCGTGCGCGGCCAGCCACGTGACGCGCGGCTCGACGGAGATGAGCTTGCAGCCCAGCTTCATGGCGTCGGTCACCCAGTGGCCCATGAAGAAGTCGGGGTTGGAGATGGTGGGGTTGCAGCCCCACACGATGGTGCACTCGGGGCACACCCACTCCGGGTCGTCGTAACGCAGCGCCGAGAACTGCGAGAAGTCGGCGATGAGCATGCCGCCGTACGTCATGATCATGAGCGACAGGCGGGGCAGGTAGCACGCGGTGCCGGAGAGGAACCCGTACTCGTTGGGCGAGCCCATGGTGTTGACGATGCGGCCCACCTGCCACTGGTTGTCGCGGGCCGTGCCGCGCAGGGCGTGGATGCTGTCGCCGCCGTAGGTCATGGCGATGCGGCGGAACTCCTTGTAGCAGGTCTCGAGCGCCTCGTCCCAGCTGATGCGCTCCCACTTGTTCTCGCCGCGCTCGCCGGCGCGCTTCATGGGGTACAGGATGCGGTCGGGGTGGAATTCCACCTGCTTGAACGCCAGGCAGCGCGGGCACAGCGCGCCGCGGTTGTACGGGTCGTCGGGGTCGCCCTCGCACTTGATGAAGCGGCCGGTCTCCGGGTCGGAGTACACGAGCACGCCGCATCCCTCATGGCAGCCGGGGGCCGACCAGACGCTCGTGCGCGTGACGAGCATGCCGTCCTCCAGGTACTGCCACTCCCCGGGATGCTTCCAGTCCTGCATCTCCGGGCGCTCACCGGCGCCGAAGTTGAACTGGTTCTCCTCCTTGGTGGTGCCGATGTCGTCGCGGTCCTTCTCCAGGACGGACTCCTCCCGGCGCGCGGCGGCGTCGGGCTCGCCGGCCCCGTCGAAGGCCCACTCGGAATCCTCCCGCTGGACGGCCTTGGGGCTGTCCATCTTGAACTCCTCCATCGCAGCTCCTCTCTTGTCCCGGCGCCTTCGCGGGTGGATGCCCCGCTGGGCGCCATGGCCTGGGAAGAGGGCTGCCGACGCGGCCTGCGTTCGCCGCCCCGTCCGGACGGCGTGCCGCCTCGGCGCAAGCCCGGGTATCGGCCCCGGTTTGATTGTCCCCCTCCTCAAGTGGGCCCATCGTGCCACGGCGGGGGGCGCGCCTCATGGCGCGATCAGTATGCGAGGGGTGAAATCAGCACGTTGGTATGAGGTCGTGACGTGGGAAAACGCCAGAGGCGGCGCAAGGTGCGGGAAACCGGGGCAGCGGGGCGCGGCGCGTGGCGCGGCATGCGCGGTATCGGGGCGCGCGACGGGGGAGGGCTACAGGTCCTCCTCCTGCAGGGGGAACGACTGCACGAAGTCCATCACCTTCTGCTGCGAGTGGATGTCGAGCTTGCGGTAGATGTTGTAGATGTGGCTCTTCACCGTGTGGGGCGATATGGTCAGCTCCTCCTGGATCCACGAGGCGTTGCGGCCCTTGGCCAGGTAGCGCAGGATGTCGGACTCGCGCGGCGACAGCTGGTACAGGCGCGCCACGGCGTCGCAGCGCCGCTCGAACAGCTCCTCGGCGCCCAGCGACACCGACACCACCTGGGGCGCGCCAGGCTTGGCGGCCATGCCGTCGGGGCGGTGGTGCTCCTCGGAGGGGAAGAAGGCCATGAACACGATGACGAGCACCACGATCATGCCCGTGCGCAGGTTGACGAACACCTCGGAGTGCGCGCCGAAGCACAGCGTGATGAGCGCCGCGGCCGCCCAGCCGACGGCCAGCCCGGCGGCGGGCACGGCCAGGCGCGCGGGCGCCTGGCGAAACGTCGGCGCCTGGCGCACCGCGGTGGACTTCATGACGATGTAGGAGTAGTTGACGGGGACGAACAGGCCCCACGCGGCCGTGACCAGGCAGCTCAGCACCAGCTGCAGGCCGTCGGGCGCCAGGGGCGTGGCCACGCACGCGATGACGGTGACGGCCAGCAGCACGCGCTCCATGGTGATCACCGACAGGCGGATGCCCGCGGCGTAGAGCCCCGCGGCCACGAGCGCCCCGCCGCCAGCGGCCATCACGCCGGCGAACAGCGCGCTGGCCCCGTTGTTGAACAGCAGGGCGAACGTCAGCGCGAACACGATGTTCAGGGTGAGGAACGTCGGCTCGATCTCGCGCGTGAACTGCCAGCTGTCATCCACCGACTCCAGCGGGGCGCGCTCGTCGTTGCCCTCTGCGCGGCTGCTGGAGAACAACATGAGGCCCAGCGACACGGCCGCCAGGGTCAGCCCCATGAGGGGCTGCAGCTCACCCGGCAGCGCCGCGCCCACCGCCATGAGCAAACAGCCTCCCACCAGCGACAGGCCGGTGAAGCGCACGGCCGTGGTCATGCCCATGCGCCCGGCCACGTCGAGCCACTGCACCGCGAAGAGGGCGGCGGCCAGCCCGGCCAGGAGGCCCAGCACGTCGAGCACCTGCGAGGGCACCGGCACGCCGCAGCGGAACAGCGACACGGCCACCGGCAGCGCGGCCGCCAGCAGGATCTGCGTGGTCAGCACGCCGCTCGAGAAGGCGTTGAACGAGGGGCGGCGCCCGGCGCGGGCCAGGCCCACGTAGCCCAGGGCCATGCCCCCGAACAGGAACAGCTCGCCCAGGGCCGCCTCGCCCTCGGGCAGGCTCGGGGCGATGCCGCCCAGCAGCCAGAAGAAGGTGAGGAGCAGGTAACCGAAGAAGCAGCCGAACCCGAGCAGCGCCAGCAGCTCGGCGGCAGACACGCCTGTGGATGGAGCCGAACCGGCCTCGACCATGCATACCCCCTGTTGTGCGTTGAGCCTGCGGGAGCGCGCGCCCGGCGCCGCTCCCCCTGCCCGCCCCGAACGCGGGACGTCCCACCATGACCCATTATAGCCGCTCTGCCGCGACGGCGCCTGCCCCCCGGCATCTCCCCGGCGCGCCCGCTCCTACTGCCCCGGGGGCCTGATGCCGCGCTGCGCCAGCACCTGGTCGAGCGAGTCGAGCCCCAGGTCGCGGCAGGCGCTCGCCACGCCGGGCGTCGCGCCCGTGGCCGCGTCGGGCGCCGGCGAGGCGTCCCGCGCCGGCGTGGCGCCCGTGG
>JAAWAY010000223.1 GCA_022792415.1 Eggerthellaceae bacterium | reverse complement strand
GGCAGGAGGTTTCCCAGCGCATGGTCGCGGGCCACGGCGAAGCGGTACTTGAACACGCGCACGAGCGGGTCGGAGGGGTCGCGCGCGAACGCGGCGATGCACTTGCGAATGTCGCCGGGCGGCGTGACGTCGGCCTCCTCGCGCAGGATGCCCGTGGACCCGCCGTCGTCGGCCATGGCCACCACCGCGCTCGTCTCCACCCCCAGCGACAGCAGCGTGCGGATGGACATGGGCGCTCCGGTGCCGCCGCCGATGACGACGGCGCGCAGGCCGCGCGCGGGCGCGCGGCGCGGGTCGGCGGGCAGCGCGTCGCGCAGGGCCGAGAACGCCGCCGTGGCCGACGGGTCCACGCGGAAGGGGTGGGTGCGCCTCACGGGGCTCACTTCCCCGCCCTCTCGGCCAGCTTGAGGTCGCGGTGCGCCACGCTCACGCGGTAGCCACGCGACTTGAGGTAGTCGCCCGTGGCCTCGGCCAGCGCTACGGACCGGTGCTGGCCGCCCGTGCAGCCCACGGCGATGGCCAGCTGCTGCTTGCCCTCGGCCACGTAGCCGGGCATGACCACGTCCAGAAGCCCCTTCCACGCCTTGAGGAACTCCGTCGTCTCGTCGCGGAACATGACGAAGTCGCGCACGGGGGCGTCGAGCCCCGTGAGGGGGCGCAGCTGGGGGTCGTAGTACGGGTTGGGGAGGAAGCGCACGTCCATCACCAGGTCGGCGTCGAGCGGCGCGCCGTGCTTGAACCCGAACGAGTACACCGTCACGGCCAGGCCCTTGCGCTCGTTGCCCGTGCCGAACAGCTCGCGGATGGTGGTGCGCAGCTTCTGGGGCAGCATGTCGGTGGTGTCGATGACGTGGTCGGCGGCGTCGCGCAGGTCCATGAGCAGCCGGCGCTCGCGCTGGATGCCCTGGCCGATGGTGGTGCCCTCCTCGCACATGGGGTGGCGCCGGCGGCTGGACTTGTAGCGCGACACGAGCTTCTCGTCGTCGGCGTCCAGGAACAGCACCGTGTACTCCACGCCGCGCGCGGACAGGTCGTCCAGCGCCGACGACAGGCTGCCGAAGAAGTCGCGGTTGCGCGCGTCGCACACCACGGCCAGGCGCCGCTTGGACGGGCCGTCGTCCGCGCGCATGACGCCGTCCAGGTCGACCAGGCTGCCGATGAGGCTAGAGGGCAGGTTGTCCACGCAGAAGTAGCCCAGGTCCTCGAACACGTGCATGGCCTCGGTGCGACCCGCGCCGCTCATGCCCGTCACGATGACGAGGCTGGGCATGTTCTCGAGGTAGGTAGCGTCATCGCTCATGGGGGCCTCCCGTGGCTTGGTCGTGGTCTCGTGTTCCCGCGGTCTCATCGTCGTCGGCGCCGGGCGCGGGGGGCCCGGGTGCGTCCGCTGCGTCGGCGTCGGGCGTCGGGGCGGACGGGGCGTTCAGCGCGGCGTCGCTGGCCTGCCGGTGCACAGTATACTGCGCGAGCACGCGCACGAGCTCCTCGGCCACCTCGTCGGGCACCACGCGCGCCGCCTTGATGTCGTCGAGCGTGGCCTCCTTGAGGTTGCGGAACGACTTGAAGTGCTTGAGCAGCGCCTTCTTGCGCACGGGCCCCATGCCGGCCACCTCGTCGAGGATGGAGGCGGTCATGCCCTTGCCGCGCAGCTCGCGGTGGAACGTGATGGCGAACCGGTGCGCCTCGTCGCGCACCTGCTTGACCAGGTACAGCGACGCCGACCCGCCCGGCAGCACCACCGGGCCCGTGTCCTGCCAGGGCACGAACAGCTCCTCGTCGCGCTTGGCCAAACCGCAGATGGCGATGTCGTCGATGCCCATCTCCTCGAACATGGCCAGCGCCGCCGTGAGCTGCGGCTTGCCGCCGTCCAGGATGATGAGGTCGGGCTTGCTGCCGAACCGCTCGTCGGCCATGCGCTCGGGCGCGTAGCGGCGCTGCATGACCTCCTGCAT
>JAAWAY010000064.1 GCA_022792415.1 Eggerthellaceae bacterium | reverse complement strand
GACGCCAAGAGCCAGGCCGAGGAGGCCATCGCCGAGACCAAGACCGCCCTTGAGGGCACCGACCTGGACGCCATCAAGGCCGCCACGGAGAAGATCCAGCAGGCGGGCTACAAGCTGGCCGAGGTCGTGTACTCCACCGAGGGTGCCGGCGCCGGGGCCCAGGCCGCCGCTGCCGAGACCGTTCCCGCGGACGACACCATCGAGGCCGACTACGAGGTCGTCGATGACGAGAACGAAGGGAAGTAAACACCATGACGACGCCCGATAAGGACCAAGTCTTGGAGAACCCCGCACCCGCAGCCGCCGGCTCCCCCGAGCCGGCGGCTCCCGCCGAGGAGGTCCTGAACGCCGAGATCATCGACGAGGACGCCCCGGCCGCCTCCGAGGAGAGCTCGGACGACGCGGTGGCCAAGGCCAAGGCCGAGGCCGCCGACTGGCAGGACAAGTACCTGCGCCTGCACGCCGAGTGGGATACCTACCGCCGGCGCACCACCGAGCAGCGCGCCGAGGAGAAGGCCCGCGCCACCGAGAAGCTGGTGGAGAGCCTGCTCCCCGTGCTCGACGACTTCGAGCGGACCATCGACTACGCCACCACCCATGGCGAGGAGGGGCTGCTCGGCGGCGTCGAGGCCGTCCACTCCAAGCTCGTGAGCGTGCTGGAGCGTGACGGCGTCCAGGTCATCAGCCCTGAAGGCCAGGCCTTCGACGCGCTGGAGGCCCAGGCCGTCGCCACGGTGGACGACCCGAGCGTCCCAGACGAGACGGTGGCCCAGGTCTACCAGAAGGGCTACCGGATGGGATCGAAGGTGCTCAGGCCGGCCATGGTGACCGTCACCACGGGCGGACCGAAGCGCGAGGTCGAAGAGGCTTCGAACGAGTAAACCAGGCACGGGGCGGGCAGGTTTGTCCGCCCCGTCTGCTAAGGGGCCGAAAGCCCCGCCGACCGGGACGCGGGACGTCCCGGGGACGGGTCCCGAGGACCCGGGAACTGACAAGATGAGACCTACTTTTGGAGGTGGAACGAATGGCGGCTACGCCTGACTACTACAAAACGCTAGGCGTTCCACGCACCGCCTCGGCCGACGAGATAAAGAAGGCGTTTCGCAAGCTGGCCCGGAAGCATCATCCGGACGCGGGCGGCGACGAGGCGAAGTTCAAGGAAATCAACGAGGCCTACGAGGTCTTGAGCGACGATAAGAAGCGCGAGCTGTACGACCAATACGGCACCGCGAACGAGAACGAGATCCCCCGCGGATGGGGCGGTGGCGGCAACGTCAGCGTCGAGGACATCTTCGGCGGCTCGGGCTACGGCGGCGGCGGGTTCGGCGGCGGCTGGGCTGATATCTTTGACAGCATTCGCCATGGCGAAGGTGCGTTTGGAACCGATTGGGACTTCGGCGGGTTCGGCGGGCAGCCGCAGCCGCGGAAGGGCCAGGACATGAACGTGACCCTGGAGGTGACGTTCGACGAGGCCTTCAACGGCACCGAGAAGCGCGTGACCGTGCGCATCCCGGGTAAGTCGGAGGCCGACACGCTCACCGTCAAGGTGCCCGCGGGCGCCGTGGACGGCGGACGCCTGCGCTTCAAGGGCAAGGGCGGCCTGGGAGACAACGGCGGCGACGCCGGGGACCTGCTGATCACCACCAAGATCGGCGAGCACCCCTACTACTCCCGCGACAAGGCCAACGTCATCGTGGACGTCCCCGTCACGGTGGCCGAGGCGGCGCTGGGCGCGTCGGTGGTGGTTCCCGCCCCCGACGGCAGCAAGGTGCGCGTGAAGGTGCCCGCGGGCACGCAGGACGGCACCATGCTCAACGTCAAGGGCAAGGGCGCGCCTGACCTCAAGAAGAAGGGCAGCTTCGGCGACCTGAAGATCCGCGTGGACGTGAAGGTGCCCACCAATATGAATGACGAGCAGAAGAAGGCCATGGAGGACTTCCTGGCGGCGACGAAGGAAGACGTGAGGACATGGCAGTAAACGATCGCAACCGACCAGTGTACATGATCAGCGTGGCCGCCCAGCTGGCCGGGGTTCATCCCCAGACCCTGCGCACTTACGAGCAGAAGGGCCTGGTGACGCCCCAGCGCACCAGCGGCAACACGCGCATGTACTCCCAGGCCGACATCGAGCGGCTCGAGCTCATCAACGAGTTGACGAGCGAGGGCATCAACCTGGCCGGCGTCATCCGCATCCTCGATCTGCAGGGGCGGCTGGACGAGCGTGACCAGGAGCTCGACGACCTGCACAAGCGCGTGAGGCGCCTGGCCGATCGCGTGCACGAGCTGGAGACCCGCGAGAACGTGAAGTCCCTCGTGCGCGCCCGCGATCTGCCGCCGGTGCTGCGCCGGCTCCCGTAGCCGCAACCCCCGCGCGGCGCTCCGAGCCGCGCGATAGAACGACTGAGACAACTACCAAGGAGAACCACCTATGAGATTAGACAAGCTGGCTCTCACGGCACAGGAGGCCTTCCAAAACGCCATGGGCGTGGCGAGCGAGGCCGAGTCTGCCGTCATCGAGCCCATCCACCTGCTCAAGGCGCTGCTCGATGCCGACGAGAACAACCTCGCCGCCATCATCAAGCGCATCGGAGCCGACCCGGTCTGGCTGGCCCAGAACGTGGCCGACGACATCGCCAAGATGCCCAAGCAGTCCGGCGGGGTGCCCATGCCCATCCCGAGCCAGGACCTCATCCGCGTCATCGACAACTCCGTGAAGATCGCCGAGAAGCTGGGCGACTCCTACGCCACCAGCGAGCACCTGCTCATCGCCCTGTCCGAGGACAAGGGCGCGGCGGGGCGCCTGCTGTCCACCGCGGGCATCACGCGCAAGAACATCGAGGACGCCTACGAGGCCCTGCGCGGCAACACCCGCGTGACGTCCCAGACCGAGAAGACGCAGTTCGAGGCCCTGGAGCAGTACGGCCAGAACCTCACCCAGCAGGCCCGTGAGGGCAAGCTCGACCCGGTCATCGGCCGCAACGAGGAGATCCGCCGCACCGTGCAGGTGCTCAGCCGCCGCACGAAGAACAACCCCGTGCTCATCGGCGAGCCCGGCACCGGCAAGACGGCCATCGTCGAGGGCCTGGCCCAGCGCATCGTCGCGGGCGACGTGCCCTCCAGCCTGAAGGACCGCGACATCGTGTCGCTGGACCTGGGGGCCATGATGGCCGGCGCCAAGTACCGCGGTGAGTTCGAGGACCGCCTGAAGGCCGTCCTGCGCGAGGTGAAGGAGGCCGACGGGCAGGTCATCCTGTTCATCGACGAGCTCCACACCATCGTGGGCGCCGGCGCGGGCGGCGACAGCTCGCTCGACGCGGGCAACATGCTCAAGCCGGCCCTGGCCCGCGGCGAGCTGCGCGCCATCGGCGCCACCACGCTCGACGAGTACCGCAAGTACATCGAGAAGGACGCCGCCCTGGAGCGCCGCTTCCAGCCAGTCATGGTGAACGAGCCCACCGTGGAGGACACCATCGCCATCCTGCGCGGCCTGAAGGAGAAGTACGAGATCCACCACGGCGTGCGCATCACCGACGGCGCCATCGTGTCGGCCGCCGAGCTGTC
>JAAWAY010000063.1 GCA_022792415.1 Eggerthellaceae bacterium | reverse complement strand
CCCGAACCCGAACCCGAACCCGAACCCGAACCCGAACCCGAACCCGAACCCGAACCCGAACCCGAACCCTGTCTCCCTCTTTGCTTATTTTTTGCGGTTGGGAACGATTCTCTCCGATCGCTTGGCCGATATTCGAGAGAGTGGGAGACCTTCTTTCTCTCCTCACTGAGCTGATCAGGTGTTTTAGGGAGACAGCGATGAGGCATGCGTAGTCGTCGCATCTGTTGTCCAGCAACGGTCGTTCCTAATCGAAAAAAATGTGCGAAAAGACGCTGAAAAGGCGAGGACGAGCGGGGTCGCGGTGGGCGCGCAGCCCCGGGGCCGCCCGTGTCGCGAATTCGCACCTTCCCGATCATGAATGGAGGAATGGCGTAGGGGTCGCGGCGAAACCGTGGAGCGGGTTGCGCGGCCGCGTTGCCGTGCCGTAACCTTGGCCGCGTCCAAGGGCGCCCCTCTTGAACGGATCGGGGAAGAACCCCCGATCACGGGCGTTATCACCCGCAAAAGCGGTGATGGCCCTCCCTTCGGCTCGCGCCGCCTTCGCGAGCCCGCGGCGCCCGAGTCGCGACTGCCGGCGACCCCGGCAGCGGCTACAAGCCGTCCGCAAGGCGCATGAAACGCGGGCCCGTCGATAGGAAACTCCTTGCTGAAAACCAACCTGCTCTCCAAGGCCGCATCCTGCGATGCGGTGGTCGACCGCACCCTGATTCCCGTGCCGGTGCCGACGATGCGCGACGGTGCGCCGATCGCCGCGACCCCGGTCGCCTCGTCCGATGAGGCCCCCCGCCGATCGGTCCTGCGCTCGCTCGCGCTGGCCGCCTTCGCGCTGGTGCTCTCCGCGGGCCTGGCGCTGGCCCCGGGCGCGGCGTTCGCCGACGAGGGGGAGGACCTCGTTCCCGAGGCGTCGTTCGGGCAGGCCGTGGCCGCCCTCACCGGCACGGTCATCAACGAGCAGTCCGCCCAGGAGCTGGGCGCCTACACCGACCACCTGGAGGCCGTGGCCCAGGAGGCCGCCCACGCCGCCCGCGTGGACGCCGTCCTCGCCGAGGCGATGACCCACCAGGGCGCGCCCTACGCCTACGGCGGCACCACACCCCGCGGCTTCGACTGCTCCGGCTTCACGTCCTACGTGTTCCGCATGGCGCTCGGCATCGAGCTGCCCCGCACGGCGGCGTCGCAGTCGGGGATGGGCGAGTCGGTGTCGATGGACAGCCTGCTGCCTGGTGACCTGCTGTTCTGGGGACGCGGGTCGGGCGTGTACCACGTGGGCATCTACGTGGGCGACGGCAGCTACATCCACGCCGCCGGCAGCGGCAAGGGCGTGCGCGTCCAGACGATGGAGTACTTCCACCCCACCTTCGCCAAGCGCCTGCTCTAGGCGCGGCAGCCAACCCTCCCGCGCCGCGGGATCGAGAGAGAGCGGAGCCGGCCACGTGCCGGCTCCATTTTTTCCAGCCTGGCACAGCGCGCCGCCGGCCTTGGAGGGCGCCCGGGCCGCGTCTCGGCCCCGCGCCCGCCGGCCATCCGCAGCGCTCCCACCGCCCCGGCCGTCCGCCGCGTTGCTCCCGTCCCGCGCCCGTCGGCTGCCCGCATCTGCTCGCTCCCGCCCTTTGCCAGGCCGCCCCCGCTCCGCTACCCTGGTGGGTGACCGATCCGCCGCCGAGAGGAGCCGCCATGACCGTCCGCCTGTCCACCACCCGCATCGACCAGCTCATCGCCGAGGACGTCCCCTACATCGACTTGACCTGTGTCGCGCTGGGCATCGGCGACGAGCCGGGCCGCATGGAGTTCTTCACCCGCGAGGCATGCGTGGTCGCGGGCGCCGAGGTGGCGGCCGCCATGGCCCGGGAGCTGGGGCTGGCCGTGGCCGCGCTCGTGCCCGCCGGCAGCCGCGCCCAGGCCGGCGACGTGCTGCTGGCCGTGGAGGGGCCCGCGTCGGGGCTCCACCAGCTGTGGAAGGTGGCGCTCAACACGCTCGACCACCTGTCGGCCGTGGCCACGAAGACGCGCGCGATGGTGGACGCCGCCCACGCCGCCAACCCGCAGTGCGAGGTGCTGACCACCCGCAAGTCGCTGCCCGGGGCCAAGGACCTGCTGACCGAGGCCGTCATGGCCGGCGGTGCCTTCCCGCACCGGCTGGGGCTGTCCGAGACGGTGCTCGTGTTCGACCGCCACCTGGAGTTCTTGGGCGGCCTCGACGCGTTCGTGGAGCAACTGCCCGCCATCCGCCGGCGCTGCGTGGAGAAGCGCCTGTTCGTGGAGGCCGGCGCGGACGAGGCGCGCGTGCTGGCGCGGGCCGGCGTGGACGGCCTGCAGCTGGACAAGATCCCCGCAGCCGAGCTGGCGCCGCTCGTGGCCGAGCTGCGCGCCATCGACCCGCGCCTGGTGCTGGTGGCCACCGGCGGCATCAACCCGGGCAACGCCGCCGAATACGCCGCCACGGGCGTGGACGGGCTGGCCACCACCGCGCCCTTCAGCGCCGCGCCGCTTGACATGAGCGCCCGAATGGCGCGCCTGGGGTAGGGCCCCGTCCGTCCCGTTCCCGTCATATTATTACCAATCAAGAATAACAATACTTGACTATATAGCTAATAGAGAATAATATCGGGAGGCAACGGGGCGCGTCGCCGATGGGGCGGAGCGTGTCCGTCCCAGCCCCAGGAGGCGAGCCGTCGAGCCGTCGCCCGGCGCCCCCCGGCGCCGCGGCGCGCCGACGATCACCGCCTCGGGGAAGACCCGAACCGATGGAGGAAACCATGATGAAGAAGTCCCGCGCCCTCGCCTCGGCGGCGCTCGCGCTGTCGCTGGTGGGCGTCCTGGCCCTGGCGGGCTGCGCCAGCGGCTCCGACCAGAAGGCCGACCAGCCGTCTGGCCAGCAGACCACGCAGGCCCAGGAGCCGGCCGAGGAGGTGCAGCTGCAGATCTTCGCTGCCAACTCGCTGTCCAAGGCCATGGAGGAGGCGCAGGCCCTCTACACCGAGCAGAACCCGGGCGTGACGTTCGGCGACACCCAGTACGAGGCCTCCGGCACGCTCAACGAGATGCTCGGCGCCGGCCAGTACGCCGACGTGCTCATCACCGCGTCCAAGAGCACGATGGACACCGCGGTTGAGAAGGGCTACGTCGACGAGGGCACGCGCGAGACCATGTTCGGCAACGACCTGGTCGTCGTGTCCAAGCAGGGCAACGACCTGGGCGACGTGACGCTGGCCGACATCGCCGCGGGCACCTACACCGTGGCCATCGGCGATGAGAGCGTGCCTGCCGGCAACTACGCCTGCCAGGCCCTCACCACCGTGGGCGGCTACGTCGAGCCCGACGGCAAGACGGGCGCCGAGGCCAGCGGCAAGGGCGGTCAGTTCTCCGCGGTGCTCGAGCCGAAGGTGACGCTGGGCAGCTCGGTGGGCAACGTGTGCAAGTACGCCGAGAACGGCGACGTGGACATCGCGCTGGTGTACACGTCCGACGTCTACCGCTTCGGTGGCGTGGAGGTGGTGAGCGTCGTGCCCAACGACACCCACAAGGCCATCACCTACCCGGGCGCCGTGTGCCAGGACTCCGAGCACGCCGAGGCCGCCGAGGCGTTCCTCACGTGGTGCCTCACCGACGACGACTGCGCCAAGATCTGGCAGAAGTGGGGCTTCGAGTTGGCGTAAGCCCCCTCTCGGAACCGGGCGCTTGCGGCCCGGCCGATACTGTGGAACCATAGGAGGACGGGCCGCGCAGGAGGCGTCGCCCGTCCTCTTTTCGTCTGAAGGGTGCGTGATGGAAGCAACGAAGACGGCGCCTGCGGGCGCCTCGTGCCGGCTGCGCGTCGCGCTGGCGGCCCTGGCCCTGGCCGCGGCGGTCGCGCTGGGCCTGCCGGGCACGGCCCTCGCCGAGCCCGCGTCCGACGGCGCCGCGGCGCCCGTGGAGGTGTCGGCTGACGGCGACGCCGCCCGCCAGGAGGGCTGCGCCTGGGCCGTGAGCGGCTTCTACCGCGCCCAGGTGGGCAGCAACCGCCCCATCGACGACGTCTACCGCGGCTACTGCTACCTGCTCGACGCAGCGGGCTGCGTCACGGCCGTCAACACGGCCGGCTACGTGGTGGTCTACGTCCCCGCCGACGTGGCCGATCGCTTCGGCATCGACGTGGATGATCCGGCCGACCAGCAGCAGCTGCGTGACTTCCTCACACCCCTCGACGACGGGCAGGCCATGGGCAGCGCGCGCCTGTCCGACGCGGAGACGTGGTACTTCACCGACGAGCCCGTCTACGACGTGGGCGACGCGCGGTTCTCGTTCGACCAGGAGCTCAAGGAGGGCCGCTACTACGCCACCATCCTGGGCACCGACGGGCAGGACGTGTCCGACGAGGTGGGTCCGGCCAACATCGACACCTGCACGCTCGTGGGCGCCTCCGAGGCCGCCATCGCCGCCGAGCCCGGCGCGCTCGAGCAGCTGGGGACGTTTCTGGCCACCATGGACTACTCGCCTCTGTGGGTGACGCTGCGCACCACGGGGGCGGCTATCGTGTTCATCTTCTTCCTGGGCCTGGCGGCGGCGTACTTCACCATGCGCATCCCGCGGCGCGCCCAGGACATCTTCGACACCGTCTTCACCATCCCCATGGTGCTGCCGCCCACCGTGTGCGGCTTCCTGCTGCTCATGGCGCTGGGACGCAACACGGCGCTCGGCCAGTGGTTCATCGACATCGGCTTTCCGCTCATCTTCAGCTGGCAGGCCACCGTCATCGCCGCGACGGTGGTGGGCTTCCCGCTCATGTACCGCAGCGCGCGCGGCGCCTTCGAGGGGCTCGACCCCAACATGCTGGACGCGGCGCGGACGCTGGGCTGGTCGGAGGGCCGCATCTTCTTCCGGCTCATGCTGCCCCTGGCCTGGTCGTCCATCGCGGCGGGCACGGTGCTCGCCTTCGCCCGCGCGCTGGGCGAGTTCGGCTGCACGCTGTTCCTGGCCGGCAACCAGATCGGCACCACGCGCACCATCCCCATCGCCATCTACTTTGAGTGGATGAGCGGCAACCAGGGCGCCACCTGGTTCTGGACCATCGTGCTTCTGGCCTTCAGCTTCGTGGTCATCCTGTTCATCAACCTGTGGAGCCGCCACACCACCAAGTACCGCCTGCCCGCGCGCTCCGACGGCAAGGCGCCCAAGCCGCGCCGCCACGGCACGCGCGGCGGCCGGGGGAGGGACGCGCGGGCCGCGGAGTGCCGGGATGAGGACGTCGCCTGCGAGGACGTCTCCGCGGAAGGGGGAGCGCTATGAGCCTGGAGGTGAGCATCCGCAAGCACTTCGGGTCGTTCACGCTGGACGTGGACTTCGCCGCGGACGACGAGACGCTGGGGTTTCTGGGCGCGTCGGGCTGCGGCAAGAGCCTCACGCTGCGCTGCATCGCCGGCATCGAGACGCCGGACGAGGGCCGCATCGTGGTGAACGACCGCGTGTTCTTCGACTCGGAGCAGCGCATCAACCTGACGCCCCAGCAGCGCAAGACGGCGCTGCTGTTCCAGAGCTACATGCTGTTCCCCAACCTGACGGTGGCCGACAACGTGGGCGCCGGCATCGGGCGCGACGTGCCCAAGGACGAGCGCGCCCGCATCATTTCCGACGAGCTGGAGCGCTTCGGCCTGCGCGGCTTCGGCCAGCGCTACCCCGCCCAGCTGTCGGGCGGTCAGCAGCAGCGCGTGGCCCTGGCCCGCATGCTGGCGGCGCGCCCGGGCATCCTCATGCTCGACGAGCCGTTCAGCGCGCTCGACGCCCACCTGAAGGGCGTGCTCGAGCAGAACCTGGCCAGCCTGTTCGACGCCTTCGACGGCACCATCCTGTACGTGAGCCACGACATCGACGAGGCGCTGCGCTTCTGCGACCGCATCGCGGTGGTGGACGCCGGGCGCATCGTGGAGGTGGACACGGGGGACGACCTGGTCAACCACCCCCAGTCCGAGGCCGGCCTCAAGCTGTCGGGCTGCAAGAACGCGCCCGGCGCGTCGTGGGCGGGCGAGCACCTGGTGCACGTGCCCCAGTGGGGCGTCGACGTGGCCACGGCCGAGCCGGTGCCCCGCGACGTGCGCCACATGGGCGTGCGCGCCTCCTACGTGGAGCGGGCCGACGGACCCGGGCCCAACTGCTACCGCGTGCGCGTCGACCGCGTGAGCGATGCCCGCTTCGAGCGCATGGCGCTCGTGGGGTTCCTCGACCGGTCGCCGGACGACCCGGCCCCGGTGGACCGGATGGACAACGAGATGACCTACCTGCACCAGCACCT
>JAAWAY010000222.1 GCA_022792415.1 Eggerthellaceae bacterium | reverse complement strand
GCCTGCAGGTACGTGCCGCCCACCTTGGGCATCTGCTTGGCCATGTAGGCCGCCAGCTCGGTCTGGGGCGTGATGGGGTACCCGAAGAAGAAGCGGCAGCCGGCGCGCAGGGCGCTCTCGGCCAGGGCCTCGTTGCCCTTCATCAGCACTTTCTCAGCCATGGTTCCTACCTTTCAACCGTGATGGCCACGTCGGGGCACATGAGGGCGCACGAGCAGCACCCCGTGCAGCGCGCCTCGTCGACGCAGCGGGCCGGATGGTAGCCCTTCGGCGTGATCCGATCCGGGTCCAGCTCGATGATGTGGACCGGGCAGGCGTCCACGCACAGGCCGCAGCCCTTGCAGAAGCCGTCGTCCACGATGATCCTAGCCATGGGCGTTTCCTCTCTCGTCTCCCCCGCCTGCGCGGGGCCCCGTCTGCTGCTATTGGAGGGGCGCGTGCGCCCCGGGTTCTCCTAGGCCTCCCAAGGGGTCCTGACCAGCGACTCCACAGGATAGATGAACGCGCCGCCCGCCTGCTCGCGCAGCTCGTCGGTTTCCCGGCGGGCGAGCCGATCGGGGGCGGTAACGAGCACGAGCGGCAGCCCCGCGGCGGCGGCCACCTCCCGCGCGAACGGCACGCCCCGCGCCACGACGCCCGCGTCGGTGTCGGCCTTGAGGTGCGGGTTTGCCGCCACCCCCGTCGCCCGCAGGCGCGCCTTGGCCTCCACCTCGCGCAGCACGCCCACGGCCTCGGCGGCGTCGGGCGTGAGGTTGCGGTAGGGGTTGGCCACGTACCACAGGGCGTGGGGGCCGCCGGCGATGAGCGGGGCGAAGCGGCCGAGCGCCGTGGCGCCCGCGTCGTCGCCGCCCGCGTCGATGATGACGCGCACCGGCCGCCCGGCGGGCTCGCCGTCCTCCCCCGCCTGGGCGTAGGCCCGCTGGACGGCCGCCTGCACGCCGCCCGTGAGCGAGGGCACGTCCAGGCTGGTGCCGGCCTCCGAGAACACAGGCGCCACCAGACGCGCGCCCGCCTCCTCCAGCGCACCGCGGTACTCGCTCGAGCGGAAGTAGGGGTTCACCACGTCCAGGTCGCACAGCACCGCCTCGTAGCCGGCCCGCGCCGCGTCACGCGCCAGGTTGAGCGCGAGCGTGGTCTTGCCCACGCCGTAGTGGCCCACGATGACGGTGACGGGCGCGAGCGCCGCGAGGACGCCCGCGCGGTCGTCGGCGGGCGCGCCCACTAGACCAGGCCCTCGGGCGTGGCCGGGGCCTCGGCGTCGGCCTGGCGGATGGCCACGCGGCGGATCTTGCCGTTGACGGTGCGGGGCAGCTCGTCGACGTACTCGATGATGCGCGGGTACTTGTAGGGCGCCGTCTGGTTCTTCACCCAGCGCTGCAGCTCGCGCGTGAGCTCGTCGGAGGGGGCGAAGCCCTCCGCCAGCACCACCGTGGCCTTGACGGCCGCGCCGCGCAGGGGGTCGGGCACGCCGGTGACGGCCACCTCG
>JAAWAY010000221.1 GCA_022792415.1 Eggerthellaceae bacterium | reverse complement strand
GTCGGCCGAGGGCCAGGTGCAGAACCTGCGCTACACCGCGACGTTCCCGCTGCTCATCAACGTGTCCAACCAGCCCACGTACTTCATGGCGCTCAAGGACGGCGCGGGCCTGGTCAAGAAGTTCGCGATGGTGGACATCCAGCGCTACCAGAACGTGGCGGTGGGCGACACCGTGGCCGACACCCAGAAGTCCTACGAGGCGCTGCTGGCCACCAACGGCGTGAACACCGACGCCACGGGGACCGTGGACGTGCAGACCATGACGGGCACCATCCGCTCGCTGTCCCAGGCGGTCATCGACGGCAACTCGCACTTCTACGCCACCATCGTGGGCGAGGACGGCACCATCTTCGACTTCGCGCTGCCGGGCCTGCTCGACATCGTGGGGTACAAGGAGGGCGACGTCATCACGTTCACGTACCTGGACGGCCAGGACGTGAGCCCGGCCTACCAGATCCTCGGCGCTGACGGCGAGGGTGCTGGCGACGCCGGTGCCGCGGGGTCCGACGAGACGGCCTCGGGGCTGCCTGAGGACAAGGACGCCACCACAGCCACACCCGGCACGGCCGGCGAGGTGACCCAGGCGGCGTAGGCCCCCAGTTATCGCCTGCCTTCCTGAGAGCCCGGCCCGCCGCCGGGCTCTCCCTTTTTCGGCCGCTGTCTCCCTTGACACCGCGGTGACGCCCGCTATACTGGATGGGCTGCCGTTTTACGCGACAGCACGACAGACAGAATAGTTCCGCCGCTTAAGACAGCCGGTACCCGCAAGGGTTTAATCACGAATCCGTGGCCCGCCGAGGTGGTCGTCCAACGATACGTTGCTACGCGACCCCTGCTTGCTCTTAACGCGGCAGGGGTCGTTCCTTTTCTCGGCAGCGATCCCACCCCGCAAGGGCGGAACGCGAGCATGAGAAGAAGGAGGTGTACGAAGAATATGCCCAACGCCCAGAACAAGGAGATGCTGGAGAACATCAAGGCCGACCTGGAAGGCGTGAGCGCTGTGTGGGTGGTCGACTACCGCGGCCTGACCGTGAAGGAGATCCAGAACCTGCGCCACACCGTCCGCGAGGCGGGCGCCGGCATGAAGGTGTACAAGAACACCCTCATGCGCATCGCCCTGGAGCAGAGCGACCTGCCCACCCTGGATGACCTGCTGGAGGGTCCGAGCGCGTTCGTCTTCGCCGGCGACGACGTGGCTGCCGCCGCGAAGGCCGTGAAGAACTTCGCCAAGGACAACCAGAACCTGGAGATCAAGGGTGGTCTCATGGAAGGCAAGGCGGTTACCGCCGCCGAGGTGGAGGCCATCGCCTCTCTGCCGTCCCGCGAGGAGCTCATCGCCCAGATCGCCGGCGCTATCTCCGGTGTGGCCCGTGGCCTCGCCACGACCGTCAACGGCGTGCCCCGTGACCTGGCCCAGGTGGTCAAGGCCGTGGCCGACCAGAAGACCGCTGCCTAGCAGCGGCCCCTGCGGCGTGAAGCGCGCCGCGTGACAGAAGAAAACGAGGCTGGGGGAGAAGCCCCGGCCACCTTTGAAAGGAAACTGACATGGCTGTTACCCGTGAAGAGATCATTGAGGCTCTGAAGGAGATGTCCCTGCTCGAGGCTTCCGAGCTCGTGAAGGACATCGAGGAGACCTTCGGCGTGTCCGCCGCCGCCCCCGTGGCCGTGGCCGCCGCCGCTCCGGCTGAGGGCGGTGCCGCCGCCGAGGAGAAGTCCGACTTCGACGTCATCCTCGAGGGCTTCGGCGACAACAAGATCGCCGTCATCAAGGTCGTCCGCGAGATCACCGGCCTGGGCCTGAAGGAGGCCAAGGAGGTCGTCGAGGGCGCTCCCAAGGCTGTCGTCGAGGGCGCCAACAAGGAGAAGGCCGAGGAGGTCAAGGCCAAGCTCGAGGAGGCCGGCGCCGCCGTCACC
>JAAWAY010000220.1 GCA_022792415.1 Eggerthellaceae bacterium | reverse complement strand
GCGTCGCGAACCTCCGGGCCGTCAGGCCGCTCGCGTGGAAGTCCGCGAGCACCAGCTCCCTCTCCTCCTTGCTGTACACCTGCGCCTCCTCCCCGCGGAGGCACGTCCAACTGGGCTGCCGCAGTCCCAATCGCAAAAAACGAGCAATTCTGCTCATTTTCGACGGTTTCCGAGCGAGAATCGGGCTGTCGACCCGGCCATTGAACTGGCCGCCAACGAAAACGAGATCCCAGCGCGGAGTTTCCCCAGGTCAAAACTCCGCACTTCCGCGGAGGCCCCAGGACGCATCAGGCGCCAACTCGGAAACCGTCGAAAGTGAGCAAAAACGGTCGAAACAGCGGCAAAAGGCTAGAGCAGCGACATCAAAACGCTTGATAGGTGAATTCGCATCGCGAACCGCGAATCGCCCGATCCCTCCGATCAGGCAGCCGGCGGCACCGGGGCGATCGGGCAGCCGGCGACCCCAACGCCCCGCCGCCGCTACGCGGCCACCGGCCTCACCCAGCCCCACGCAGCGCCGGCCTCACCCGACTTCCCAGCGCCACGCAACCGCCGCCCTCACCCACCGGCGTCCAGCTTCCCGGAGCCCGGGCCTCCCTAGCGCTCGGCGATCGGGGCGTAGGTGCGGCGCTCGGCGATGGTGTTCTTGTACGCGGGGCGGATGATGCGCTTGCCCGAGCCGATCTCCTCGAAGCGGTGCGCCGCCCAGCCGGCCATGCGCGCGCAGGCGAACAGCGGCGTGAACAGGTCGCGCGGGATGCCCATCATCGAGTACACGAACCCGGAGTACATGTCCACGTTGGCGCACATGTCCTTCTTGGTGCCCTTCTCGCGCAGGATGACCTCCGGCGCCAGGCGCTCGATGGACTGCAGCAGGTTGAACTCGGCCTCGAACTCGGTGCCGCGCGCCAGCGTCTCCGCGAAGCGCTTGCAGATGACGGCGCGCGGGTCGGACAGCGTGTACACCGCGTGGCCCATGCCGTACACCAGGCCCGTCTTGTCGTAGGCCTGCTTGTTGACGATGCGCGCCAGGTAGTCGGCCACCTCGTCGTCGTCATCCCAGTGGGCGACGGCCTGCTTGATCTCGGACTGCATCCCCAGCACCTGGTGGTTGGCCCCGCCGTGGCGATGCCCCTTCAGCGACCCGATGGCCCCGGCGTAGGTGGAGTAGGGGTCGGTGTCCGACGACGTGAGCACGCGCGTGGTGAACGTGGAGTTGTTGCCGCCGCCGTGCTCCGCGTGCAGGCACAGCATGATATCGAGCATGCGCGCCTCCTCCTGCGTGAACTGGCGGTCGGGGCGCAGCATCGACAGGATGGTCTCGGCGGTGGACTGCCCGGGGACGAAGCGGTGCATGATCATGGACTCGTGGTGGTAGCGCGCCCGCTTGGAGTAGTAGGTCAGCACCATGATGCGCGGCAGGCGCGACATGAGCGACAGCGCGGTGTGGATCTCGTGCTCCGGGGACCGGTCCTCGGCGTAGTCGTCGTAGGCGTACAGCTGCAGCACCGACCGCGCCAGCACGTTCATGATGTCGGGCGGCGTGTGGCGCATGAGCATGGAAGCGGTGAAGCCGTCGGGCAGCTCGCGCTGGGAGTCGATGACCTCCACGAAGCGCTCCAGCTGGGACTGCGTGGGCAGCTCGCCCATGAGCAGCAGGTACGCCACCTCCTCGAAGGCGAAACGGCGGTCGGGCGACAGGTCGCCCAGCAGGTCGTACAGCTCGTAGCCGCGGAACCGCAGCGAGCCGTCGTCGGCGATCTTGCGACCGTCGTCGGACACCGTGTAGCCGTGGACGTTGGAGATGTTGGTCATGCCCACGATGACGCCCGTGCCGTCGGCGTTGCGCAGGCCGCGCTTCACGTCGTAGCGGTCGTACTCGGCCGCGTCGATGGCGTTCACCGCATGGAAGTTCTCGAACAGCTTGACCTTGCGGGCCTCGTCCTCGTCGATGGCGATGGGCTCCTCGTCGCCCACGCTCACGCCGAAGGCGCGGGTGTCCGCGTCCAGCGTGGGGTCGTAGGCCGCGGGGCGGCCGGCCTCGGGCGACTGGGGGTTCGTTATGGAGGTAGGCAGTTCGGAGGCCATGCGGGGTCCCTTCTCGTTTTAGACCATGATACACGGGGCCGCGCCGCGCGAACCCGCCGGGGCGCGCGGCGTCGGCTAGCGACCGGCGTGGAGTGGGACGGCCAACTCCCTCAGCCTCACCCCGCGCCGCGCGCCGCTTCGCTCCGCGCGCCTCTTCGCCGCGCGCCGTCCCCGCGCCGCGCGCCGCCCTCTCCCCCACCGCCGCATTCAGAAGAACTTTCCAAGATCGCGGGAAATTGTCCATTGACACCACCCGGGGTCGGTGGTTAAATAGTCTTCGCTGTTTCGATGTGCGCCGTTACCTC
>JAAWAY010000062.1 GCA_022792415.1 Eggerthellaceae bacterium | reverse complement strand
AAGAAGCGCATGAAGGCCATCGGCAACGTCGAGGTGCCCCAGGAGGCCTTCATGGCCATCCTCAAGGTGGACGAGTAGCCCGGGTCGAGCGTGGACGGGATCTTCGACGGGTATCGGGTGCTGCTGGCGCCCATGGCGGGCGTGACCGACGTGGCGCTGCGCGCGCTCTGCCGCGAGCAGGGCGCCGACATGTGCTTCACCGAGATGGTGTCGGCCAAGGGGCTCTCCTACGCCAACGAGAAGACGCGCCACCTGCTCGCGCTCGCGCCGGGGGAGGAGCGCGTGGCCGTGCAGCTGTTCGGCCACGAGCCCGCCGTCATGGCCTCCCAGGCCGCCTGGATCGAGGACGCGATGGGGGAGTCGCTGGCCTACCTGGACGTCAACATGGGCTGCCCGGCCCGCAAGATCGTGTCGAAGGGGGACGGAAGCGCCCTCATGCGCGACCCTGATCTGGCCTCCTCCATCGTGGGGGCCGTCAAGGGCGCCGTGTCGTGCCCGGTGACGGCGAAGTTCCGCCGCGGGTGGGCCGAGGGCGACGAGACGGCGCCCGACTTCGCGCGGCGCCTGGAGGGCGCGGGGGCCGACGCGGTGTGCGTGCACGGGCGCTACGCGCTGCAGCTGTACCGCGGGCGGGCCGACTGGGGCGCGATCCGGCGGGTACGCGAGGCGGTGTCGATCCCCGTCGTGGGCAACGGCGACGTGCGCAGCGGCGCCGACGCGGTGCGCCTGGCGGGGGAGACCGGCTGCGACGCGGTGATGATCGCCCGGGGCGCCGAGGGCAACCCGTGGCTGTTCGCCCAGGTGAAGGCCGCCTTGGCCGGCGAACCCGAGCCGGCTGCGCCCACCGTGGCCGAGCGCGTCGCGATGGCGCGGCGCCACGCGCGCCTGCTCGCCCAGCGCGAGGGGCGCAGCATCGTGCGCATGCGCAAGCACGCCATGTGGTACGTGGCGGGCCTGCCCGGCGCCGCGGCGGCTCGCGGCCGGCTCAACTACTGCGTGACGCCCGAGGACTTCGACGCCGTGTTCGACGAGCTGCTGGCCGAGGCCGCCGCCCACGGGGCCGCGTGACGTCCGCGGCCCGACCCCGATCCCGCTATTGGCCCCGACCCTGGGAGGACCTGTGCCCCACGACCCGTACAAGGCGCTCTACCTGCACATCCCGTTCTGCGTGAGCCGCTGCGGCTACTGCGACTTCGCCACCTCCGCGGTGGCGCGCGACTCCCCGGCCATCGACGAGTACGTCGACGACCTGGTGCTGCAGGTGCGCCGCCGCGCGCGCGAGGGCGAGCTGGCGGCCGTGGAGACGGTGTACCTGGGGGGCGGCACGCCCAGCTACGTCGGCGCGCGCCGCCTGTCGAGCCTGCTCTACGCGCTGTCGCTGTCCATGCGGCTCGAGCCCGACGTGGAGTGCACCATGGAGGCCAACCCCGAGAGCCTCGACGCGCGGCTGGTGCGCGACATCTGGGCGCTCGGCGTGAACCGCCTGTCGCTGGGCGTGCAGTCGCTCGACGACGCGGTGCTGCGCACGCTCGGCCGCGCGCACGACGCCGACGCCGCCCGGCGCGCCATCGCGACGGCCCAGGAGCGGTTCGAGAACGTGTCGGTGGACCTCATGTGCGGCGTGCCGGGGCAGCACGCCGCCTCGTTCGAGGCCACCGTGCGCGAGGCCGTCTCGCTCGGCGTCACCCACGTGAGCGTCTACCCGCTGGCCATCGAGCCGCACACCGCCTTCGACCGGGCCATCCTCCGCGGCGAGATGCCCGAGCCCGACGAGGACGAGGAGGCTTGTGCCATGGAGGCCGCCCGCTCGGTGCTGGAGGCGGCGGGCTTTCGGCGCTACGAGGTGGCCAGCTACGCGCGGCCCGGGTTCGAGTGCCGCCACAACATCGCCTACTGGACCGGCGTGCCCTACCTGGGGATCGGGCGCGCGGCGGCCACCATGACCCAGAACGCGGAGCGCCGCATGCGCGTGACCGACGGCCAGGTCACCGACGACCTGGACCCGCGCCAGATGGCGGCCGAGGACCTCATGCTGGCCATGCGGATGGCCGACGGGGCGGGCCCCGACCTGCTCGCGCGCGCCGCCGCGCTCATCCCCGAGACGCCCGACGCCTTCCGCGAGCTCGAGGCGCTCGGGCTGGCCGAGAGGGCGGGGGAGCGCTGGGTACCCACCGACCGGGGGTGGCTGTGCGGCAACGAGCTCTACGGGCGCCTGCTCGACCTGGCGCCGTAGGAGGGCGGCCGGCGTCCCGCTATAATGGGCGGTGTTGAGACGAGAGGGAGGACACCCATGGCGAAGAACATCCTGGTGGTGCACGCGAGCCCGCGCAAGGGTGGCAACTCGGCGATGCTGGCGGACGCGTTTGCGCGCGGCGCCGAGGAGGCCGGCAACGACGTGACGCTCATCGAGGTGGGCCACGCCGACATCAAGGGCTGCACGGCCTGCGAGTACTGCTTCACCCACGACGGCCAGTGCTGCCAGCAGGACGACATGCAGCAGTTCTACCCGCTGCTGCGCGCCGCCGACGTGGTGGTGTGGGCCACGCCGATGTACTTCTACAACTACCCGGCCCAGCTGCGCGCCTTCCAGGACCGCATGTTCTGCGCCGTGGCCATGCCCTTCGACATCCCCTACACGGGGCTTCTGCTGTGCTTCGAGGACAAGGACGCCTCGCGCGCCGAGCCGCTCGTGGCCAGCTACCGCGTGTGCGCCGACTACTGCAAGCAGGAGAGCATCGGCGAGGTGGTGGTGAAGGGCGTCTACGAGAAGGGCGCCATCGCCGGCAACCCGGGCCTCGACGAGGCCTACGAGCTGGGCCGGGGCATCAGCTAGCGCGCCGGTCGCGGGCCGCCCGGAAGGGGAGGGGCCGCAGCCGGCTGCCGGGATGCTGCGTGGGGACGCGCGGCGCCCGCGAGGACACCGACGAGAGGGGAGGGCCATGGAGCGCCCGGTGAGGATACTGTTCGTCTGCCACGGCAACATCTGCCGCTCTCCCATGGCGGAGTTCGTCCTGCGCGACCTCGCCGAGCGCCGGGGCGCGGGCGACCGCGTGGCCGTCGCCTCAGCTGCAACCAGCTCTGAGGAGCTGGGCAACCCCGTGCACCCGGGAACCCGGCGCATGCTCGAGGCCCACGGCATTTCCTGCGCCGGAAAGACGGCGCGGCGCCTGCGCTCGGATGAGTACGACGACTGGGACCTCATCATCGGTATGGACGACGCAAACGTGCGCAACGCCGCCCGCATGCTCGGCGGCGACCCCGCGGGCAAGGTGCACAAGCTGCTCGAGTACGCCGGCAGCACGCGCGACATCGCCGACCCGTGGTACACCGGCGACTTCCAGGCCACCTACGACGACGTGTGCGACGGCTGCGTCGGCCTGCTGGCGTTTCTGGGGCTGTAGGGGAGGCCGACATGCCCGAGCTGGGAACGGAGATCGCCTCCTACCTGGAGGCCCTGGGGCCCGACGCGGCGCGCAGGATGCGCATCGCCGCCTACCGTGACGCTTTCGAGGCGGCCGTGCGGTTCGTGTGGCGCCACGACGCCCTGGCGGCCGACTACGTGCTCGCCCACGTGAACGGGTTCTACATCCACAAGGACGACCGCCCCCGCAAGCGCGCCTTCCGCGACCGCGACCACATCCTGTGCACCATCTACGCCGACGACGCCACCATCCGGTCCGACATCGACGCGCGCCAGGAGCTGCTCAGGCTCGCCCTCGCGCGCGAGAACGTGCACTACGATGAGCTGCGCATCCTGCCCTCGAAGCTGGACATGCGCACGCGCCGGCCGTTCCCCGAGGCCGTCCGCCGGCTCGAGCGGGCGATGCGTGGCGAGGACGTCGGCGTGCTTGGGGCGGCCGCGGGCGCGAGCCTGGCGACCCGGCCGTCGGACGAGGTCGTGGAGGGCGCCGTTGCCCTCATCGACGACCCGCTGCTGGCCGGCAAGGTGCGCGAGGCGATGACCGCGCTGCCCGTCGACGCCGACGGGAGCCGCCAGCCCGCCGCCGCCCGGTCCTGCCGCGAGGCCCGGGACCTGCAGGACCTCAAGCGCGCCTTCTGCCAGGTGTTCGGCGAGGACGCCGAGGATCTGCTGTCCCTGGTGAACGGGGCGGCCCTGGAGCCCGTGCGCTGGTCGCGCGCCGAGCAGAAGCGCGAGGGACGCCAGCGCTACTGGTGCCACCTCTATGCGGACGACCCGCGCCTTCTGCGCGCCGTGGCCGAGCATGGCGACGAGCTGCGCGCCCACACCCGTGACCTGGGCCTGCTCATACAGGCCATCCAGCTGCACGAGCCCTTCGACGCCATCCGCGGCGCCCACGCCTTCCCCCGCGCAGGCTACCCCGTGCCGCTGGGGGCGATGCGGGCAGAGCAGAGCTGACTCTGTGCGCGCCCGAGTGTCAGTTCAGGCCTCTGTGTCGGTTCTCACACCTGCCGCCGAACCATCATGCTTTCCGTTTAGCGAACGAGTGTTTCACGTGAAACACTCGTTCTGTTTTGGCATAAGACGCATTGAGGCGTAGTCTATGGCTGGAGTAAACACGCATACCGTCATACCACTAGAGATCTTCGACGAGGCGCGAAGGCGTGAGAACCCGCCGTCAGGGATGCTCCTGACCCTGAGGCTGAACCCACACAACGGAAACATTGTCATCCAATACCAGGACAATCCCGCCGCGCGGTTCTACTTGGAGCGGATCATCGATCAACTTGCAGTCGCCTCAGGGAAATTAGGCAAACCCGCGGACAAATTCGCAAGGCTCGGCGTACCTATAGACAGTGCAAGCGGCATCACGCAATCGAAGAGGATGCCTGAGACGGATGACCATAACGCGGAGACCCCGCAACCCGATGACGACCGAAGCAAGGATGAGCCTTACGTCGAAGTCAACCAAAACATAGGCGGAAATCAAACTGAGCCTACTGAATCGCAAGACGAGTTTCAGCAGCTGAACGCTAAGGAAAACGAGAGGGAAGCGATTCACATAACCCAGGCTATCAATAATTCAGGCGAAATCGATGCGAAGGATTTCATTCTATTCTTTAGTTTACATAACATATACTTTATACAATCGTACGTCCCTGAACAGGGGAGAGTTATTCGGTAATTTACATAACTTAAATCGTCAAATGCACTAGCAATTATTTTACTGTACTTAAAATGCACCACTAACAGAAATTTT
>JAAWAY010000061.1 GCA_022792415.1 Eggerthellaceae bacterium | reverse complement strand
AGAGGATGGCCACCTGGACCTCGGCGCTGCCGGAGTCGCCCTCGCCCTTGCCGAACTCCTTGATGAGCTCCGCGGTCTTCTCCTTGCTGATGCTGAGCTTGCTCGCCATTGCTTCCACCTTTCTGAGTGGGTCGGGGGCGCCTCGCGCCCGGGCGGCTTGGGGCCGCCGGTACCTTTCGCGTTCGCTCCTGGGCGGGCAAGCGGGTGGCGCATGCGGGCCAAGGGGGAACCGGCTGTGCGTTTGCACACAACCGCTTCATTGTAGGGGGCAGGATGCCGTGGGGCAAGGAAAAGTTCGCCGGTGGCGCCTCGAGCGCACGGTTTGCCCACAATTCGACGTATGCGGCGACGCGCTCAGCCCTCGTCGCCGAACAGGCCGCAGGTGAACAGGAACTCCAGGCCCCGAAGCGAGCCGCCCACGTGGGCGCGCACGAGCCCCTGGCACAGGCGCAGCACGCCGAAGGCGGCGCCCGGGTCGGGATCGGCGTCCAGGATGGCGGCGTAGGTGGACCCGAGCAGAAACCGCGCCCAGGCGACGGTGCCCGCGTCCACGGCCACCGCGTCGGCGCGGGGGCGGCACGCGGCGCACACCACGCCGCCCTCCGAGAACGAGAACGGCACCGGTTCGCCCGGCGCGCCCTCCCCCGCCTCCTCGCCGCAGCACACGCAGCGCGCAAGCGACGGGCGCAGCCCCGCCAGGCCGAGCGTCTTGAGCAGCAGCGCCGCGCACACCCCCGGGGCCTGGGCGGGCGACGCGCCGTCGAGGGCGGCCAGGCCGGCGGCCGAGGCGTCGTAGAGACGGGGCTGGGGCAGGTCGGGCTGGGACACGCGGGCCAGGAGCTCGGCGGCGGGGGCGGCCGCGGCGGCGCGCTCGACCGAGGAGCGCAGCCCGGCGTTGGCCCGCACGAGCCGCGCCTCGCGCACGACGTCGAGGCTGCGCCCAGGTGAGCACAGGAGGTCGGCCTCGGCGTAGAGCTCCAGGCGCGACGCGAACGTGCTCGTGGGCTTGCGGGCGCCCTTGGCCACGGCGCGCAGCTGCGAGCCGTCCTGGGCGAGCATCGTCACCACCAGATCGGACTCGCCCAGCTTCGTCTTGCGCAGCACGAGCCCGCGCGCGGGATAGGACGGCGCGGCCACGGGCGCGTCAGTTCCGCTTGACCTGCGGGTCGCTCGCCGTCACGTTGCCCGAGTTATCCCAGGTGATGGTGCCCGTGAGCGTCTGCCAGCCCTCGCTCTCGTTGCGCACGACGATGCCGAACAGCGACCCGTACTGGATGCCGCTGATGGAGTAGCGCACGGTGTCGTTGCCCTCGTAGTCGACGGACAGCGTGGAGGCGTCCACCTCGTAGCTCTTGCCGCCGATGGTGAAGTACTTGGACGACTGGAAGTACGACTGGGTGTAGGCGACGCACTCCGCCTTGCGCGACTTGGCCACGAGCAGCGTCACCTCGGACCCCGAGTTGAGCTGGCTGCCCGCCGCCGGCTCGGTGCCCAGCACCGTGCCCTCGGGCGCGTCCTCGGTGTAGGAGGACCGCACCGACGCCACGTAGCCCTCGGCCTCGAGCGCCTCGACGGCCTGGTCGCGCGTGAGCCCGTCGACGTCGGGCACGGTGAAGGGCACCGCCACCTCCACGGTGACGGGCGTGATGGCCTTGACCTTCTCGCCGGCCTCGGGCGTGACGGAGAGCACCGTGCCCTCGGGCTCGTTGGACTTGACCTCCGTCCACGTGACCGCCTGCAGCTCCTCGTCGGCGAGCAGCGCCTCGGCGTCTGCCCGGGGCAGCCCCACCACGGCGGGGACGGAGCGGGACACCGAGACGTAGATGATGACCTCGGAGCCCTCCTCGGCGCGCTGCCCCTCGTTGGGGGTGGACAGCAGCACGACGCCCTCCACCTCGTCGCTCTTGACGGGCAGCGCCTTCACGGCGAAGCCCTTGTCCTCGAGGATGTAGGCGGCGTCGGCCTGGGTGCGCCCCACCACGTCGGGGACGACCTTGCCGCCCCACAGCTGCAGGTAGTACGTGCCCGCGGCCGCGGCGGCGGCCACCAGCGCGATGAGGACGACGGCGATGAGGGCCGCGCGCCCGCGGCGGGGCGACGACGAGGATCCGCGGCGCTGCTCGCGCGCCATCTGGCGGTCGAGCTTGCGCTGGGCGCGCGCCTGGCGGCGGGCCTCCTTGGGATCCGGGGCGGCCGCGTAGCGCCGCGCCGAGGCGCCCGGCGCGCCCCCCACGGCGGGAAGCTCCATCGTGTCGCCGGCGCGGGAGGCGTAGGCGGGCGGCACGTAGCTGGAGTCGACGAGGCGCTCGAGGCCCGTCAGGTCGGCCGTGGCCTGGGCGTCGCCGCCGTCGGGGAACATGTCGTGGACGACCTCGGCCAGCGTCTCGCGCTGGGGGTCGGCGGCGACGGGCACCGGGTCGGGGCCCTCGGCGTCGGCCAGGCCGGCCACGGGCAGCTCCTCCACGAACTCGAACTCGAACTCAAGCGCCGGGTCGGGCGCGGCCGCGGCGGCCGCGAGGTCGTCCCCGGCAGGTGCCGCAGCGCCGCCGGCGGGCGCGTCGCCATCCGCAGCAGACGCGGGCTCGGCAGCGGCCGCGGGCTCGTCCGGCTCGGCGGGCTCCCCCTGCGCTGAGGCGCGGCGGGAGGCGGGGCGTGCGCCGACGCCGGCGCTGCGGCGGGCGTTGTCGGCGATGAGCGGGGCGAACACGTCGGCCGCGTCCCCGGCGGGCGTCTCGTCGCGTAGCGAGCGCACCTCGGCCAGCGACGCGCCGATAACGTCCGCGGGGCTGGCGGCGGGCTCGTCGTCGCGCGCGGGCTCCGCGGCGTCGTCGGCCGGGCGCCCGTGGCCGGCGTGCAGGGGGTGGCCGCACTCGATGCAGAACTTGGCGGCGTCCTTGTTGTCGCTATGGCAGTTGGGGCATCTCATGGTCGCGGGGGCTCCTCAGGTCACGGTATCGCTCGCCATTGTACCGAAAACCCCGGCCCGCGACCTGCGCGGACACCCTCCCGGGGGCCATCGGTTTCCCCGAATCCACCAGAACTCTACGAGCGGCGGCGCCGCACGGCGCCCTAGGCGCCCTCTCCGTAGCCGAAGCGGCGGATCTGGCTGGCGTCGCGGCGCCAGTTCTTGCGCACCTTCACGGACAGGTCGAGGAACACGCGGCACCCCAGCAGCTGCTCGAGGTCCTCGCGCGCCTCGATGCCGATGCGCTTGATGGCCGCGCCGCGCTTGCCGATGATGATGCCCTTCTGGCTGTCGCGCTCCACGT
>JAAWAY010000060.1 GCA_022792415.1 Eggerthellaceae bacterium | reverse complement strand
GTGATGACGGTGGTCGGGATGACAGGATTCGAACCTGCGACATCCTGCTCCCAAAGCAGGCGCGCTACCAGACTGCGCCACATCCCGACGTGAGCAGCGTCGCCTAGTATACCCCAAGGCGCCCCGCGGGACGGGGAAACCCACGCTGCGGGCCGCGCCCTACCCTGCCAGCTGCGCCTTGAGGGCGCGCAGGGCGTTGCCACGGTGCGACACGGCGTTCTTCTGGTCCTGGCTCACCTCGGCCAGGGTGAGGCGCCCGCCGAACTCGTCGGGGATGAACAGCGGATCGTAGCCGAAGCCCTCCTCGCCGCGCCCCTCGTGCCCGATACGCCCCTCGATGGTGCCGCGCGCCACCTGCTCGGAGCCGTCCTCGTCCACCAGCACGAGCGTGCACACAAAGCGCGCCGTGCGCTCGGCGTCGGCCACGCCGTCCAGCTCGCGCAGGAGCTTGGCGTTGTTGGCCGCGTCGTCGCCGTCGGCGCCCGCGTAGCGCGACGAGTACACGCCCGGCGCGCCCCCGAGCGCGTCGACCTCCAGCCCCGAGTCGTCGGCGAGCGCGGCCACGGGGCGCCCCAGCGCGGCCTCGGCGGCGGCGCGGGCCGCGAGCGCCTTGATGCGCGCATTGCCCTCGAACGAGTCGGCGTCCTCGTCGGGATCGGAGGCCAGGCCTAAGTCGCGCAGGGTCTTGAACTCCCAGCCCTCGAAGTCGAGGGCCGTGGTGATCTCGGCTACCTTGTGGGCGTTGTTCGTGGCGATGACGACGGTCTTCACGGGCTTCTCCTAGCGGTCGAGCGGAATCGGGACGAGGGCGGTGCCTCAGAGCGGCGGCAGGTCAAGGTGGCGGGCGCGGGCCAGGTCCATGTTGAGCACGCGGCCGCCGAACTGGGCGAACTCGGCCACATCGTCGCCGGTGGTGAGGAACTCGTAGGCGGCCACGTTGCCCGGGCGCGCGAAGGCGCGGCGCCGGCGCAGGATCTCCGCCACGTCACGGCACGTCTCCTCGGCTGACGAGATGAGCGTCACGTCACGTCCCACCACACCGCCGATGAGCGCCTTGAGCAGCGGGTAGTGCGTGCAGCCCAGCACGAGCGTGTCGATGTCGCAGCGGCGCAGCGGCTCCAGGTACTCGCGGGCGATCTCCTCGAACTCCGGGCGGATGTAGACCTTGGACGCCTCGGACAGGTAGCTCTCGAACGGGCCCTCGGCCATGCGGATGCCCAGCTCGGCGATCTCGACGAACCGCGGCGCCGCCGATGAGAACACCGTGATGCCCGCGTCGATGTGGCGGATGGCGTCGGCGTAGGCGTTGGAGTCGACGGTGGCGCGGGTGGCCACCACGCCCACGCGCCGGTTGCGGGTGGTCATGGCCGCCGCCCGCGCGCCGGGCTCCACCACGCCGATGACGGGGACGGAGAACTCGCGCTGGGCCGCCTCCAGGCCGGCCGCGGTGGCCGTGTTGCACGCGATGACGATGAGCTTGCAGCCGCGTCCCACGAGCACCCGGCAGATCTGGCGCACGAACGAGCGCACCTCGTCTAAGTCGCGCGGGCCGTAGGGGCAGCGCGCCGAGTCGCCCACGTAGACGATGTCCTCCTCGGGCAGCGCGGCCATGATCTCGCGCATGACGGTGAGGCCGCCGTAGCCCGAGTCGAACACGCCGATGGGGGCGTTGTCGAACGCGTCGAGGCCGTCGTCGCGCGCGGCGGTATGCGGGGTGCTGGTGTCCATGGGACGGAAGTATACCGCACCGCGCCGGGGAGGGCGCTCGGCCCCGCGCCGGCGATCGGGCCGTTCCGCCCGAGGACGCGGGGCGGCCCGGCGGAGGGCACGGCGCGGTGACGGCGCGGGCGCAACGCGGCGGCGTGGTTTACAATCGTCGCGGAACAAGACGAGGAGGGCGCCCGGCGCCCGGAAGGAGACGCGAGCCATGAAGACGCTGCTCATCAACGGAAGCCCCCGGTGGAAGGGCAACACCAACCGCGCGCTCGAGGAGGTGGCGAGCGCGCTCGAGGCCGAGGGCGTGGAGTGCGAGATCGCCTGGATCGGCAACAAGCCCATCCGCGGCTGCATCGCCTGCGGCATCTGCTCGCGCAACGGCGACAACCGCTGCGTGTTCGACGAGGACCCCTGCAACGAGCTCATCGCCAAGTGCGCGGAGGCCGACGCGCTCGTCGTCGGGTCGCCCGTGTACTACGCCGGCGCCAACGGTAGCCTGATATCCCTGATGGACCGCCTGTTCTACGCCGGCGGGTCGGTCCTGCGCCACAAGCCGGCGGCCGGCGTCGCCGTGGCGCGCCGCGCGGGCACAACGCTCACCGTCGACCAGATCAACAAGTACTTCCAGATCAACTGCATGCCCGTGGCCTCGTCGTCGTACTGGGCGGTGGCCCATGGCCGCGCCGAGGGCGAGGTGGCCGGCGACGGCGAGGGCCTGCACACCCTGCGCGTCCTGGGGCGCAACCTCGCGTGGCTCATGAAGTGCGTGGAGGCCGGGCGCGCCGCCGGCATCGAGCCGCCCGAGACGGAGCCCAAGGTGATGACCAACTTCGTCCGCGACGACCTGCTGAGCGACTAGCACGCCCTGCGCCGGGCGACCGCGCCCGGCGCCATCCCGACCGCCCCATGGAGGCCCCCATGTCCAAGCACCCCAAGGAAGCCAAGACCAACGCCCTGCGCGAGCTGGATGCCGCCGGCATCCCTCACGAGTACCGCATGTTCGAGTGCGAGGGTGCGCCCTCGGGCGTGGAGGTGGCCGCGCAGCTGGGCCAAGACCCCGACCGCGTGTTCAAGACGCTCGTCACGGTGGGCAAGTCCGGCGAGCACTACGTGTTCATGATCCCCGTGGCTGCCGAGCTCGACCTGCGCAAGGCCGCCGCGGCCGTGGGCGAGAAGTCGGTGGCCATGATCAAGGCACGCGAGCTTTTGCCCCTCACCGGCTACGTGCACGGGGGCTGCTCCCCCATCGGGCAGAAGAAGCTGCTCACCACGGTGATCGACGAGACGGCGCAGCTGTTCGACGACATCATGTTCTCGGGCGGGCGCATCGGCTGCCAGATCACCATGGCCCCCGACGACCTGCAGCCGATAGTGCCGTTCTCCTACGCCGACCTCACCGCCTAGCGCGGCGACGCGACACCCCGAACGACAGAGGGCCCCGGATCCCAGCGGATCCGGGGCCCTCGGCTTCCCCCCTACGAGTACACGATGACCGGGTCGCCCACCTTCAGCAGCTCATGGAGCTCCTTGGCCTTGGCCGGCGGCAGGTTCACGCAGCCGTGGCTGCCCGCGTAGGTGTAGCGGTTGCCGCCGAACGACGACTGCCAGCCCGCGTCGTGGAACCCGATGGAGTTGCCCTTGAACGGCATCCAGTAGTCCACGGGCGTGCGGTAGTCCTCGGTGCCGTCGGGCTTGAGCCCGATGAGCTCGGAGGCGCCCGCGTTCGACTTGATGTAGAAGACGCCCGTGGGCGTGGCGTTGTTCTGGGTGGGGTTGCCGGTGACCACGTCGCTCTCCCAGATGACCGAGCCGTCGTCGCCGTAGAGCCACGCGTGCTGCTGGCTGAGGTCCACCTCGGCGCGGCGCAGCCCCCAGTCGGGCGCCCCGGCGCCGTTCCAGGCGGCGGCGGAGTTCTTAAGCGGCATCTCCACCGCGCCCTGCTGCCCGGCCGACACGGCGTCGCGCACGGCCGTCACCAGGCCGTCGGCATCCACCCGCCAGCCGTAGTCGCCGCCCGACACCGTGACGGCCTTGCCGTCGGCGCGGGTGAACGAGCGCGTGGTGCCGATGGTGGAGTTGGTGGCCGCCACCTCCTTGGCCCAGGCGGAGAGCGCCTCGTCGTCGAGCGTGATCGACAGGTCGGGGCCGACAACCACCCACGAGGCCACGAGGCTCGGCGTCACCGAGGCGCCGACGATGCCGTTCATGGTGAGGTCGAAGTCGGCCGCGATGAGGGCGTTGGCCTGGGCGAGGGCCTCGTCCAGCAGCGGGTCGCCCCGCACCACCTCGGGCTGGGCGAGCACGTCGGCGGACACCTCGATGCGCGGCTTGAGCACGGCCGCCTGCGCCGACACCTCGTCGACGAGCTTGTCGGGGTCGATGGCGGTGCCGTACTGCTCGGGCACCACCACGAAGGCGCCGCGCGCCTCATCGAAGGCCACCGTGGCGCTCACGGGCGGCTCAGCCGTCGCGTTCACCTCGGCCGCGGCCGCGGCCAGCGCGTCGGCCAGCTCGGTGGTCTGGTAGCTGGCGACCAGGCTGGCCGTCTCGTCGTGGTCCTCGAACAGCTCCAGCGGCCAGCGCCACGGGTCGACGCGCGAGTGCATCTCCTGGGCGATGGTACGGCCGTCCAGCGACATGCCCGCCTGCTGGGACGTGAGCTCCAGGTCGAGCCCCTGCCCCGTGACGGTGAACTCGTAGTCGGCCACCTTCTCCTCCAGCACGGCGTGCACGTCGTCGGAGGTCTTGAGAGAGATGTCGGTGCCGGCGATGACGGTGTTGGGGAAGAACAGGTTGGCGAACACGGCCACGCCCACCAGGTAGACGACGGCGGCCACGCCCACGGCGGACCCCACGGTGATGCCGAACACCTTGAGCCCGTTGCGGCGGCGGTCAGCTTCCTTCATGCTGACCTCGCGCGCCGCCTTGGGCGCCGCCGGGGCCGCGGGCGCGGCCGCCTTGGCGGAGGAGCCCTTCGACGCCGCGGCCGCCTTGCCTGGCTTCGGCGCCGCCTTGGCGGACTTCGGCGCCGCGGCGTCCTTGGCCGGGGCCGCGATCGGGGACGCGGCGCGGGCGTGCGAGCCCGCGGCCTTGGCGGCCTTGGCCTTCGACGTCGCGGCGGGCGTCGCCTTGGACGACTCCGCCTTCTTCTTGCCGTGCATTCCCGTGTGCTTTGCCATGGTCTCTCTCGTGGGTCGATCGTTGCCTCGATGCGCACGCGACGATCCTTGCCGAGATGTCGCGTGGCAGATTATTGTAACCAAATTGTTCCGCTTGTTCCGCGTACTTTGGCACACCGTCGGCGGTGGCTCCCCGAGGCCGCCCATTCATCACGATCAATCCACGTTATCCTTGACAGGTGCCCGCTTGGGGATAGAATGAGTGATCCCTTTGGGTCATCCTCGCGACGGCACCGGGACGCCTACGGCAGCCCGCGCTTCGCCGCTTACCTCAAGGGGGCGACTGGTTTCGACATGGTAGGCCTGAGATGAGGAGCAGGTCGTGGTCTCCTCGCCACGTTAAACAGGGGTACCGTCAAGTTAATTGGCAAGAATCACACTCAGAGCGCTCCGGCGCTCGCCATGGCTGCTTAATCGCGCCTGGCCGCCAACCCCGGATAGTCCCCGCTCCGGGCGCGGTGTCAACCTAGGGGAATGCTCCTCGGCACGTAGCCGGTATGGCCGAGGCTAAGACTGAACCGACTAGGGACGATGACGTCGGTCGGCGGACCGACCCGCCCCGAACCCTGATCGCCGACTAAGCCTGTAGCGCCTCATGGATCGTCTAGTATGGACCGGAGTTCGACTCTCCGCGCCTCCACCAGTTGGATTAGCCCTCTGAACCATGCGTTTTCGCAGTTCAGGGGGCTTTTTCTTGGCACATCACCCCTGAGCGCGGAAAACGCCCCACCCCCGGCGTGGGGATGGGGCGCCAGTGGAGGGCGCAATCGCGCGGCGGCCGGCCCCCGCGTCCCAATACCGGGCCGCTAGGCGGCGTCGGGGACGGAAATGGGCTTCATCAGCTGCGCATCATCGACGGTCTGTATCCACCCGGCAGGAACCTCGGCCTCGGTGTGGCACTGCGCGCAGATCATGACCGAGGCGCGGTGGGCCTTGTGGCAATCGGAGCAGGCGTACTCGTCATGCTGGGACACATGCGGGTTGAACGCGCGATCCGCCGTCAGCTCCACCAACTCGGGACGGGTCAGGTCATGGCACGCCTCGTTCAGGCAGAACTCGTCGCCCGCCACGCCGCGCGCAGCCGTGAGGTCGGTGACGGAGCGCTCATCAAGCGGGTCATAGTAGTTCCCCGCCACCCAGGCCAGACCCTCGGATACCTGCTCCCCCAGCGTCGGCACATGGCAGCTCAGGCAGGTGTCGTCGTTCTGGGCACGATGCGCGGCCGCCATCATGCCAGCCGCATCCTGCACCTCGTTGCCCCACTTGTCGACGCTCGGCTGGCCCGGCTCCGCCTCGTAGGTGGGCAGATAGGGATCCATCGGGTTGTGGCAGATGGCATTGCAGAATCCCGGCTGCTCATGCCAGACCCAAAAACCCGCCCCGGCTGCCACCAGCACGAGCGCCACCACCGCCGCCGCCATCACCCGGCGCCGGCGCGCCGCGGGGCGTCGCGGCGAGCTTTCGGAGGCCGGCGCCTCTCCGGCAGGCCGGTCGTTGTCCGGGTTCGTCATCTTGGGATCACTCATGGGTCGCCTCCTTAGGAGATCTCGCCGGCCAGGTAGCGCGCCACGTGGCGTCCCTGGGTGGTGGAGCGGCCGCATGCCACGCCCACCAGGTACTCCGGATAGTTTCCGCTGAAGAAGCTGCCTGACGCGTCTCCGGCCGCGTAGAGGCCGGGAATGACCTCATCCTCGGCGTCAAGCACCTGGCAGTGGCCGTTGATGCGCAGGCCGTCGAGGGTGGTGAGCAGCGTGCCGCCGAACCAGCATCCGTAGAAGGGCGCCTGCCGGATGGCGGACAGGCGATAGGGCTCCTTGCCGAAGTCGTCGTCTGCCTGGGCGTCGAACTGCGCGTTGTAGCGATCGACCTGGGCGAGGAAGGCCTCCTTGTCGTCACCGACGAAGCCGAGCGCGTCCGCAAGCTCCTCGATGGTATCGGCCTTCGCCATGATGCCCTGGGCCATGGATGCCTCGCAGAACTCGTCGATGGGCATGCCGACCGCCATCATCTGCTTGGCGAAGCCCGAGCAACCGATGGTGTCGAAGCGCAGGATGTCCTCGGGGGCGTTCGCGTCGAACACCTGGCACCAGACGCCGCCGGGTTGCTGGCCTGCGGCGTTGCACATGAAATCGTAGGGCATCGACTCGTTCACGAAGCGTCTTCCGTGCCGGTTCACCTTCATGAACGGCTGGCTGCCGATGTTCTCCTGGAAGATGGTGCCGGGGAGGATGCGCCCATCGCCCTCGCCCACGTACCCGCAGTCGACGCCGGGGGCCACCGAGCCGCGATCGAAGATCATGGGAGCGGCCTCGGGATCCTTGGTGGCGCCGGCCCAGAGGGCGGCCCTGATGCCGTCGCCCGTGTTGGTCGGCGCGAAGCTGCTGGCGGTGCACACGGAGAGCGCCTGCGGGGAGAGCGCGCTCATCATAGCGGGGTTGGCGGGGTAGCCGCCCGTCGCGATGAGCGTGTTCTTCGCGTTGATCTGCACATATCCCTCATCAGTGTCGAAGATGGCACCGGTTACCGCGCCGTCATCATGGACGAGCCTCACCATCTCGTGATTGAAGCGCGCGGGATTGCCGAGCTGCTCGATGTGGGTCGCGAGGACGTCGTTGCGCGTGGGCGGGGCGTAGGGGGTGACCCAGATATGCTGCAGGACGGGCACGTAGTAGTCGGTTCCGCCCGTGGGATGGTCGGAGTGGACTTCAAGGACGCAGGGCTTCCCGGTCTCGGCCATGAGGGGCTCGAGCCAGTCCATCGCCTCGCCGCTCTCCTCTATCCACATCTTGATGACATCCTGGCTGCACTTGCCGGAGGCATAGCGCGTCAGCTCGTTGAGCAGCTTGAAGTGGTCGATCTCCACCTGCGCTGCGCGCTGATAGCCCGTGTCGACGCCGCCCCAGTACTCGCGCGTCTCCTGGACGGTGCCGCTCTTCTCGCACAGCACGAAGTCGAGCCCGAGGTCGGCCGCCGACGCCGCGGCAGCCAGGCCAGCCGTACCCGCGCCGATGATGAGCAGATCCGTTTCCTCCGTACGCGCGATATCGGTGATCTGGGGCTCCACGCCGAGCCAATCGGCCGCGCCGGCAGACGCGGCGCTCGACGATCCGCCCCCGACGGCGAGTCCCGCCTCACGGCTCTTCGGCGCGCACCCTGCCAGGCCGGCTGCCGAGCCGGCGGCCACCAGGGCCCCCAAACCCAGGAAGCTGCGTCGGGACATCCGGGCGTTCGTTTCTTTGGTCATGATCCCTCCTCGTGACAAGCATGCGGGCCGCCCCTCCTCTGGCGCGGCCGCCGATATGACCAAAGGCTACCCCGTGGCCCCCTGCGCGTCTCCACCCTCATGGTGCGATTTTCAATACGGCTTTGACCTGGTGCTTTGTCCGCCATATGGATGAGTTTCACCTTCTGGGGGTGACGAGCCTTCCACCCCGCTCTTGCTATACTGGAGCGCAGGGAGACAGGAAGGAGGCGAGATGCGGCAGGTCCAAATCTGCGCTGCGCTCACCATGCTCCAGGTGGCGTCGACCATCCTGAGCACGGTGCTCTTCCCCGACCTGGCCACGGTCTGTCCCCTCTCGCGCGAGGTGTCGACGTTCTGCGGGGCGGTCTTCTCCGTCCTCATCGCGCTCGGGGCCTACCTGCATCCCGCGCTGCTGAGGGAGCGTCCCCTGTCCGTCGCGCTGCTCGCGCTGCTCGCGGCAGGCCTCGTCCTGCTCTGCGTCGGGCTTCGGTGGGAGGAGCCCGTCCTCATCCTGGCGGGAAGCCCGCTCGGGGGCATCGGGCTCGTGTGGCTCTCCATACTGATCGGAACATCGCTCTCCCGCCTGGGCCGCGACGAGGCCCTGGGGGTCATCGCGTTTGCGTTCGTGCTCGCGTACGCAGTGACGCCGCTGCTTCGCTCCGCGAGCCCCACCCCGCTCACGGCATCGATCGTCTACTTCCTCGCCGTCGTTTCCGCCTACGTGCTCGTCAGGCCCAGCGTCAGCGGACTCCTCGAGGACATTCGCCGCCACGAGTCCCCCAACGTGCTCGACGCGACCAACCCCTCCTCGTTCCTCCCCCTCTCGAGCCTGGTGTTCATCACCATCTTCTTGTTCAACGTGGCCTACGGCTTCGAGGCGCTGCTCTCGAGCGGGCCGTTGCCGCCCCTTGAGACGTGCCTGAGCTTCCTGCCCGTCGCCCTCATTCTCCTCATCGGGATCGCCCGGCGCAGCGAGGCGGTCTCCGCCGATGCGCTCGAGACCGTCTCGGGGCTGCTGACGCTCGCCGGCCTGCTCTGCCTCCCCATGGTGCTGTTCCCCACCAGTCCCCTCGGCGTCAACGGGCACCTGAGCGCCATCCTGCTGCGCGGCGGGTCGGACTGCTTCGCCGTGCTCATGTACTACATCATCGCCGTCGTCGGCGCACGCAACCCCCTGGGGGCGCTCACGACATCCGCGTCGGCGTTCGCCGCCTCATGGGTGGGCATCGGCTGCGGGGCAGCTCTCATGGCCTCGCTCCAGACCCTCTCCGCAGATGCGCCCGACGTGCTCATCTTCGCGAACGCGACCATCACGCTCATATTCGTGGCCTACCTGTTCGTCGCCCTTCGACGCTTCAGCTTCGATGAGGCGGCTGCGGGAGTCGTGCCCGTCACGCCGATCGAGGGCGGAGGGGAAGACGCTGCGGCGCACGAAGGCGACGAGGCGTCTTCCGAGGAATGCGGCTCGCCCTTCCAGCGCGCCTGCGAGCAGGTGGCGCTCGAGCACGGGCTCACGAGCCGCGAGCTCGACGTACTCATGCTGCTCGCGCGCGGGCGCACGAGCCCCGTCATCCAGGAGCGCCTCGTGGTGTCCCACAACACCGTGAAGAGCCATGTGCGCCATATCTACGCGAAGCTCGACGTCCATTCCCAGCAGGAGCTCATCGACGAGGTTGATCGCGCCATCGAGCGATAGGGCAGACGCGAGGCGGCCCCGCACCGTGCGTTGGTGCGGGGCCGCCTCGCGTTTGGGATGATGTCGGCACGGCTACTTCTTCTTGAGGAAGCTCAGGCTGTCGGAGATGTCATCGAAGGCGCCCTTGAGCTCGGCGGCCACGGCCACGCCGTCCTTGTAGATGGCGTTCATGTCGGCGGTGGCCTCGGCCACGCCCTCGCGGGTGATGCCCAGGTCGAACTCCTCCTCGTCGGACGCGCGGATGACGGTCACGCCGTCATCACCGTCCTCGTCCTGCTCGTCGTCGTCCTCGACGAAGTAGTACTCCTGCTCGTTGCCGTCCTCGTCGAGCAGGATGAAGCCGATCTCGTTGTCGTCCTCGTCCACGATGTAGGCGTAGACGTCGCCGTCCTCGATCTCCATCTCGATGACCTCGGCCTCCAGGTCGTTGCCGTCCTCGATCTCGTAGCCCTCGTTGTTGAGCGCGCGGGCGGCCTCGTCGTCGGCCTCGGCCTCGGTCACCTCGTCGTCGGACCAGCCGTCGTAGTCGGTCTCGTTGTCGGTCTCGAAGCTCGCGTAGGCGTGCTCCAGGTCGCTCTCCTCGGCGTCGGCGTCGAGGATCTCGTCGACGTCGTCCTCGACGTCCTGGATCTCGGTCTCCTCGTCGATCTGCTCGGCGTCGGTCTCGCCCGTCTCCTCCATGATCTCAAGCTCGTCGTCCAAGCCCATGACCAGCTCCTTTCGTCGTAGGGTCACCGCGTCCGCGGGGCGCGGCGCGCTAGCGGGAGCGCTCCTTCATGGCGCGGTCGATGTCGCGCTTGGAATCGCGTTCCTTCATGCTCTCACGTTTATCATAGAGCTTCTTGCCCCGGGCGAGGGCCACCTCAACCTTAACCAAACCGTTGTCCTTGAAGTACAGCTTGAGCGGGACGATGGCCAGGCCCTTCTCGCGCACCTTCTCCTGCAGGTAGCGGATCTGGCGCTTGTGCATCAGCAGCTTGCGCTTGCGGTCGGGGTCGGGATTGGCGATGTTGCCCTGGGCGAAGGGCGGGATGTGCACGTTGTTGAGCCACAGCTCGCCGTCGCGCACCAGGATGAAGCACTCGGTGAGCTGGCAGTGGTTGTCGCGCAGCGAGCGCACCTCGGTGCCGGTGAGCTCGATGCCCGCCTCCCACGTCTCCAGGATCTCGTAGTCGTGGAACGCGCGGCGGTTCTTGGCGATGGTCTTCTCCTCGTTCTTCTTCATGTCTCCTCCAGAGCGAATTCTTCTGGCAAGGGCGCGCCCCGCCGACGACCGCGGCCCCGTGGGGCCGAGGGCGCCTGCGCGGGGCGCGGGCGGGGCTACTCCGTGGACGCCGCGTTGGGCTCGTAGGCGGCCATGACGGCATCGGCCGCGTCGCCGTCGACGGGGCCGGCCGGCTCTCCGGCGCGCTGCTCCACCTCGGCCGTCACGGCGGCGTCGCGGCGCGCCTCGTCGGCCGCCTCGTCCGCAGCGGCCGCCTCGTCCGCGGCGGCGACGGTGGCCTCGGGCTCGGCGCCCTCCTCCTCGTCCGCGTCGGCCACATCGCCCAGCGTGACGGGGCGGCCCGGGCGCACCGGGTCGGCCATGCCGGGCACGAAGCAGGCGTCGGCGTCCAGGTCGAGCGCGAAGCGCGTGAGCAGGCGCACGGTGGCGTCCAGGTCGGACAGGGCCACCACCTCGGTGGGCGTGTGCATGTAGCGCAGCGGCACCGACACGAGCCCCGTGGGGATGCCGGCGCGCGTCACCTGGATGGCGCGGGCGTCGGTGCCCGTGACGGAGGGCTCGGCCTCCAGCTGGTACGGGATGCCCTCGGCCTCGGCGGCGGCCACCAGGCGGTCGAACACCACCGGGTTGATGTTGGGGCCGCGGGCGATGACCGGGCCCTCCCCGCACGTGATGCGTCCGTACTTGGCCTTGTCGATGCCCGGGTAGTCCGTGGCATGCGTGACGTCGAAGGCCACGGCCACGTCGGGGCGCACCGCGTGGGCCGACGTCATGGCGCCGCGGGTGCCGATCTCCTCCTGCACGGTGGCGGCCGCGATGAACGCGCCGGGGGCGCGGCCGGCGGCGGCCAGCTTCTCCATGACGCGGCAGGCTATCCACACGCCGCACTTGTCGTCGAAGGCGCGCGAGACGGCCATGCCGTCGCCGAAGGTCTCGAAGCCCACACCGAACGTGATGACGTCGCCCACGCGCACGGCGTCGCGCACCGCCTCGCCGGGCATGCCCAGGTCGATGACGAGCTTGTCCAGGCTCGTGACCGTCTTGCGCTCGTCGGCCTCGATGAGGTGGATGGGCTTGCGGCCCACCACGCCGCGCAGGGGCTCGTCGGCGCCCGACGCGTGCACGTCCACGCGCATGCCCGGCAGGATGGCCGCGTCCACGCCGCCCACCGCCGCGACGGAGAGGAACCCGTCGTCGCTGATGTAGGTGACCATGAGGCCGATCTCGTCCATGTGCGCGGCCAGCATGAGCGACGGGCCGTTGGCGCGCCCGTCGAGGCGCGCGTGCACCGAGCCCATGGTGTCGGTGGCAATCTCGTCGGCCACGGGCGCCAGGCGCTGACGCACGAGCGTGGCGACGGGCACCTCGCTGCCCGTGGGCGACGGCGTCTCGAGCAGCGACTTGAGGAACCGCAGGTGCTTCTTCTTCATGGGTGCTTCCTTTCGCGGGAGGGACGGCGCGCGGGGCGGCCTCCCCTACCAGTACTCCTTCTTGTGCTTTCGCTTGCGCTCGGGCTTGGGGGCGCGGAAGTCCAGCTCGAGCTGGCCGTCCGTCTTTTCCTCCCTGGCGCGCTTGCGCTCCACCTTGTCGATGGTCCAGCCCACGGCGTCCTTGCCGTACAGCTCCAGCATGCGCACGCGCGCGTCGTGGAGGTTTGCCTTGGTGCCGGCACGCGCGTCGCTGTCGAACTCGAACAGGCCGCGGGCGCGGTCGGACGAGGCGTTGGGCGAGCGGTAGTGGGCGAGGTAGGTCTGCATGGGCGGCTTCCATCCGGGTCGTGTGCTTCAGGGGGCGATTCTACCACGGCGGCGGCGCGGCGGGCGGGCCGGGGCGCCCTCCGGCCGGGGCGCGCCTAGCCCCAGGCAGCCGACACGCCGCGGCCGGCGCGGGACGCCTCGCGGCCCAGGGCCTCGAGCGCCTCGGCGTGGGCGGTGTCCTGGCCGTAGCGCTTGGCGCGCGCGTAGCCGTCGCGCACGAGGATGCCGTTGAGCATCTTGGTGGCGATCTCGTCGGGGTCGTCGGGGTCGTCGGGCTGCTCGAGCCACACGTAGCGCAGCAGGCGGTCGTACCGGTCGGTGTCGCTGGCGTCGCGCTCGAGCCACACGACGTCGCCGGCGCCCACGAGGCCCTTGGTGTGGGCCGACGCCTCGTCGCCCTCGGGCGTGTTGCGCTCCTCCTCGGGGGCGACGCTCTCCGGGCAGTCGATGCCGATGAGCCGCACGCGCTCGTCGCGCCCGCCCACGCTCACCACCAGCGTGTCGCCGTCCACCACGCGCACCACCGTGGCGTGCTCCAGGCCGGGCTGCGCCGTGGCGGACGTCGCGGGGGCCTGCCCGCCCCCGGCCGCGGGGGAGATCCCGCCCGAGCCCAGCCCCGCCGCGCCTCCGCCCACGGCCGCCACGAGCAGCAGGGCCAGGGCCGCGGATATGAGCGGGTGGCGCAGGACGAGGCCGTCGAGCGCGCGCTTCACGACGCTCTCCGGGCGGGTATCGCGGGGTCCTGAGGACATGGCGGCTCCTTTCGACGGCGGTCGGACGGCAGGCGCGGGGCGGGCCCTGCCGGCGGCGCGCGCTTCCTCCTGCGGGGCGGGCGGCACGGGCGCGGGCGGCGGGGCTGGCGCGGGGCCCCGGCAGGCGACGCGCCCGACGCGGGCGGCCCGGGCCGGCGCGCGCCGGAGCCCCGGGGCGCCCGCGGGGGCGACCGCGCGCTTCTTCCCCATCTTATCCCAGGGCGTCCCGGGGCCCGGGGTCATCGGGTATCATGTCAGCGGTACGTAGCCAACGGCCGCGCGGCGGCCCGGACGGAAGGGGCGCCCCATGGATGCCTACAAGCAGGAGTTCATCGAGTTCATGGTGGAGAGCGACGTGCTCAAGTTCGGCGACTTCACGCTGAAGAGCGGCCGCAAATCCCCCTTCTTCATGAACGCGGGCGCCTACGTCACGGGCGACCAGCTGCACCGCCTGGGCCTGTTCTACGCGCAGGCCATCAACGAGCGCTTCGGGTTGGACTTCGACGTGGTGTTCGGGCCGGCGTACAAGGGCATCCCGCTGTCGGTGGTCACCACCATGGCGCTGCACGAGCTGTACGGCAAGGAGGCGCGCTACTGCTCCAACCGCAAGGAAGCCAAGGACCACGGTGACGCGGGCATCCTGCTGGGCAGCGACCTGCGCGACGGCGACCGCGTGGTCATGGTGGAGGACGTCACCACGTCGGGCAAGTCCATCGAGGAGACGTATCCCCTGATCAAGGCGCAGGCTGACGTCGAGGTGGTGGGCCTTATGGTGTCGCTTGACCGCATGGAGGTGGGCAAGGGCGGCACGCAGGCGGCGCTGGCCGAGGTGAGCGAGCGCTACGGGTTCCCCACCGCGGCCATCGTCACCATGGACGAGGTGCGCGCCTACCTGCACGGGCGCGAGGTGGGCGGCCGCGTGGTCATCGACGACGCGCTGGCCGGCGCGCTCGACGCGTACTACGAGCAGTGGGGCGCCCGGGCGTAGGGCCGGGCGGAACCCAGCCATGAGCCTGTCGCACCTGCACGCCGCCGAGGCCTTCGGCGCCGCGCCGCGCCCGCCTGCCGCCCCGGCCGAGCCGCGCGACCCCCGCGCGCTGTCCGCGCTGCCCGCGTGGGAGCCGGGCGACGAGCCGTGGGAGGGCCTGGTGGTGACGGGCGTCGACGCGTGCGGGCGCGACCTGGCGGAGCTGGAGCTGTCCGGCGCGCGGCTGGAGGGCTGCCGGCTGGCGGGCTGCCTCCTGGAGGGCGCGTCGCTTTCCGACGTGGCCTTCGTGGAGTGCGACCTGTCCAACGCGGTGCTCGACCAGGCCGACCTGAGGCGCTGCTCGTTCACGGGCTGCAAGCTGACGGGCGCGTCGTTTCTGGAGGCCAACCTGGAGGACGTGACGCTGGACGGCTGCGCGTGCGGGCTGTGCGCGCTCACCCAGGCGCGCCTGTGGGCGGTGGCCGCGCGCACCTGCGACCTGTCCGGCGCCGACGTGTCCGAGGCCAGCCTGCGCCACGTCGCGCTGGACGACGTCAAGCTGGTGGGCACGAGCTTCTTCCGCACGTCGCTGGCCGGCATCGACCTGCGCGGGTGCCAGCTGGAGGGCATCGTGCTGTCCGACGCGATGGACGAGGTGCGCGGGTGCAAGATGGACCTGATCCAGGCCGCGGGCCTGGCGCGCCGCCTCGGCGTGGTGGTAGAGGGCTGACGCGCGCGGGGGCGGGCGCGGTTCGTGGGGCGGTTCGTGCCAGAAAACGGCGCCATTCCGAGGTTGGAACCGATTTCTGCGACGATCGGGCGGAGAGCCCCGCGATTGGATGATCCGTCACCTGGGGAAACGCCCGCAAGACGTGCCGAGCCGCCCCGACATGTCGCCTCTAGCCTCGGAATGGCGCCGTTTTCTGGCACGAACCGCCTGGATTCCCCCTTTCCGTTAGCCGGCGGACCGTGGCGCAGCGGGAATGCCTCGCCACAAGAGACCCTGGTCGCTATTGGCGGAATCGCCCACCAAACACAGACAAGCGTCAACAACGCGAGCCAAGCAGCTCCGATCGAAGCGCGCGCCTGGATGCCAGTCCCCGCGCGTCCACCGGACGCAACCGATATCCAAGCTGGCGTGCGAGCACCGCCGCGAAGACGTCAAGGCCCTCCTCGTCGTAGAGCTGGCCCTTCGTCAGGGTCAGAACGCTGATACCTCGGTCGAAGAGGTCGGCACGGCGCATGGCGTCCTGGGCGATGCGCTGGGATCCGGTATGACACAGATCGCTATCGTACTCGACGTCCAGACGCGATCCAGGCCAGTACAAATCGCATATCAGGTAGGACCGGCCCGCCGCCGAGCGACGCCGTGCGCCCAAATCGACGCGATGGTTCATCTCCGGCCACGGCAGCCCATAGCCGCCCATCCGACGCGGCAGGCACAGCAGGAGCACCGCGGCAGTCTCGGCCGGCGAGAACGAGTCGTCGCGCACGAAGCGCAGCGCCCGGCCCAAGGCACCCGCGCCCGGCAGGCCAGCGCTCGCCTGGACATGGCGCTTCAGCCTGTCGACCGTGGTCAAACGCCCCTGATCGAAGAGGCGATCCTCACCTGGGCCCATTCGGTAGCAGCCGCACGCCTCATAGCAGAGGAGCACGATGTCGAGGAGGCGCTCGTCAGCCGACATCTGGCGCAAGGCGCACTCGACTGACACGACCAGCAACCCGGGTGCCACGCGCCGGAGCGATCCTGATGGCAGAGGGACACCCGCCCCATGGAGCACGACACCATGAGACGGACGGCGCTTCACCTCACCCGGCACGAGGAGATGGTAGGGTTCCCGCAGGTAGCGCGCCTGCGAGGGTGACCGGCGGACGACATCGGCTAATCGCGCGTTTACATCTCCGCCTTCCCACGCTGCGGCCAGGCTACCGGAGAACGGCTCGGTGGGACAGTCCATCCGGTGCAGGTCGAAGGCCGAGCGATGACAGAGAATGACACCCATGGGGCGGAAGTCTAGCACGGGGCAACTGGTGCGTTCATGCCAGAAAACCGCACGATTCCGAGGTTTTCGGCCCCTAGACGGGCACAAGGGAGCCACCAGAGGATGCCGAGGCGAAGGCGACCTGCGAAAACGCTGCGAACGGCAAGGCTGGGGAGCTTGCCTGCCTCGGAATCGAGCCGTTTTCTGGCACGAAGGGCGCGCGACCCGTCCCTCGGGTGATGCGGCCCGGCGTCCCGGGGCATCTCGGTGACCTGCGATTGACGGGCGCGCCACAGGCCGCCCACGGATGGGGCGGCCTCAGGGAGGCCCTCCGCGCCGCTTCCTAAGATCGACCTGAGAGCCGAGCCGAGGGACCACACGCGGGCGCGCGAGCACCCGGCGGGCGTCCCCCGGGCCCATCGGCAGATCGGAAGCCGCGCCCGCCATGGCGAGCCAGCTCAAGCGGAAGGACACATCATGAGCAACGCAATGACCAAGCTGAGCACCGGGCTGTGCACCCTGGGGCTGTGCGCCCTCGTGGGCGGTGCCATGGCCCTGCTGCAGGCCCAGCCCGCCCTCGCCGAGGAGGGCGCGCCGCAGACCACCGGCCCCAACCACGTGAGCGTGACGGAGATCGTCGACGAGGAGGCCCTGGCCGACGGCCTGCTGGCCCCCATCGAGCACGCCGCCCTCACCCTGCACGCCACCCCGCTCGACCAGGCCGGCCAGACGGCCCAGGACCTGACGGCCGCGTCCACCCCGACGGCCGCCGAGGGCGCCGAGGAGCCCACTGAGGTCAACGGCAGCACCATCAGCGCCGACTCCAACGCCCCCATCACCGCGAACGACGCCGGGTCCCAGGACCTGACGGCCCAGGACAAGGCCGCCGCGTCCACCCCGACCGCCGCCGAGGGCGCCGAGGAGCCCGTCGAGACCAACTAGCGTCGACAGAGCACAACGCGACCCCATCCGGGGCACGCCAAGAGGAAGCCGGCTGCGCGGGGCGCGGCCGGCTTCCGTCGTCCTCGCCCCCCGGCGCCGCCCGCACGATCGTTCAAGACAGCCGGCGCCGTTGCCCTATCATGAGACGATGGACAGCGCGGGAAGCCCGCGACCATGCCAACGAGAGCGAGCGGGAGATCCGCGCCCGCAAGGGCCGGCGGCAGGATCTGCGGGCGCCGGGGCGCCTAAGCGACGGAGGGAAGAAGACCGTGCCTGGTAAGAGTCAGTCGAGCTGCGCAGGCGGCCGCATCGAGGCGCGCCGCTTTCGCGGATGGGCACGCCCGTTCCCGCCGCATCGCCACGCCGGGCACGTCATCGGCATCGTGCGCGAGGGACGTCGCTCGCTCACCTGCAACGGAACCCCCTATGACATCGGGCCAGGCGATATCGTCATCTTCAACCCCGGCGATGCCCACGGCTGCGAGCAGCAGGGCGAGGAGCCGCTCTCCTACGACTCGGTCGTCATCGCCACGCTGCCCGAGGGTGGTTCGGCCGGAGAAGCGCTCCTCCTCGGGGGGCCGGTCGTGCGCGATGAGGAGGCCGCCCGCCTGCTCGACGAACTGCTCACGCACGTCGAGGAGGAGGCCGTCGACGAGGCTGACGAGACGCTCTGCCTGCTGGCGGATCACCTGGCGGCGAAGGCGGATGGCACGGGGTCTGTCGCAGGCATCGAGCCGGGTAGCGCGAATCGCGCCGGCGATGCCGCGCGCACCTCAGCGGGAGCCGCGCCCGACGACCCCCTCGCTCGTGCCGCGGCCCACCTGCGAGCCCAGCTGGCGCGTCCGGTGCGCCTGGACGACCTGGCTGCCATCGCGGGGATGTCGCGCTGGCAGCTGGTGCGCGCGTGGCGGCGGCGGTTCGGGCTCACGCCCATGCAGCATCTCGCGTCGCTGCGCGTCGAGCGCGCCCGCGCTCTCCTGGCCCAGGGGCGGTCCTGCGCCGAGGCCGCCCACGCCACCGGGTTCAGCGACCAACCCCACCTCACCCGCGCCTTCCGCGACCGCCTGGGCATCACGCCCGGCGCCTACCGCGACGCGCTGGCCGGAGCGGACGACACCTCGCAGACGACACGAGCGGTCGACATCCGCACGGCCGACGGCCGACCGTCCGCGCAGGGCCTCGACCGCGGAGGCGCCCGATGAGGGCCCACGTCGTCGCGCTGCTCACCGTGTTCGTGTGGGGCATCACGTTCGTGTCCACCAAGGTGCTGCTGCAGGGCCTGTCGCCGGGCTGGATCCTGCTCATCCGCTTCGCCCTGGGGCTCGTGGCGCTGTGCATCCTGCGCCCACGCGTCCTGCACGTGGCATCGCGGCGCGACGAGGCGCTGTTCGCCCTGGCCGGCCTCACCGGCATCGCCGCCTACTACCTGCTGGAGAACGTGGCCCTCGTCTACGCGAGCGCCACGGCCGTCGGCATCATCGTCACCGTCTCTCCCCTGTTCACGGCCATCATCGCAGCCCTGCGGGGCCAGCGGGGCGTGCTCACCCCGCGCTTCGCGGCCGGCTTCGCCGTGGCCATGTCCGGCATCGTGCTGGTGAGCCTGGGCGGCAGCGCCGGCACGCCCGATGGCGCGGGCGCAGGCGCGGGCGCGGCGCCGGCGGGAGGCGACGCGTTTCTGCTGGGCTGCGCGCTGTCGCTGGGGGCGGCCGGGGTGTGGGCCGTTTACTCGACGGTGGTGGCGCGCATTGCCGCCGCGGGCTATGAGACCATCGCGGCCACCAAGCGCACGTTCGCGTGGGGCCTCGTCCTCATGGCGCCCGTCGTGCTGGCCGGCTACCCCGCGCCGGCCCCCGCCGTCCTCATCGACCCCGTGTTCGCCGCCAACCTGCTGTTCCTGGGGCTGGTGGCCTCCGCCGCCTGCTTCGCCACCTGGGGCTACGCCGTGAGCCGGCTGGGGGCCGTCACCACGAGCACCTACATCTACCTGGTGCCCGTCGTCACCGCGACGGCATCGGCCGCCGTGCTGGGCGAGGCGCTCACGCCAGCCGTCGTGGCGGGCATGACCCTCACGCTGGGCGGCCTGGTGCTGTCGCAGGGCCCGAAGGCCTAACCGAGCGGCGGGAACTAGGGTCCCGCACGGCCCCCGCGGCCCTACAGCTCGCGGGCCTCGTAGAGGCGCGTGGCCAGAAGCGAGCTCGCCGCGTACAGCGCGAGCGCCGCCACCAGGACGATGCCGCAGGCCAGCGCCAGGTTCGCGCCGTCGCCCGCCTCGAGCCACGCCACGACACCGTCGAGCGCGCCGGACGCGGGCATCCCGTCGCCGAGCAGCCACACCCCCGCGGCCAGGACGAGCACCACCGCCACGGGCGCGAGGCGCGTCCACCGGGTCATGCCGAAGCGCATGATGAGCGGCAGCGCCACCGCGCTCGCCAGCAGCAGGACGCACGCGGAGAGGGCCGTCGAGCCGACCAGGGCGAACGGCGCGTTCTCCGCCAGCGTGAGCCCCGCCGGCGCCGCGTCGCCCAGCACGGCGGCACACACCGCCAGCACCACCGCCGACAGCACGAGCGCGAACGCCGCCGCCCCGGCGGTCACCACGAGCAGGCTCGCGTAGCGGCCCATGACCACCTGGCGGCGCGACAGCGGCAGCGTCAGGCGGAACAGCTCCCAGCGCCCCATCTCGTCGTAGGCGCTCACCGACGTCAGGTACAGAAACGGCAGCATCACCGTGAGCATGGCCGCCATGGACACCACCGACTCCATGGCGGCGCTCAGCACGGCGCCCACCACCACGCAGATGCCCAGCAGCTGCAGCAGGCTGTCCCTCATGATGATGAGGTCGGACAGGATCATCGTCTTCATCGGGCCTCCCCCCTCAGCATGAGCGTCATGTACTCCTCGATGGTGGCGCGGTCAACCGCCACGCCGTCCAGCGCGCGGACGAGCGCCGCGCGGTCGGGCACGAGCACGTCGATGCTGTAGCCGTGCCGCATGACGCGCGCCTGGCCGGGGGCGAGCGCCCCGCAGGCCAGCACGGCGTCCAGGTCGGCCTCGCGGCAGCGGACGATGCCGACCTCGTCGCAGATGACGTCCCGGGGCACGTCGAACACGAGCCGGCCCCCATCGATGCAGGCCACCTCGTCGGCGATCTTCTCCAGGTCGGACGTGATGTGGGTGGACATGAGGATGCCGTGCTCGCCGTCGGCCATGAACGCGCGCAGCAGGTCGAGCACCTCGTCGCGGGCCAGGGGGTCCAGCCCAGCCGTGGCCTCGTCCAGCACGAGCAGCTGTGGGCGGTGCGCCAGGGCGAACGCCAGCGACAGCTTCATGCCCATGCCGCGGGACAGCTCCCTCACCGTCTTGCGGGGCGCCAGGCCGAAGCGCTCGCGCAGCTCGGCGAACAGGGCGTCATCCCAAGTGCGGTAGGCCGCCCGCCCGATGGCCCCCACATCCGCCACGCGACAGCTGTCGGGAAACGCGCACGTGTCGAGCACCACGCCCACGCGGGCCTTGACGGCGTCCACCGCCCGGCTGCCCGGCCCCTCGATCGGCGCGCCCATCAGCTCAATGGCGCCCCCGTCGGCGGCGATGAGGCCCAGGACGGCCTTGAGGGTGGTCGTCTTGCCGGCGCCGTTGGAGCCCACCAGCCCCACGACCATGCCGCGCTCGACAGCCAGGCTCACCCCCTCAAGCGCGAAGCCGTCGTAGCGCTTCGCCAGGTCCTCCACTCTCAGCAGATAGTCCATGTCAGCAATCTCCTTAGGGCCGCGCGGGGCGGCTCGTTCGTCACATCGGGTCTCGACGGCACACGGGCGCGCCGCGGCCGCCCGCCGGAACGCCCGGGCGATCCCGGTGGCGTCCCGGCGCGGGGCGTCAGGCGTCCTCGGCCATGAGGTCGAGCATGGCGTGCAGATCGGCGGGCGGGATGCCCGCGGACGCGGCCTCGGCCACGGCCTGGGCCAGCAGCGACTCCACGCGGCGCAGGCGCTCCTCGCGCAGAAGCTCGAGGTTGCCCCCGGCCACGAACGAGCCCTTGCCCTGCACGGTGTCGATGAAGCCCGCCTCCTCCAGCTCGGCATAGGCGCGCTTGGTCGTGATGACGCTGATGCGCAGGTCGTTGGCCAGGGCGCGGATGGAGGGCAGCGGCGTGCCCTCGGCCAGCTCGCCCGCGAGGATGGCTCCCTTGATCTGGGACGCTATCTGCTCGTAGATGGGCGCGCTGCTGGCGTTCGAGATGATGATGTCCAAGGTTCCTCTTTCGCGGCGGGCGGCACGGGACGGCCTCGCCCGAGCCGCCCGCCTCTCGCGTGACCCTCCCGCCGTCGGCGTCCCTTCGGCGGGAGAATCGTGAATAGTGTATATACCCTATATACACATCATATACACACCTATGCACAGTGTCAAGCGGAAGGAGAGCCGGTGATGGGAAGCGACCGCGGGGACGGGCGCGCGGGTATAGGCGCGCCCCGCCGGGCGGCGCCGGGCAGGCGCGGCCGCGACGGGGCGCGAGAGGGAGCGGCGGGGGCTAGGCCGCGTCGGTGCGCAGGGCCTCCACCACGTTGTCGGCGCGGCAGCGGCGCAGCCCGTAGGCCACCGATGCCGCCATGGCCAGGACCGTCATGCCCACGGCCAGCGCCACGTAGGCCCAGGGCAGCGTGAAGTCCAGCCCGCTCAGCGACAGGGACACCATGCGCCACAGCGCGTAGGACACCAGCGCGGACACCACCAGGCCGGGCACCAGGCCGCGCAGCCCGTAGCGCACGCACTCGCTCACGATCATGCGGCGGAACTGGCGGTTGGACAGGCCCACCGAGCGCATGACGGCGAACTCGCGACGGCGCAGGATGAGCCCGTTGGCCACGGTGTTGAACACGTTGGCCAGGGCGATGAGCGCCAGGATGACGGTGAACAGCAGGCAGAACACGTTGACCACCGTCACGAGCATCTGGGTGCTCTCCACGTTGGCCGCGTGGTCGTTGACGTAGGAGGAGTAACCTCCCTCGAACACCTGGTCGCCCTGTGCGTCCACCCACGCGCCCGCCACGTCGGCCAGCTCCCCGGTCACCGCGGCGTGATCACCCGCCGGGGCGTCGAAGGCGCCCGAGAACGTCGGCTCGTCGCTGGGCACCGTGCCGGCGGCCATCGTCGACAGCGGCATGACGAGCAGCGCCTCGCTGCTCCACCGGCCCATCGACGCGGGCGGCTCGGCCGTCAGGCCGACCACCTCCACGTCGAGCACCTCCAGCTCTACGTCGTCCCAGTCCAGCTCCTGCATGGTGTCGTCGTCACCGAAGACGTAGGGGACCAGCGACATCTCGTAGACGCCCTCCTTCTGCTCGAAGCTCTGGCTGAAGCCCCTCACCTCCTCCTCGCCCGCGCGGCCGCCCAGGATCAGCTGCACGGTGCCCGTCCGGCCGAACAGCTCCTGCAGCTGGTAGGTGGTGCCGTCGTTGCCGTAGGCCGTGGACACAGCCAGGGCGCGCGGGACGGCGGGGTCGGCGAACAGCGCCGGATCGACGCCGTAGCGGCGGGCGTAGGCGTCGAAGTCATCGTCGTCGAGGTAGGCGACGAGGGCCATGGTGACGCAGCCGCCTCCGACGCGCGCCACCAGCGGGTCGTCGTCCGCAAGCACGCCTGACCCGGAAAACGCGCTGGTGCGCAGCGCCTTGCCGGCCATGTCCTGGGGCACGATCAGCGGGCGGAACGAGTCGTTGAGCGACCAGCCCACCGGCTCGACGCCGGACACCGCGCACAGGTCGGCGAACAGGGCGCGGTAGCGCTCGGCGTCCTCGGCGGGGCTGGCAAGACCCTCGGCGCCGGGATCCGGGTGGGACTCGCGCGGCATCACGCTCACGCCGATGTCGTAGCTGGGGCCCTGGCCCACCCCCGTGGTCAGCGCGCCCAGGAACACGTTGAGCGACCCGGCCGTCATGAGCAGCACCACGGCCAGCGCCAGCGACACCGACGCCGCCCGCCCCTTGCCCGTGCCGCGCCGGTCGCTGAGCGCGCCGATGGTGCCGCCCACGCCGAACACGCGGGCCAGCACGCCGCGCGGGCGCCACAGCCGGTCGGGCGCGACGCGGCGGGCGGCGTCCGCGACGCCCCGGCGCGTGACGCGGGACGGGCCCGTCTGGCGCAGGGCCTCCACGGCGCACACGCGGGCCGCGCGGCGGGCCGGCACGAACGCCGACACGAGCACCGTGACCAGCGTGAGGGCGACGGCGAACGCGATGGCCCACAGCCGCGGCTCCACCAGGAAGGGCACGTCGGCGTTGCCGAGAACCGCCTGCAGCGAGGGCCCCAGCAGGGCGAACGTCGCCACGCAGCCGGCCAGGCCCACCACGATGCCCAGCGGGATGCCCGCGCCGGCCACGAGCGCCGCCTCCGCGAGCACGGTGCGGCGCAGCTGGCGACGGGACGCGCCGATGGAGGCCAGCAGCCCGAACTGGCGCATGCGCTCGGCCACCGAGATATTGAAGGCGTTGTAGATGAGCGACACGCAGGCCACCACGATGACGATGGCGAGCACCGCCACGATGCCGAAGAACGTGTCCCAGATGGCGCCGGCGCCCCGGACGCCCATGAAGCGCAGCAGCCCCGTGTGCAGCACGGTCGGCGCGCCGGGGAACAGCTCGCCCATGCGCTCGCGCACCTGCGCCTGCGACCCCATGCCGTCAAGCGTCACGTACGCGGCCATGAGGCCTTCCGCCTCCGGGTCGTCCGCCGTGAGGGCGGCCAGCCCCGTGCTCATGGACAGGGAGTACAGCATGCGGTCGTAGAACCCGACCACCGTGTAGGAGCGGGGATGGATGTCGACGAGCTCCTCGCCGTAGCGGTCGTCGCCGACGCCGGTCAGCAGGCCCATGGACGAGTCGAGCACGGTGCCGGGCCCGAAGTCACCCTCGGCCCCCTCATCCGACCCCTCGCCCAGGATGGACCCGAGGCTGTCGGACGGCGCGGAGGCTTCGGCGTCCTGGCCGCTCGCGGCGCCCTCCGCCGGCACCACCACGCGCTGCCCCACCTCGACGGTGAGCTCGTCGCCCACCTGCACTCCCTCGCGCTCCTGCCACTGCAACGGCAGCAGGATCTCGCCCGCGCGCTCGGGCAGGCGCCCCTCGCTGGCGCGGACGGCGCAGAGGTCCCCGACGTCGCCGGCCATGCTGAGGATGGGCAGGTACGTGCCGGCCCAGTTCTGCTGGTCCTTCGTGAGCTGGCCGAAGCCCACGTCGGTGAGCACGGCCTCCCCCGCCACGCCGGGCGCGTCGGTCACCGCGCCCACCTCGTCGCGCGACGCGTCGCCGGGCTCCAGGAGCGCATAGGCCATCCAGCTGCCGGCCATGTTCACCTCGGACCGGTACAGGTAGCCCGTGAGCGAGGTGTAGGACGTGAGCACGGCCGTGAGCAGCGCCGCGGCCAGCGCCACGCCCGCCACGGTCACGAGCGTGCGCACGCGGTTGGCCCGCAGCGAGCGCAGCGTGAAGGTGCCCAGCGCGCTCATCGCCGGATCCTCTCGTCGCGCACCACCCGACCGTCCTCGATGGCGATGATGCGGTCGGCGGCCAGGGCGATCTCCTCGTCGTGGGTGATGACGATGAGCGTCTGGCCCAGGTCGCGGTTGGACGCGCGCAGAAGCGCCATGATGTCGCGGCTGTTGCGCGTGTCCAGGTTGCCCGTGGGCTCGTCGGCCAGCACGACGGCCGGGGCGTTCATGAGCGCGCGCCCGATGGCCACGCGCTGCTGCTGCCCGCCGGACAGCTGGCTGGGCAGGTGCCCCTCGCGGCCGCGCAGGCCCAATGTGTCGAGCAGCCCGGCCAGGCGCGCCTCGTTCACCGGGCGTCCGTCGAGCGCCACCGGCAGCGTCATGTTCTCCACCACGTTGAGCACGGGCACCAGGTTGTAGAACTGGTACACCAGCCCCACCTCGCGGCGGCGGAACACCGCCAGCTCCTCGTCGGAGCGCGCGTACACGTCCACGCCATTGAGCAGCACCTGGCCCGACGTGGGCCTGTCCACGCCGCCCATGAGGTGCAGCAGCGTCGACTTGCCCGACCCGCTCGAGCCCACGATGGCGAGGAACTCGCCCTCGGGCACGCTGAACGACACGTCGTCGAGCGCGCGCGTGGCCGCCGCGCCCTCCCCGTAGACCTTCGTCAGGTGGCTGACGGTAAGGATGTCCATGGCCTTCGCCTTCCTCTCGCATTACTCGGTCTGGGGACGAGTATGGGCGAGCGCCCTTACCCGGCTGCGACCAGGACCTTACGGGATTGTAATGAGACGCCCCCTCGCCCCGTCGGCGGGAGGCGCAGGGGAGGCAGGAAAGGGCCCAGGGAGCAGGCGCCCTCCCGGAGGGGGACGAGGGGGCGGGGAGAGGCTGCAGGGAGCACCCCCGCAGCAAGAATTCGCGTGGTATACCTCACCTCGCGAATTCGCAGCGAGGAGGCGACCGCAAGCCTCTCCCCGCCCCCCCTCATCCCCCTACACGACCAGCTTGGGGAAGCTCAGCGCGAACACCGCTCCGCCGCCCTCCCCGTTGGCGGCGCGCAGCGTGCCGCCCTGGGCCGACACGAGGGCCTGGGCGAGCGCGAGCCCGATGCCGAAGCCGGCCGGGTTGCGCAGCGCGTGCGGGTCGGCGCCCTCCGCGCCGTCGCGGGCGGCGGGCGCCTCGGCGGCCTGGCCGCGGTAGAACCGCTCGAAGACGTGGGGCAGGTCCTCCGGCGCGATGCCGGGCCCCGTGTCGGACACGGTGACGCTCGTGGCCAGGGCGTCCTCGGCCACGCGCACCGTCACCGACCCGCCGGGCGGCGTGTGCTCCAGGCAGTTCTTCACGATGTTCTCGACGGCCTCGGCCGTCCAGCGCGCGTCGCCCGTGAACGTGGCCGCCTCGTCCAGCTCGAGGCGCAGCGCCACGTCGCGCAGATCGGCCACCGTCTCCAGCGGGCGCACCGCCTCGCGGGCCATGGCCGCGGCGTTGGCGGGGCGCCGCTCGACCGGCATGGCCCCCGCATCCACCTTGGCTATCTTGAGCAGCGTCGTGACCAGCCATGACACCCGGTCGACGAGCGCCTCCAGCTCGCGCACGGCGCGGCGGCGGCGCACGGGGTCGTCGGCCGCCTCGATGAGCGGCAGCATGAGGCCCACGGCCGTGAGCGGCGTGCGGATCTGGTGCGACACGTCGGCCAGCGCGTCGGCCAGGGCCGTCTTCTCGCGCGCCAGCTGGTCGCCGGTGCGGGCCAGGCGCGCCACCATCTTGCCCAGCTCGTTGGTGAGCACAGCGACATCCCCCTCGCGGCAGTCGCTGAAGCCCACGCGGCGCCCGTCGTGGAGCACCTCGTCGATCTCGGCCGTGAGGCGGCGGATCTGGCGGTGGCGGCTCCAGGACACGCCCGCGAAGAACGCGAGCGCCGCCGCCCCGGCAGCCGCGCACCACAGCGCCGCCCCGCGCCCGGCCGCGGCGCCGGCCAGGGCGGACAGCGCGGCCATGAGGGCGGCCAGGGCGGCGCACTGGCGCGCCATCGTCGTCGGCGAGCCCACGCTAGTCCCCCACCTTGTAGCCCAGGCCCCGCACCGTCACCACGATGGACGGATCGGCCGGGTCGTCCTCCACCTTCTCGCGCAGGCGGCGGATGTAGACGTTGATGGAGTTGTCCGACACGTACTCGCCGGCGCTGTCCCAGATGGCGTCGCGCAGGTTCTCGCGCGTGACCAGGCGCCCCTTGCTCTGAAGCAGGTAGAGCAGCAGCTTGTACTCGAGCGCCGACAGGAACACCTCGCGCCCGGCCTTGGTCACCGTGGCCGACGCGGGGTCAAGCCGCACGTCGCCGGCCGCCAGCACCGCGTCCCCGCCGCCCGACCGGCGCAGCGCCGCGCGCACGCGGGAGAGCAGCTCGCGAGCGCGGAAGGGCTTGGCGACGTAGTCGACGGCGCCCATGTCCAGCCCCGCCACCGTGGAGTACTCGTCGTCGGAGGCCGTGAGGAAGATGACCGGCATGCCGGGGTGCGCCTCGCGCGCGGCCGCGCACACGGCGAACCCGTTGCCCTGGGCCAGCGTCACGTCGAGCAGCGCCAGGTCGAAGGCCTGGGACGCCAGGAGCGCCACCGCCTCGTCCTGCCGGCCCACCGCGCTCACGCGGTAGCCTTCGTCTCTCAGCAGGTCGGAGAGGACCCCCACGATCATCGGGTCGTCCTCAACAAGCAGCACGTCCATGGCCCGTCCCTTCAGCGCCCGGCGCCCACCCGGGCGCCCTCCGGTCACCGGCGATTATACCGCGGGGCCCGCGGCCCGCCCGCCCCGTCGCCTTACAGAAGCGTAATGCGGGCCACGGCGGGACGGCGCGCGGCCGGGCCTCAGGACGCGTCGTCGGATGAGGCCGCGCAGAGGGCCCCCAGCACGGCCTCGCGCAGGGCGGGCAGATCGGCCGCGGCGTAGCGGTAGGCCGCCACCTGGGGCTGGCGCGGGTCGGCGGCGTCGGCCTGCTCCACGCGGACGAAGGCCAGCTCCACCGCGTCGTAGCCGGCCGTGAGCACGGCGTAGGCGTAGCAGGCCGCCTGCAGCCCGTGCTTGGCGAGCACCTCATCCGGCGTCTCGGAGGCCCAGCCCCCCGTCTTGTAGTCCACCACCAGCGCCGCGCCGCCGGGCGCGGCCCAGGGCGCATCGGCGGCCAGCAGGTCGAGCTCGCCGTGGAGCACCGCCCCGCCGTCGATCGGCACGGCGAAGGGCAGCTCGGGCTCGAGCACCGGGGCGCGGCGGGCGCGGGCGCGCACGTCGCTTCCCAGCCAGCGCGCGAGGGCCGCGGCCAGGCGCCCCTCGTCGGACACGCCGTGGGCGCGGGCCTGGGATCCCACGGCCGCGCGGGCCGCGTCCGGGCCCGCCAGCGCGTCCAGCTGCGCCAGGCGGTGGAAGGCGCTGCCCACGTCGGTGGCCTCGTCGGGGTCAGCCGCGAGGTGCGGGGGCCAGCGCTCGCCGTCCGCGGTGCGGGGCGGGGCCGGCGCCTGGTCGTCGCCCGCATCCCGCGAGGCGGGGACGCCCCCGCCGTCAGGCACCGACGAGGGCACGGGCGCCGCGCCCCCGCCCGCCTCGGCCAGCGCGCTGTAGGACACGAGGCCGTCGTCGGGGCGGCCCGCCTGCCCGCGCGGCAGGCGCGGCGGCGCGGCGGGCGCGGGGTACGTGACCAGGACGGCGTCCGGCGCGTCAGGCGCCGGGGCCTCCCCCGCCTCGCCCGACTCGACGCCGCAGGATCCCTCCCCCGCGGCCGCCTCGGCGGCCAGGGCGTCGGCATCCGCGAACCGGTAGGACAGAGGCCCGCTCCCTCCGAAGTCGACGAGACGGTCCTCCGCGGGGAAGCCCTCGCCCTCGAACAGGGCGTCCGCCACGTCCTGCTGCACGGCCTGCAGCTTGGGGCCCTCCTTGGTTCGCTGCACGCGGCACGACACGAGCAGCGCCTCGCTGGCGCGCGTGGCCGCCACGTAGAACAGGCGCCGGCGCTCCAGGGCCGCCTCGTCCGCGGCCGCCGCGCCCATCGCCGTGCGGTAAAACGCCGGGGTCGGGGCGCCCAGCACGGCCGCGACCGAGCCGGCCCCGGGCATCAGGGCGTCGCGCTCCTCCTCGAACAGGGCGTCGTAGCGCTGGGCGCCCCGGGGACGCGCGTCCAGCCCCGTCGCGCTGGCCGAGGGCAGCAGCGACGCCTGCGCGCGGCCATCGGCCACGAGCATCTGGAGCCTGCCCGCGTCGGCCTTGCCGTCGTAGCAGTCCACCACCGCCACCAGCGGGAACTCCAGGCCCTTCGACCCGTGGGCCGTCATGATGGTCACGGCGTCGCCAGCCTCGCCCACCAGCGCGCCAAGCTTCTCCTTGTCGCCGGCATGGTCGGCCCAGGCGCGGGCGACGCCGACCATGTCCCGCCCCCCGGCCTCCAGGTCCTCCACGAGCGCGGCGGCCTTGAGCAGGTTGGCCGCGCGCGCCTCGCCGTCGGCGCCCTGCCCCGCCAGGCGCCCGAGATGCCCCGACTCGGCCAGCACGCGTCGCACCAGGCGCGAGGGGCGCACGCGCCCGACGTCCCACCAGGCGCGCTGCATCACGCCCAGGGCCAGCGCCAGGCGCGGCGAGGCCGCCTCGGGTACGCGCGGGAACGCCTTGCGCCCGATGGAGCAGCGCCGCGGCAGGGCGTCGGGCGCCTCCTGCTCCTCGGAGAACAGGGTGGCCAGCTCCATGAGGTCGTCCGCCCCCAGGCAGAACAGCTCGCCGGCCAGCACGGCGTAGAGCGCCTCGGTGTCCTCGGGCTGGGCGAGCGCGCGCAGCAGGTAGCCCGCCAGCGCCGCCTCGGCCGTGGCGTGGAAGCCCGACCCGCCCGCCATGACACACGAGAACCCCTCGGCGCGCAGGGCATCGGCGTAGGCGGGCGCCGGGTTCATCGAGCCCATGAGCAGCACCATCTCCCCCGCACGGTGCCCCGCGTCGCGCAGCTCGGCGAACCACCGGGCGATGCCGGCGGCCTCCACCTGCCGCGCGGCCGCGCCGCCCGCGCCCCGGGGCGAGTAGGCCACCGCCTGCACCGCGATGCGCGGCCCCTCCCCGCGGTAATGGCGCCCGCGCGCCACGACGGCCCCCTCGTCGCGGCCGGGCTGCAGGTCGAGGAAGTCCTCGACGAAGTACCCCGGCCGGCCGCAGACGCGCCGGACGAAGGCCAGCACGTCGCCGTGGCTGCGGAAGTTGCGGTCGAGCGACAGGCACAGCGCCCCCACCTCGGGCGACGCCATGGCGCGCTTGTGCCCCAGGTACACGTCCACGTCGGCTCCCTGGAAACGGTAGATCGACTGCTGCGAGTCGCCCACCGTGCACAGGTTGGCCGCCCCCGGCCGGCAGATGCGCTCGATGAGGTCGATCTGCAGCTGGTTGGTGTCCTGGAACTCGTCCACCATCACCAGCTGGAACCGCTCGCGCAGCGCCTCGGCGATGGCGGGGTGGTCGCGCAGGGCGGCCAGGGCCAAGCGCAGCTGGTCGGCCATGTCGACGGCGCCGGCGCGCTCCTTCAGGCGCACGTACTCGGCCTCGGTCGCCCGCGCGAGCGCCATGAGGCGCCCGGCCATGAGCCCCCCGAGCCCCAGGTTGGCCTCGAGCAGCGCCTTGTCGAGCTGTTGGTGGAGGCGCGTGACGCCCTCCGCCACGCTCTTGGACACGCGCGGCTTGCCCAGTCCCGCCAGCACCTCGAGCAGCCCGCGCCAGCCATCGTCGTCGGGCTCGCCCGGGTCGGCGAGGTAGGCGCCCAGGGCCTCGCGCGCCTCCTCCACCGCCAGGGCCTGCTTCTCGGTGAGGGGCAGCTCGGCGACCTCGGCGTAGGCGACCGCCAGCTCGCGGGCCACCGCGCCGGGCGTGCGCGCGCCGACGGGCCCCCAGTCCAGCGCATCCAGGCCGCCGGCCAGCGTCGAGGCGCGCTCGAGCACGGCCATGACCAGCGACTCCGCCGAGACCGCCCGCTCGGCCGAGCTGGGCGGGTACTCCGCCAGCAGCAGCGCCGGCCCCGTGTCGCCGTCCCGCTCGGCGGCGTCGAGCGCCGCCTGGTAGGCCCGGTGGCGCAGCGCGTCGGCGGCCACGTCGTCGAGCACCGCGAACGCCGGGTCCATCCCCAGCTCCAGGGCGTGGGCGCGCAGGATGCGCCCCGCCATGGCGTGGATGGTGGATATCCACGCGCCGTCCACCTTGAGCGCGGCGTCGAGCATACCCTCGGCGCGCAGGGCCGCGCGCACGCGGCTCTTGATCTCGGAGGCCGCCTTCTCGGTGAAGGTGATGGCCATGACGCGCTCGATGCCGTCCACGGCTGGCCCGCTCTCGGGCGACAGCGCGTAGGCGATGCGCTGCTGCAGCGTGAACGTCTTGCCCGACCCGGCGCCCGCGCACAGCAGAAGCGGGCCGCTGACGTGCTCGATGGAGGCGCGCTGCGCCTCGGTGAGGCTGAGGGCGTCCAGGTTCACGGCAGCCTCCTCTCGCAGAGCGCGGCCGGGCAGTACCGGCACGACTCCGCATCGGCGGGGCTCGGCCTCACGTCGCCGGCGGCCAGCGCGGCCATGCGGCGCGCCACCTCGTCCTCGGCCCGGTCGAGCAGGTCAGAGAACGACGACACGGGCCCGTAGGGGACGCGCGCGAAGTCGGGGTTGAGGCCGGGGACGGCCGCCGCGTCGAGCGAGCGCGCGTCGAAGGCGCCCGCCACGCCGCCGTCCAGCGGGTTGACGTAGAGCGCCCCCACCACGCGCACGCCCAGCTGGCGCTCGACCACCCGGGAGTAGATGAGAGCCTGCATCCGGCGCGGCAGCGCGAAGGGCGCCCCCGCGTCGACGTCACGCTCGTGCAGGCGGTAGGCGCGCCCGAGCGACGTCTTGTAGTCGATGACGACGGCGCGGCCCTCCCCGTCCACGTCGATGCGGTCCACCGTGCCCACGATCCAGTGCCCGGCGTAGGGCACGCCGCCCTCCTCGCGCCCGTACTCCCACTCCAGGTGGGCGGGCGCGAACCCGGGCAGGAACGAGGGCTGCGCGGCCACGTAGCGGGCCAGGCGCGGGCGCAGGGCCTCGCGCACGTCGCGCTCGTGGCGCTCGACGGGGACGTAGCGGTGCCCGGGCTTGCGCAGGGCCTGGGCCGCGCAGCAGGCGTCGAAGGCCTCGTCCAGCAGCGCGAGGGCCTCGGGTGCGTTGGCGTCGGTCACGCGGGCGTGGCCCGCCTCGGCAAGGCGCAGGTAGAAGGCCTGGAGCACCTCGTGGACGAACGTGCCGCGCTCCAGCTGGCCGAAGCCCTCGTCCGGCGCGTCCAGGGCGAGCCGGCGCTGCGTGAACCAGCGGTAGGGGCAGTCCAGGTAGCTCTCGATGGCCGAGGGCGACAGGTCGAGCCCCTCGCGCGTGACGCTGGCCGGCCCGCGCGGCAGCGTGATGAACGGGGCCAGCGCCTCGCCGATGACGCCGGTGGCGGGCAGCGGCGCGGCCAGGGCGGGCTCCTGCTCGTCGACGCCGCAGGCACCGTAGACGAAGCGGCTCTCCGCCAGCGTGCGCGCGAAGGGCGCCAGGACGTGCGGCAGCCCCAGGGCGCGGTCGACCTCGGCGTCCGATCGCAGGTCGCGCCGGTAGCAGTCCGTCACGTCCTCGAGCAGCGTGGCGGGATAGAGGGGCTCGGCGCCCACGTCGTTGAGCGACCGCTCCAGGACGAGCGCGTCCGTCGCCGCCTCCAGGGCGTCGCGCAGCTGGCGGCGCTGGGCGGCCAGGGGATCGGCGGAGACGGCCGCCCCCAGCTTGGCCAGCAACGTGGCGCCGGCGTCCTCCCGGGCGCGCACGGGGCGCTCCGCGGAGGTGAGCCCGCACACCATGAGGGCGAACGCGCCCCCCGGGGCCGCCTCGGCGGCGCGGGAGAGCGTGGTGAGGAGGACGGAGGCCCCTTCGGCGGGCGCCCCGGGGCCGGCCGGGTCGGCATCCGCCGGCGGGTCGACGCGCAAGGAGAGCGGCACGGGGCGGGAGCGCAGCAGCGCCACCAGGCGCCCGAGCGGCATCCCCGCCTCCTGCGCCGGGCCGGCGGCCTCGGCGACGGCGGCGCACACGGCCATCGCCGCCCCGCGCGCACCCACGTCGCGGGCCTGGACGGCCAGGGCCGGGGCCAGCTGCGCGATGCCGTCCGCCACGCGCCCCTGGGCGAGCGCGCCCACGGCGCGGGACACGGCCTCGGGGGCCGCCTCCGCCAGGTCCGCCAGCACCGAGGCCGGGTCCGCCAAACGGTCGCGGCGCCACGCCCGGTCGGCCCGGAAGGCGGCGGTGCGGCGCACGCCGGACGCCGGGTCCAGGGCGGCGTCGGCGGCGTGGGCGGCCGCCACGCGGCCCTCGTCGGCGTCCGCGGCGCCCGCCAGCGCCACCAGCAGCCGGCCGGCGTCCGTGCGCTCGAGCGGCACGGACGCGTCGAGCATGACGGAGGCGCCGGCCGCGGCCAGCTCGTCGGCGTGGTCCTCGAACAGCGCCAGCGGGTCGACGGCCGCCACCACGACCAGGCGGGAGGATCCGGCGGGGGCACCCGCGGCCTCCTGCGCCAGGGCGAGGGCCTCGTCGGCGATGAGGCGCCCCTCCGCCGTCCGGCCCGTCGCCAGCGCGGCACGTACCGCGCCCGCCGCCTCGACGGGGCGGGTGGGGTCGGGACGATAGAGCGCGCCCAGCAGCGCGTCGAGCTCGGGGGCGCGGCGGGCGGCGCGCGCGGACAGGCGCGCATCGCGGACGATCACGGCGCCGACGGCGCCGAGCAGGTCGGCCTCGGGGCGCGTGAGGTCGCCCTCCTCGAACCCGAGCGCGATGACGGCGCCCCCGGGCAGCACGCTCGGCGCCGCGCCGTCCCTCGCGGTCGCCGCCAGCAGCGCGCAGGCCTCGGACGGCTCGACGAGCCCCCGCGCGGCCAGGTCGGACGCGTAGCGGGCCGCCGCGTCCAGCACGGCCAGCTCGTCGGGGGCCAGGTCGTCGCCGCGCCGGCCCTCGTCCACGAGCGCCGGGAGGTCGGCGCGCGTCAGGTCGGCCAGCAGCGCCACGCGCCCCGGCGTGGCCTCGTGGGCCCGGGCGGCGTCGAGCGCCCGGGCGCAGCCGACCAGCCGTTCCCCCGCGCCCGCCAGGCGCCTGCCGTCCCCGGCGAGCGCCCAGCGGTCCTCCACCCAGCTCGCCAGCGGCGCGGCCTCCACGCCGAGCGCGCCCCCCGCCGCGGCGAGCGAGCGCTTGACGGCCGCGGCGGCCTGGAACGACGGGGTGAGCACCCAGGCACGCCGGCCGGCGCCCGCAGCCTCGCGCGCCACCCCCAGGGCGGCGTCGAGCGCCTCGTCGGCGTCGGCCGCCTCGATCACGCGCGGCTCGCGGCCGCCGGCCGGCGCCGGGGCGCCCCCGTCCGCGGCCTGCGGCGCCTCATGCGCTGTCACGTTCGTCCCGTCTGTCACCCTCGCGTCCTTCCAACGGCGTACTCATTCTTATTGTATCCGAGGATCTCGCGCCTCAGTGGGCTATGAGGGGGACACCGAGGCCGCGTAGACCCTCACCCGGCCGCCGCCCTCCTCGTTGGCGAAGCCGACGTGATCCCAGCCGCAGCGCTCATAGAGGCCGACGTGGTCGGTGATGAGGTAGAGCCGATCACGCCCCAGCACCGCCGCCTCAGCGCGCGCCGCGTCAAGCAGACGCCGCGCGATGCCGCGCCCGCGGTACGGCTCGTCGACGTAGAGGGCGCACAGGTTGGGCGCCCAGTCGGGCCGGTCGTGGAAGTCGTTCTCGATGATCCCGCATCCCGCCACGATGGGCGCGCCCGGGCGGTCGGTATCTCGCACGACCAGCCACTGCGGCACCGCGCGGCGATCGCCCGCGCTGGCGGCCATGCTCTCCTCGTAGGCCTCCAACGGCACGTTCCAGCGTGCCGCGAACCAGCGCGCCGCCTCGCCGATGAGCCCCGGCTGGTCCGCGACCACGCCCAGCTCCAGGCCGCCGGGCCACGCGTCGTGACCGGGCGCGCCTTCTCTGGCCCGCATCTCTTCCACAGCCCCTCCCTTCCTCGCGCCCGCGGCGCACCGCCTCCTCAGGCTTTTCGTCCCCGGGCGCTTTCCCAACAGGGAGCGCGCCAAGGTGCCACGTAGCCCCATGGTAACGCTACCATACGCGAGCCAATGACGTCTGGGAGGGCATTCGCCTCACCCCTCGACGTGCACCCGGCAAAGCGCGCGGCCGGACGAAGCCGAGCGGACGCGAGCAGGGCCGGATCTACGTCCGGAGTGGGCGAGAAATGCGACTTATGGCGCGACCTCGGGGGCCGGCAGGCGCCCGGCATAGGAGCAGGCACCCCGTCATCGGCGGCGACCTGGGAATATGCCGACGCGTCCAAGACGCGGCGATGAGAGCGACGCTCCTCCGCGCCGGCCTGCTTCGCATATCTCGCTTTTCTTGCCAAAACACCGCCCCTTTCGCGCCCGTCCCCGCCGTCGCGCGCCCCTCGCACAGCCGGCCTGGCCTCACGCCCGCGTTTCGGCGTGGCAGCAGACCTGCGCCCCTCGCGTAACGGATGGGCGCGCCGCGTCGCGCGCGCTCACGCCCCGCCCGCGCCAGGGGGTAGAATGGACTGTCACCCGAAACGGCCCGCACGCCCGCCGAGCAACGCGGCGGCGGGCAGCACCCGTCAAGCGAAGGAACCTCATGACCAGCACGAACGACAAGACGACCGTTGCCGACGTCGACACCGCACCCGACGTCGCCCCCGCCGACGTGTGCGAGCCCTCCTCCATCCAGGTGCGCGGCGCCCGCGTGCACAACCTGCGCGACGTCGACGTCGACATCCCCCTGCGCCAGCTCGTGGGCATCGCGGGCGTGTCGGGCTCGGGCAAGAGCTCGCTGGCCCTGGGCGTGCTCTACGCCGAGGGGTCGCGCCGCTACCTGGAGGCGCTGTCCACCTACACGCGCCGGCGCATCTCCCAGGCCGGCCGCGCCAGCGTGGACGAGGTGCTCCACGTGCCGGCCGCCCTCGCGCTGCGCCAACGCCCCGGCATCCCCGGGGTGCACTCCACGTTCGGCACCTCCACCGAGCTGCTCAACTACCTGCGCCTCATGTTCTCGCGCCTGGGCTGCCACGTCTGCCCCAACGGCCACGTGAACGCCCCGTCGCTCAACGTGGCGGCCGACCTGCCCATCACGTGCTCCACCTGCGGCGTGGAGTTCTACGGCCCCAGCGCCGAGGACCTGGCCTTCAACAGCGGCGGGGCGTGCCCCGAGTGCGGCGGCACCGGCGTCGTGCGCACCGTCGACGAGTCCACGCTCATCCCCGACCCCACGCTCACGCTGGAGGAGGGCGCGGTGGCGCCGTGGCGCCAGCTCATGTGGTCGCTCATGTCCCAGGTGGCCGGCGAGATGGGCGTGCGCACCGACGTGCCCTACCAGGACCTCACCGACCGCGAGAAGGACATCGTGCTGCACGGCCCCCTGGAGAAGCGCCACATCCTCTACGTCCCCAAGGGCAGAGACCATGCCACCGAGCTCGACTTCACCTACTACAGCGCCGTCAACACCGTGAAGAACGCGCTGTCGAAGGTGAAGGACGAGAAGGGCATGGCGCGCGTGGCCAAGTTCCTCACCGAGGACACGTGCCCGGCCTGCCACGGCACGCGCCTGTCCGAGAAGGCGCGCTCGTCCACCATCGACGGGCTCAACCTGGCCGAGGTGACGGCCCTGTCGCTCGACGAGCTGCGCGCGTGGCTGCCCACGTTGGCGCCGTGGCTGCCGCCCGAGATGCGCCCCATGAGCGACCAGATCACCGCCGAGATGGCCGAGCCCATCCAGCGCCTGGGGCAGCTGGGCCTGGGCTACCTCACGCTCGACCGCGCCAGCGAGACGCTGTCCAACGGCGAGCGCCAGCGCGTCCAGCTCACCCGCGCCGTGCGCAGCCGCACCACCGGCGTGCTCTACGTGCTTGACGAGCCGTCCATCGGGCTGCACCCCGCCAACATCGAGGGGCTGCTGGGCGTGATG
>JAAWAY010000059.1 GCA_022792415.1 Eggerthellaceae bacterium | reverse complement strand
CAGCGCCTGCAGCACCAGCCCCGCGTCGAAGTCCTCCACGATGACCATGGTGGAGCGATGCGTCAGGTTGGCCATGACGCCCAGCACGCAGCCGAAGCAGTGGAAGAACGGCACGGGCAGGCACACGCGGTCGTCGGGCCCGAGCTTCTGGCCCTCGCCGATGTAGAAGCCGTTGTTGAGGATGTTGCGGTGCGTCAGCATGACGCCCTTGGGGAAGCCCGTCGTGCCCGACGTGTACTGCATCATCACCACGTCGTTGTTGTCGAACTGGCTGCGCGCCCACTCGAGGTCGGAGTCGGGGCGGTGCTGCCCCAGCAGGATGAGCTCGGGCACGCTGTAGAACCCGCGGTGCTTCTCGGGCCCCATGTAGATGAGGTTCTCCAGGCACGGGTACTCGTCCGAGCGCAGAAAGCCGCGCTGGCACTCGAGCGACTCGGGCTCCAGGTCGCGGATGATCTGCAGGTAGTCGACGTCGCGGTAGGCGTCGATGATGCACAGCGCCTTCATGTCGGACTGCTTGAGCACGTAGTCGATCTCGTGGCCCTTGTAGATGGGGTTGACCGTGACCATCACGATGCCCGCCTTGGCCGTGGCGTACATGAACGTCAGCCAGTCGGGGATGTTGCGCGCCCACACGCCCAGGTGGTCGCCGGGCTTCATGCCGATGGACAGCAGCCCCTTGGCCAGGGCGTCGGTGCGCTCGTCGAAGTCGCGGTAGGTCCAGCGCAGGTCGCGGTCGGGGTAGACGACGAACTCGTGGTCAGGGTCTATCGCCACCTGCTGGCGGAAGTAGTCGCCGATGGTGAGCTCGGAGTGCAGGGGGTAGTCCTGGTCCCCCGGCACGGGAACGCGGTCTTCAGCCATGGCGCCTCCTAGAGCGGGGTGTAGACGCATGCGAGGAACTTCGCCTTCTGGCCGTCATGGGCGCGCACCTGGTGCGGGACGATGGAATCGTAGTAGATGCTCTCGCCGGGATGCAGCACGAACACCTCGTTGCCGTACTCGATCTCGATGCAGCCCTCCATACCGTAGAGCCACTCCTCGCCCTCGTGGCCCACCAGCTCATGGTCGGTCTCGCCCGAGGGATCAACCGTGATGACGAAGGGATCCATGTGGCGCGAGGGGCGCCCGGCCGCCAGGCTGAAGTAGCTCAGGTCGCCGGCGTCGCTGGCGGTCTGCAGGCTCTTGACGCGCTCGACCTCGCTCATCTGGTCCTGGCTGATGTAGGCGGGGCCGAACGACTCGTCGTCGTCCATGAGCGTGCCCAGCCGCACGCCCAGCGCGCGCGTCAGCTTGATGAGCGGCGCGAGCGAGGCGGGCGCCACGCCCGACTCGAGGTCGTTGATGAGCGCCACGTCGCAGCCGCAGCGGTCGGCCAGGTCCTGGGCCGTGAGGTGGTGGGCGGTGCGCAGCGTCTCGATCTTGCGGCCGAGGCGGTTGTCGGTGTCTTCCATGGTGTTCCTCCCGTGATAGCGTATCCGGCTATGATAGCCGAAAACGCGCCCCGCGCGCACGACGCCGGGAGGAGGGCGCGCCGGAGGGGGCCGGAAGCCTCGGCGGGGCGTATCCGAACACCATCTTGCCCTTATTTATATGCATGAGGTAGCGAGCGCACGAGGGCGCGTGGGGGGCAAGCCCCCCACGCGCCCGAGCAGCGGAGCGATAGCCCCGCCGAGGCTCCCGGCCCCCTCCGGCCCTCCTGCTACGCCGCCTTGCGCGCTGCCCGCCGGGCGGCCCCGCGGCGGTCCATCGCGTCGACGCACTGGGCCACGGCGGCGTCGCCGGTCACGTTGACCACCGTGCGCATCATGTCGAGGATGCGGTCCACGCCGGCCACGAGCGCCACGCCCTCGACGGGCAGCCCCACCGACTGCAGCACCATGGCCAGCATGATCATGCCCGACCCGGGCACGCCGGCGGTGCCGATGGAGGCGAGCACGCTCGTCAGCACGATGGTCATCTGCTGGCCGAGCGAGAGCTCGATGCCGAACACCTGGGCGATGAACATGGCGCACACGCCCTGGTAGATGGCCGTGCCGTCCATGTTGATGGTGGCGCCGAGCGGCAGGACGAACGAGGCCACGGGCTTGGACACGCCCATCTTCTCGGCGCACTCGATGTTGAGGGGCAGCGACCCCACCGACGACGCCGACGCGAACGCGAAGCCCATGACGGGCGCCTCGCCGCGCAGGAAGGCAAGCGGGCTCTTGCGCGCGACCAGCTTGATGAGGCCGGAGTAGACCACCGCGATCTGGCAGGCCATGGCCACGTAGGCCACCACCACCAGCCACAGAAGCGGCAGCAGCACGTCGGGGCCGTTGTTGGCGATGACGGGCGTGATGAGCCCGAACACGCCGATCGGCGCCACCAGCAGGATGCCGCGCATGATCTTGATGCACACCTCGTTGAGGCCCTCCACCACGGCCACGACGGGCGCCGCCTTGCTGCCGGCGGCCAGGATGCCGAACCCGAACACCACGGCGATGACGATGACCTGCAGCATGGTGGCGTCGGCCATGGGCTGCACGAAGTTGGACGGGAAGATGTTGACGAGCGTGTCGACGAGCGAGGGCGCGGCGGGCGTCTCGTAGGCCAGCTCGCCCGCGTCCATGACGTAGCCCGCGCCCACCGACATCACGTTGGCGAACACGAGCCCGAGCGTGACGGCGCAGGCGGTGGTGGCAAGGTAGAACAGGATGGTCTTGCCGCCGATGGCGCCCACCTGCCGCACGTCGTCGAGCGACACGACGCCCGCCATGATGGAGAACAGCACGAGCGGCACGACGATCATCTTGATGAGGTTGAGGAAGATGGTGCCGAACGGCTTGACGTAGGCGTCGGCCAGCTCGGGCGCGCCCTGAAGGGCCAGCCCGCACAGCACGCCCAGGGCGAGCGCGATGAAGATCCAGGTGGTAAGCGACAGGCGACGGTGCCAGGGGCGCTTGGGCGCGCCCTCCCCCACGGGGTCGGCGCCTGCTCGGTGAAGGTCCTCGGCCATGGCGGCTCCCTCCTCATGACGCGAAGGGGCCCTCCTGCGGCTCGCGCCGGGAGGGCCCCGGGTGGTGCTCGGGTACTAGCGCTTCTGCGACAGCAGGCGGTTCAGGGCGTTCAGGTAGGCCTTGGTGGACGACACGATGATGTCGCCGTCGGCGCCGCGGCCGGTGAACACCTCGCCGTTGGCGGCCTTCACGCGCACGGTCACCTCGCCCAGCGCGTCGATGCCGCGCGTGACGGAGGTGACGGAGAACTCGGACAGGTCGTTGCTCACCTTGACGATGCGGTCGACCGCCTTGTACACGGCGTCGATGGGGCCCGTGCCGTACTCGCAGACGGTGACCTCGGCGCCCTCGGGGTCGGCCAGCGTGAGGGTGGCCGTCGGGGTGAGCGGGAAGCCGCAGCTGACCTGCACGCCCTTGAGCGAGTACAGGGCCTCCTCCTCGCGCCCGCGCTCGTTGACCAGGCTCTCCAGGTCCTCGTCGTACACTTCCTTCTTCTTGTCGGCCAGGTTGAGGAACGCCTCGTACACCTTGTCGAGCTCCTCGCCCTCGAACGTGTAGCCCAGCTCCTCCAGGCGATGCTTGAGCGCCGCGTGGCCGCTGCGGGCCGTCAGCACGATCTGGCTCGAGCCGGCGCCCACGTCGGCCGGGTCGATGATCTCGTAGGTGTCGCGCTTCTTGAGCACGCCGTCCTGGTGGATGCCCGACGAGTGCGCGAAGGCGTTGGCGCCCACGATGGCCTTGTTGGCCTGCACGCCCATGCCCGTGATGGAGCTGACGAGGCGACTGGCCTTGATGAACTCGCGCGTGTTGATGCCGGTGTGGGCGTCCAGCTCGTCCCCGTGCATGCGGATGCCCATCACCACCTCCTCCATGGCGGTGTTGCCCGCGCGCTCGCCCAGGCCGTTGATGGTGCACTCAACCTGCGTGGCGCCGTTGCGCACGCCGGCCAGGGCGAGCGCGGTGGCCATGCCCAGGTCGTTGTGGCAGTGCACCGACACGGTGACGTTCTCGATGCCGCGGACGTTCTCCATGAGGTAGGCGATGCGGGCGCCGAACTCCTCGGGCAGCGAGTAGCCCGTGGTGTCGGGGATGTTGACCACCGTGGCGCCGGCGTCGACGACGGCCTGGATGACGCGCACGAGGAAGTCGTAGTCCGACCGGCCCGCGTCCTCGGCGTAGAACTGCACGTCGTCGACGAACTGCTTGGCGTAGGTGACGGCGTGGACGGCGCGCTCGACGCACACGTCCTCGGTGATGCGCAGCTTGTCGGCCAGATGCGAGGGGCTCACGCCGATGCCGGTGTGGATGCGCGGGCGCTTGGCGTAGCGCAGCGCGTCGGCCGCCACGTCGATGTCCTTGTCGACGGCGCGCGTGAGGGCGCACACCACGGCGTCGTCGCCGGCCAGCTCGGCGATGCGGCGCACGCTCTCGAAGTCGCCGGGGCTGGAGATGGGGAACCCGGCCTCGATCACATCGACGTTGAGGCGCAGAAGCTGGCGGGCGATGACCAGCTTCTCCTCGGTGTTCATGGAGGCGCCGGGCGACTGCTCGCCGTCACGCAGGGTGGTGTCGAAGATGTTGATCTTGCGGGTCATGCTCTCCCTCTTCCTTTCTGTTGTCGGGCCACCGCGGGCCGTGCTGGCATGATGGCACAGGATACCACTCCTGGCTGGTCACAGAGGGAAAACGCGGTGCCGGGGCGCTCGGCGCGCCCCGGCGGGCGGCTACAGGCCGATGGACCAGAGGTTGCGCAGGTCGATGGCGGCGCGCAGCTGGGCGAGCACGTCGTCGGTCACGTCGCCCTCCACGTTCATGAGCACGAGCGCGCACTGCTCGGCCGGCTTGTCGCCGATCTGCATGGTGGTGATGTTGACGTCGGCCTGGCCCAGGATGGTGCCGATGGCGCCCACGCGGCCCGGGGCGTCCACGTACTCGAACACGAGGCACTGCTTGCCCAGGGCGATGTCGATCTTGTAGCCCAGAAGCGAGATGATGCGCGGGGCCTGGTTGGCGCCGTACAGCGTCACGCCCACCTCCACGCCGTCGGCCCACACGCGCACGGCCGAGGCGTACTCGCCCGCGTCGGGCAGCGCCTCGGTCTCCACGCGGATGCCGTGGCGGTCGGCCACGGCCTGGGCGTTGGCCGCCGACACCGAGCCGATGCGGCGGTAGGACAGCAGCCCGTCGAGCGCGCCGGCCACCAGGATGGCGGGGTCGGCGTCGGCCACGGCGCCCGCGGCCTCCAGGCGCAGCACCTTGGGCGTGGCGCCCAGGATCTGCGCGATGACGCGGCCGGCCATCTGGCAGGCGGGCACGTAGGGGCCCACCGCGTCCATCACCTCGGGCGGCAAGGGCGCGGCGTTCACGGCCGTGGGCACGATGGAGCCCTCCAGGCCCTCCCAGACGTACTCGGCGATCTGGGACCCGGCGCGCACCTGCGCCTCACGGGTGACCGCGGCGATGTGCGGGGTGAGCAGCGCGTTGGAGAACTCGTGCAGGGGGCTGTCGAGGCAGGGCTCCTCCTCGAACACGTCCAGGCCCACGGCCGCCACCTTGCCGGCGGCCACGAAGTCGGCCAGCGACGCCACGTCGAAGATGCCGCCGCGCGCGTTGTTGACCAGGATGACGCCGTCGCGCATGGCGGCGAACTGCTCGGGGCCGAACATGCCGATGGTCTCAGCGGTCTTGGGCAGGTGCACGGTGATGAAGTCGGCCAGGGGCAGGATGTCGTCGACGGAGTCGAACAGCTCCACGCCCAGCGCCGCGGCGCGCTCGGGGCTGCAGTAGGGGTCGTAGCCCACCAGGCGCATCCCGAACCCGCGGGCGCGCTCGGCCACGAGCCCGCCGATGCGGCCCAGGCCGAAGATGGCGAGCGTCTTCTGGAACAGCTCGGTGCCGGTGAGCTCGGCGCGGTCCCAGCGCCCGGCGTGCATGGCCGCGTCGGCCTGCGGCAGCTGGCGGGCGCAGGCCAAGAGCAGCGCCATGGTGTGCTCGGCGGCCGACACGATGTTGGACGTGGGCGCGTTGCACACCACGATGCCGCGGGCGGACGCGGCCTCGACGTCGATGTTGTCGAACGTGACGCCGGCACGGCCGATGATCTTGAGGTTGTCCGCCGCGTCGAGCACCTCGGGGGTGACGGCGGTCTGCGAGCGCACGATGAGCGCGTCATAGGGGGCGATGCACGCCGACAGCTCCTCGGGCGTCAGGTCGAGCCGCACGTCGACCGCATAGCCCTTGCGCCTCAGGATGTCCAACCCCTCGTCGGCGATCCTCTCCGTGACGAGAACCCTCTTCTGTGCCATGGGACGCGCTCCCCTTCCTCGCGGCGGAAAAACGGGCGGCCGCACGGAGCGGCCGCCCTCGTCGGGGTAGATTCTAGCCCATGGGCTGCCGGGCGGGGCTCACGACGTGCCGGCGGGGCGGAAGGCGGGCATCTCGTCGCCGTGCGCGGCGGCGCGAGCGCGGAACACGTCGGCCATGATGGCGTTGCGCGTGTTCCACGTGGCGCCCGTCACGGCGTCCACGAGCGCCGCCACCTCCTCGTCGGTCACCGGCGCGAGCTTCTGGGCCCGCGCCCGATCCTCGCCGGCGCCCACCCTAGGCCCTCGCGGGCGCCGCCTCCGGCGCCTCGGCCGCGCGCTCGCCGGTGATCTTGGCGGCCAGGCCGCCCGCGGCGGGGTCGCACAGGAAGGCCACGATGACGATGGTGGGCCAGAACTGCAGGCACAGGCCCACGAAGCGGTCGAACAGGTTGATGGCCATGAGCTCGCCGGTCATGGCCGACAGCGCCTGGGTCTCGCCCACGCCGGTCATGAACGCGGTCATGACGATGCCCAGGAACAGCATGATGAGCGTGCTGAAGAACACGTTCTGGATGAGCCGGAAGGCCACGCCGACCGGCTTGGCGTCATAGTAGACGGCGCAGGCGGCGGCCACGCGGGCCAGCGGGACGACGGCCGTCACGACGAAGGACGTGACGAAGGCCACCCCGAAGGTCATCAGGTAGAACACGGGGTCGATGTGCGGCATGCCCTGCATGAGCGTCAGGCACAGGCACAGGACGGCCGCGACGAACAGGGAGAAAAACAACCCGTATATGATGTAGTACTTCTTGCTGTGCATGGCGATCGCTCCTCACTCGGGGGCCCGGGCGCCCCGGGCCCCCGCTCAGCTTCCTAGCCGACCACGAACAGGGTCTTCTGCTTCTCGTCCATGCGCTCGGCCAGCTCGGCCACCGTACCGAACTCGATGCAGCGCGACTGGCAGTGCTGCACGCAGGTGGGCACCTTGCCCATGCCGCGCCGCATGGCGCAGGTGTCGCACTGCTTGGTGGGGATGGGCAGGTAGGAGAACTGCCAGTTCTCCTCGGCCTCGTCGCCGATGGGCCACGGGCCGATCTTGACCACCTTCACGCCGGTCTCGCCCACGGGCAGCCCGTGCTCCATCTGGCACGCGATCTCGCAGCTGTGGCAGCCCGAGCACCACTGGGCGTCGATCAAAAGTCCGTACTTCGCCATGGTCTATTCCCCTTCCTCGACCTTGTAGATCTTGCAGATGGAGCTCTTGTAGTTGGAGCCGAAGCCGCTCTTGCCCGGCACCCACGGGAGCGTGTTGTTGATGTTGAGGTCGAACACGTCGTAGAACTTCTCCGGGTCGCCCTCGGGGAACCACCAGCCGTGGTCGCACGAGACCATGCGGCGGTCCATCACCGGCGTGAGCTTGGCCTTGCGCTTGGCGCGGCCCAGCGGGCCCTCCATCCACACCCAGTCTCCGTCGCGGATGCCGTACTTCTCGGCCGTCTCGGGATGGATCTCCATGAGGGGCCAGGGGCGGTAGTGGCGCATACGCTCGATCTGGCGGTGCTCAGAGTGGAACATGCCCCAGAAGCGGGCGCCGGACGTCATGACCAGCGGGTACTCCTCCATGAGCTCGGGCGTGGAGCCGGGGCCGGGCTCGGGCTCCTCGAAGTAGGGCAGCGGGTCGAGGCCGGCGCCGTTGTAGAAGTTGCTCCACAGCTCGATGCGGCCGGTGGGCGTGTTGAAGCCCGGCTCGCCGTCGCGGCGCAGCATGCCCTTCTCGTGGCGGTAGTACTCGATGGGCTGGTAGGCCGGAGCCACCTTCTGCAGCTCCTCGAAGGACAGGTCGGTGGGCTCGAGCATGTCGGTGAACATGTCGTCGACGTTGTCCCACGGCCAGGCCTCGGGGTTCCAGCGGCGGCCGAGCTCCAGGTTGATCTCCATGTCGGACTTGGTCTCGCCCACCGACGTCACCTTGTTGATGGTGGATCCGCGCTGCGCGCCGGACACGAAGGCGATGCCGTTGCGCTCGGCGAACGTCTGGGCAGGCAGCACCACGTCGGCCAAGGCCGCGATGGTGGGCGTCTTGAACAGGTCGACCACGACGATGAAGTCGAGCTTGTTGAGGGCCTTGTACAGGCGCTGCGGGTCGGCGCCCATGCAGGCGATGGGGTTGGTGGTCTGCAGCCACGCGCCGTGGATCTCGTAGGGCACGCCCGTCTCGATGGTCTTGACGGTCTCGTCGGGCTGCGAAACGGCGAAGCCGAAGTTGTACAGCGGGTAGTCCTGGATGCCGATGCGCTTGGCCTCCTGCTCGGGGCCGAGGATCTCGCGGCCCCAGCCGCCGGCCACCGACAGGATCTCGGGCGCCACGATCATGCCGCCGGGGCGCTCCATGTTGCCGGTGATCTCCCACAGCGCCAGGATGGCCTGGCCGGCGGGCATGGCCTCGCGCGTCATGTCGACGGCGACGCCCCACTGCAGCGTGGAGTTCTTGGCGTTGCCGAGCATGCGGGCCGCGGCGACGATCTTGTCGGCCGGTACCCAGGTGATCTCGGCCACGCGCTCGACGGGGAACTCGGCGGCGCGGGCGCGCAGCTCGTCGAAGCCGTAGCACCACTTCTCAACGAACTCGTGGTCGTAGAGGTCCTCGTTGATGATGACGTTCATCATGCCGAGCGCCAGCGCCGCGTCGGTGCCGGGGCGCACGCGCAGGTGCAGCTCGGACTTGGTGGCCAGCCACGTCACCTTGGGATCGACGGTGACCAGCTTCATGCCGCGCTTCATCAAGTCGATGACCCAGTGGCCGTAGAAGCCCTCGATGTTGGACTTGAGCGGGTAGTTGCCCCAGATGAACATCACCTCGGGCACCTCGTAGTCGGGGTGGTCGTAGCGCTCGGGGAACTGCTGGGCGGCATCCGGGATCCACGGCGCGCCGGTGGTGGCGGCCATGCCGGCGATGCGCGGCAGGTAGCAGGCCTGGCCCGACAGCAGGCCCGTGTAGTTGGGCGATCCGAACGACCACGCCAGGCGGGTGATGTAGGCGGCGATGTCACGGCCGGTGCCCTGGGCGAAGATGACGGACTCGGCGCCGTACTTCTCCTTCATGTCCATGAACTTCTCGGTTATGAGGTCGTAGGCCTCGTCCCAGCTGATGCGCTCCCACACGTCCTTGCCGCGGTCCTTCGGGTCGCGCTTCATGGGGTAGAGCAGGCGCTCCTTGTGGTTGGTCACCTCGGGCGCATCCAGGCAGCGCATGCACAGGCGCCCCTCGGTCCACGGATCCTCCGGGTCGCCCTCGCACTTGACGAACTTCCCCTCCTGGTCGGTGTACATGATGACGCCGCAGCCCAGGTGGCACCCCGGGCCCGTCCAGGCGCAGCCACGCGTCACGTGCAGGTCGCCCTCGTCGTACTGGAACGGGCGGTCGTGGTGCACGGTCCTGTACTTCTCGCTCATGCCTTCCTCCTGTCTTCCTTCTCTCGGGCGGATGCTCCCCGCGGCCGTTGCGCCGCGGCTTCGCGTCCGCTACCCTGGGGCCTACCCTACGCCGCGATGAGGGACCCGGGCCATCGGCCGACACCCTGAAACCCGCGGCGGGGCGCTGTGGATTATCGGGGGATCATCCAAGGGGGACAGCTATGGAAAAAAGTATGAGTGAGGCTGTTGAGCCAGGTCAGGGCTTCAATCGCACGATGCACTTCACGGCAGCCTGCGGGTTCGCGCTCTACTGGTCGTGCTTCTTCACCATGCTCATGCGCAACTCGTTCATGGACGGCGGCATCGAGATCCTGTGGTACCACCTGTTCCTGCGCGTCGTGTTTTTGCTCGGATCGGGCGTGGCGTGCGTGGCGGCGGCCCGGTGCGCCGACCGGCTGGCGTCCGAGCAGGGCGTCAGGCTGCAGCGCGCGGGCGTGGCCATGTTCTCCATCGTGGCCGCCGCGGCGTCGCTGGCCTTCCACTCGCTGGGCCGCCCGATGCCGCTCGCCGTCGACTTGGTGGCCTGGGGGCTCGCCGGCGTGGGGCTCGCCTGCCTGCTCATGCTGTGGGTGGAGTTTCTCGGGGCGTTCCCGGCGCGCATGCGCACGGCGAGCCTCGTGGCGGCCGTGGGGCTGGGCGGGGTGGCCTACCTGGTGATGAACCTGCTCCCCTTCCCGTTCAACATCGGGCTTCTGTGCCTGAGCCCGCTCATGAGCCTGGGTATCCTGCACCTGCTGGACACCGACCCCTCGTACGTGCCCGCCGCCTTCGTGCCGTTGGCCGAGTCGCGCGAGCGCGCCCGGTGGGCCCCGTCGTTCAAGGGCATCGCCGTCGCCTACGGCGTCGTGTTCGGGCTGGGCATCGGGTCGACCACCCAGCTGGCCGACGGCGAGGCGCTCTACAGCGGCATCGCCGTCATGCTGGCCCTGGGCGCGGCGGCCTCCTGGCTCGCGCTGCGCTTCCTGGCCGGGCGCATCGAGCGCTCCGGCAGCTTCCGGCTGCTGTTCCCCGTGCTCGTCATCGCGCTCATCCCCATGTCGTTCGTGCAGGGGCTGCCCGCCGTCGCGTGCAACCTGCTGCTCCTGGGCTGCTACGTGCTCTTCGAGGTGGTGGGCCTGGACCTGGCGCTCTCGTTGGCCGAGCGGCTGGGGGCGTCCCGCGCGCACCTGGCCGCATCGTGCCAGGCCTGCCTGTACCTGGGCATGGCGCTCGGCCACGTCGTGGGGCTGGTGGCCACGACGTCGGGCGTCATGGACTACGCCATGCTCTCGGCGGCCGCGCTCGGCCTGGTGGTGATGCTGGCGCTGTTCGTCACGTTCGCCTCGGTGTCGCCCCTGGCCGGGCAGGACGGCGAGCCGGCCGCCCCCGCCGGCGCCACCGACGAGGACCACGCCCCGGGCCGCTGGCGCCAGCGCTGCGAGGCCGTGGCGCGCGCGGCGGGGCTGTCGGCCCGCGAGACGGAGGTGTTCATGCTGCTGGCCAAGGGGCGCGGCGTGGAGCACATCCAGAACAAGTTGTGCATCTCGAGCCATACCGTCAAGACGCACGTGTACAACATCTATCGCAAGATGGGCATCGGCTCGCGCGAGGAGCTGCTCGACGCCGTGGAGGCCGCGCAGGTGCACGAGGAGTAGCGCCGCGCCCGTGCGCCTCGGGGGGATCGGGGTCCGGCGGGGGCGCAGGGAGCACCCCCGCAGCAAGGAGGCCTGTGGTATATCTCACCACAGGCCGACGCAGCGAGGAGGCGACCGGAGCTCCCGCCGGACCCCGATCCCCCGAGGCGCCCCCCCGAAACAGCAAAAGGGGCCCGCCGCCTGGCGGGCCCCTCCCCTACGTACGCGTTACCCGGCGCTGACCCGTGCTAGGCGTGCGCCTTCTCGAACTCGGCCATGTAGGCCACCAGCGCCTCGACGCCGGCCTTGGGCATGGCGTTGTAGATGCTCGCGCGCATGCCGCCCACCGAGCGGTGTCCCTTGATGGACTCGATGCCGTGGCTCTTGGCCTCGGCCACGAACAGCGCGTCCAGCTCGTCGGAGCCGGTGACGAACGGCACGTTCATGAGCGAGCGATCCTCTTTGCGGGCCGTGCCCTTGAACAGCTTGGACTGGTCGAGGTAGTCGTAGAGGATGGCCGCCTTCTCCTCGTTGCGCTCCTTCATGGCCGCCAGGCCGCCCTGCTCCTTGAGCCACTTGAACACGAGGCCGCAGATGTAGATGCCGTAGGCGGGCGGGGTGTTGGACAGGCTCTTGGCCGCCACCTGGGTGGTGTAGCGCATGATGGAGGGGGTGAAGGGCAGCACGTCCTCGCGCACCAGGTCGTCGCGGACGATGACGAT
>JAAWAY010000058.1 GCA_022792415.1 Eggerthellaceae bacterium | reverse complement strand
GGGGCCGCAGCAGGCGTGGAGTAGCGTTTTCGTCGGTTTTTCCGTCGGGATGGTCATGGGCGCTATACTACCATGTCACCTCGGCGGCGCGCCCCGCGCCGCGACCCCGCAGCGCCGCCGGCAGCCGGCCGGCCCCGGCCGCGCGCCCGCCCCGCCCAACCGCATCCCGGCCCCGAGGAGGCTCCCATGCCCGACACGCCCCGCGCCTACCGCGCCGTCTGCTTCGACCTGGACGGCACGCTGCTTCCCATGGACATCGACGAGTTCATGAACGCCTACTTCTCCAGCCTCGCCCGCTTCGTGGCGTCCCGCGGACTCGACGCGGCCTCCTTCACGGAAGGGCTGCGCGCCGGCACGCGGGCCATGGCCGTCCACGAGGACGGCGCCACCAACGCCCAGGCCTTCTGGGACGAGTTCTTCCGCCACGTCGACCGCGACGCCACCGACTGGGACGCGCTGCTGTCCGAGTTCTACGAGGGGGAGTTCGGGCGCATCGGCGAGGGCTTCCAGGGCGATCCGGCCGTGCCGCGCATCCTGGCGGCGCTTCGCGAGAAGGGCTACCCGCTCGTGCTCACCACCATGCCCATGTTCCCGCTGCGCGCCGTGGAGTGGCGCCTGGCCTGGGCCGGCGCCGACCCGGCGTCCTTCGAGCGCATCACCCACTACGAGAACTCCACGGCCGTCAAGCCCCGCCCGGGCTACTACGCCGAGAACCTGGCCGCGCTGGGCTGCGCGGGCGCCGACGTGCTCATGGTGGGCAACAACACCGTCGAGGACCTGGCCTTCTGCGATCTGGGTGCCGACGCGTTCCTCGTGACCGACTGGCTGCTCGACCCGGTGGGCTACGACCTGTCCACCGTGCGGCACGGCCGTATGGCCGACCTCGAGCGCTTCGTGGAGGCGCTGCCGCCCTGCGCCGACCCAGCCGGCCCGGCCGAGCGGGGGGTGGTCGCGCGCGCCGCCGCCGAGCGGGCGCTCGCCGACAACGCCGTGCCCGGCCTGGACGAGGACCTGGCCGCTGCGCGCGCCCGGGCCGCGGCCGACGACGCCGCCTCGCACGGCGACGCGCCGCGGGGGGAGGGACGATAGCATGGCCCTGTTCGACTGCGCCCTGGACGCGACGAGCGGGCACGCCCGCGCGCTCACCTACCAGACGGCCCACGGCGCCTTCCGCACGCCCATGTTCATGCCGGTGGGCACGTCGGCCACGGTGAAGGGCGTCACGCCCGACCAGCTGCGCGAGGTGGGGGCCCAGGTGGTGCTCGCCAACACCTACCACCTGTCGCAGCGCCCCGGCGCCGATCTCATCGCGCGCGCCGGCGGCATCCACTCGTTCATGCGCTACGACGGCCCCATGCTCACCGACTCGGGCGGCTTCCAGATCTTCTCGCTGGCCGACACGCGCAAGCTCGACGACGACGGCGTGTCGTTCCGCTCCATCTACGACGGGGCCAAGGTGCGCTGGACGCCGGAGGAGAACATGCGCATCCAGGAGCTCATCGGCGCCGACATCGCCATGCAGCTGGACCAGTGCCCGCCCTACCCGGCCGAGCGCTCCTTCGTCGAGCGCGCCGTGGACCTGTCGAGCGCCTGGGCGCGGCGCTGCCTGGCCGCGCACACGCGCCCCGACCAGACGCTGTTCGGCATCGTCCAGGGCGGCATGCACCTCGACCTGCGCCTGGAGTCGGTGCGGCGCCTGCGCGCCATCGAGGACGAGTCCCTGGCCGCGGGCGGCCGCCGCTTCGGCGGGTTCGGCATCGGCGGCTACTCGGTGGGCGAGGAACACGACGTCATGTTCGAGACGCTGGGCGAGGTGGCCCGCGCCCTGCCCGAGGACCGGCCCCGCTACCTCATGGGGGTGGGCAACCCCACCACGCTCGTGCGCGCCGTGCGCGAGGGCGTCGACATGTTCGACTGCGTGCTGCCCACCCGCACCGCCCGCATGGGCACGGCGTTCTCCAGCACGGGCCGCATGAACCTACGCAACGCCAAGTTCAAGGACGACTTCGGCCCGCTCGACCCGGCGTGCTCGTGCTCCACCTGCCGCACCTACTCGCGCGCCTACCTGCGTCACCTGGTGAAGCAGGACGAGATGCTCGGCGCCGTTTTGCTGTCGGTGCACAACCTGCACTTCCTCATCGACCTCATGGCCCGCGCGCGCGAGGCCGTGCTGGCCGGCGCCTACGAGGAGTTCTACGCCGCGTGGATGGCCGGGCCGGGGGCGAACGACTACTAGGGGATCGTGGGGCGCGGCCGGGCGGCGATCGCGACCCGGCCGCGCCTGATGCGTCATTCGCGTCTGACGTGACAATAAACCCGCTGGAGTAGGGACGCGCCCGCCTGATTTGTGGCACAATACGAAAGTTAACGGCAGGCGCCCTGGGCGCCTGTTTTCCTGGAACCGACCGGCCGCCCCGCGCGGCCCGCCCCCCTGGGGGCCAGAAGGAGATGCGCGACCCATGGCGCTCGAACGCACTGTCAAGAAGAAGCCCGCCTCCAACGCGAGCCGCCGCAACGTCTGGCTGCTCATCCTCACCACGCTGCTCGTGGTGGTGTCGGTGGTGCTGTTCACCCCGCCCGACCAGAAGATCAACCAGGGCCTCGACATCCGAGGCGGCCTGTCGGTGGTGCTCACCGCCAAGACCGACGACGGCTCGGCCATCACCCCCGAGGACATGGAGGCCAGCCGCGCCATCATCGAGAGCCGCGTGAACGCCCTCGGCGCGTCCGAGGCCACGGTGCAGCTGCAGGGCACCGACCAGATCCTCGTGCAGATCCCGGGCCTGTCGGACACCGAGGAGGCGCTGGCCACCATCGGCAAGACCGGCTCGCTGGAGTTCGCCCCGCTCGACTCGTTCACCGACGAGACGGTGAAGTCCGCCATCCAGACCGGCAACTACGGCCAGGAGGGCACCGTCACCGACAGCTTCGGCAACTCGTTCCCCTCGGGCAAGCCCGAGCCGCTCGAGGTGGAGCCGGGCACCTACACCCCCGTCGTCACGGGCAACGAGATCACCCGCGTGCAGATCGGCCGCCCCTCCGAGACGGCGTCCGACTACTCGGTTGACATCACGCTCGACTCCAAGGGCGCCCAGGCCTTCGCCGAGTGCACCAAGGAGCTGGCCCCCGATCATGGCCAGATCGTCATCATCCTGGACAACGAGGTGCAGTCGGCCCCGGCGGTGCAGTCCGAGATCCCCGGCGGCAACGTGGAGATCACCGGCAACTACACGCTCGAGGAGGCCCAGTCGCTGCAGACCGTGCTCGAGAGCGGCTCGCTGCCCGTCAGCTTCGAGTACGCCCAGTCGCAGGTGGTCGGCCCGACGCTGGGCCAGGAGGCGCTGGCCTCCGGCGTCATCGTGGCGCTCATCGGCCTGGCCATCGTCATGCTCTACCTGCTGTTCTTCTACCACGGACTGGGCCTCATCACGGCCGCGGCCATGGTGGTGTTCGCCATCCTGTACCTGGGCATCCTGGCGGCGCTGTCGGCGTTCGGGCTGTTCAGCCTGTCGCTGGCGGGCATCGCCGGCATCGTGCTGACCATCGGCATGGCGGCCGACTCGTCCATCCTCACGCTCGAGCGCTTCCGCGAGGAGATCCGCATGGGCCGCAGCGTGCGGGCCGCGTCCCTCACGGGCGTCAAGCACGCCATCTTCACGTCCATCGACGCCGACCTGGTGACCATGGTGTCGGCGCTGTCGCTGTTCTTCCTGGCCAGCGCGTCGGTCAAGGGCTTCGGCCTGACGCTGGCGCTCGGCATCATCTGCGACATCGTCATGATGGTGGTGTTCAAGGCCCCCCTCATCCGCCTGCTGGCGCCGCGCGTCATCGCCGGCAACCCGGGCTTCTGGGGCATCAAGGACTCCCTGGCCGCCGCCTCGCGCTATGAGGCGCTGGCCGAAGCCGAGGGCGTGGGCGTGGCCGAGGCCGAGACGGCCGATCAGATGGACGAGGCCGAGGCCGAGTCGGTGGCCGCGCGCCGCGGCGGGGAGGCCGCCGAGGTGGCCGCCGTGGCCGTCGACAAGGTGAAGGGCCGCTTCATCAAGCACGACATCAACTTCCTGGGCTACCGCAAGGTGCTCTTGACCATCGCCGCCGTGGCCATGGTGGCGTGCCTGGCGGTGGTGGGCATCCGCGGGCTGAACTTCGGCATCGAGTTCGTGGGCGGCACCTCCATCGCGTTCCACGGCACGGGCGACGTCACCACCGAGCAGATGCGCACGGCCTTCGACGACGCGGGCGAGCCCGACGCCGTCATCCAGACCACCCAGACCAACGGCGAGGACGGCTTCCTCGTGCGCACCACCACCACGTCGGCCGAGGACGCCACCCAGCGCGCCAACGAGGTGGCCGACGACCTGGGCCTGTCCACCACGTCCTTCGAGGTGACCACCATCGGGCCCGACTGGGGCGCCAGCGTCATCCAGTCGTCGCTTCTGGCCTTCCTCGTGTCCATCGTGCTCATCATCATCTACATCGCCTTCAGGTTCGAGTACAAGATGGGCATCATGGCCGTGGTGGCGCTGTTCCACGACCTCATCCTGGTGGTGGGCATCTACGCGCTGGTGGGCCGCGAGGTCAACCCCAACACCATCGCCGCCCTGCTCACCATCCTGGGCTACTCGCTCTACGACACGGTGGTCGTGTTCCACCGCATCAACGACAACATGAAGGGCGAGAACATCCGCTGCACGTTCATGACCATGGCCAACCACTCCGTGAACCAGGTGTTCCTGCGCACCATCAACACCACGCTCACGTCGCTCATCCCGGTGCTGGCCATGCTGCTGTTCGGCGGCGAGACGCTCAAGGACTTCGCGTTCGCCATGGTCATCGGCCTCATCGCCGGCTCGTACTCGTCCATCGCCATCGCGACGCCGCTGTACTGCATGTGGAAGACGCGCGAGCCGCGCTACGCCAAGCTGCGGAAGAAGTACGGTGACGAGATCGGCCGCTTCGAGTTCGACCACGCGGGCGCGCCGCCTATCGCGTCAGTGCCGCTGGCCCGCCTCGAGGCTGACCAGGCCAAGGTCGCCGTCGCCGAGCGCGCCGAGCAGGCGACCCCTGCCGCTGACGCGCCGAGCGCGCCCTCCGCGGGCAGGAAGGCCGCCCCGGCCCGCGCGGCCGCCGCGACCGGCAAGGGCAAGGCTCCCTACAAGGCCGAGAGCGCGGCCAAGCGTAAGGAGCGCGCCGAGGCCGAGGCGCGCCGCCCCAAGAAGAGAAGCCTGTAGCCGGGCCCGCGTGCCCGCCGCCGACACGAGGAGGAAGTCATGACGACCGTTCGCGAGGGGAGCGCCCCCAACTTCTGCCCGCCGGTGGAGGAGGGCATCACCATCCAGCTGCAGGACGAGAAGGGCGATGAGCTCACGCTGGAGTTTTTGGGCCTGGTCCTGCGCGACGAGCGCAGCTACGGCTTCTTCTTCCCCGTGGACGAGGACAACCCGGCGCTGTCGTCGGGCGAGGTGGTGCTGCTGGAGGTGACGGAGCTGGACGAGGACGGCCAGCCCGAGGCCTTCGAGCTGGTGGACGACGAGGCCATCGCGGCCGAGGTGTACGCCGACTTCCAGGAGGCCACGCGCGACCTGTACCGCTTCGAGTAGGCAGGGGCGCGAGGACGCCGGGGTCAACCGGAACGATGAGGCGGGGGCGCTCAGGCGCCCCCGCCTCATCGTTGGGGGGCGACGGCGCGTGACGGGGACGCATCAAATGGCACGCGCCGTCAGGCCGCGCCCGGGGCTACAGGACGACGGGGGTCCAGCTGCCGTCGATGTCGCAGACCCACGCCTGGGCGTCGGTCATCGAGAACAGGGTGAGGCGCTCATCGTGCGGGCCGTCGTAGCGCTCGCCCAGGCCCTCCAGGTGGCGCCACGCCGCCTCGCGCACCGCCTCGCCCGCCTGGTCGTCCAGGTCGGCGCGGCCGCGCAGGATGATCCAGCCGCTGCCCGGCTTCCAGGCCGTCAGCTCGAAGCGCGGGTTGGCCTCGAGCTCGCGGTAGACGTCCTTCGTGGTGGCCGTGGCGAACCAGATGCGGCCGCCCTCCTCGGCGGCGAAGCTGAACGGGCGCACGTGGGGCTGGTCGCCCTCGCAGGTGGCCAGGTACCACGCGGGCACGCTCGTCAGGTAGTCGATGATGGTCTTCGTTCCTTCGGTCATGGTGTCTCCTCTCATCTCGGGTGTCGGTCTGCGGCTGATGCGGTGGCCGGAGCGAGGTCAAGCCAAAGGAGGAGCGAGACCTTGGCTCGCGACGACGACGCGTCGAGCGCAGGCCGCCGCATCAGCCGCAGACCGACGGCCAGCACGTGCGCTACCCCAGCGCGTTGGCCGCCAGCACCGCTGCCAGCATGAGCGCCAGCGCGGCCGCGGCGCCCCCGTCGCGCGGGGCCACGGCCAGGGGGTGAAGCCGGGTGCGACCCGCGCCGCCGTGGTAGCAGCGCGCCTCCATGGCCGCCGACAGCGTCTCGGCGTGGCGGAAGGCGCTCGTGAGCAGGGGCACCATGAGCGACGTGAGCGCTGACGCGCCCCCGCGCAGCGGATTGGACGCCAGGCGCGCGCCGCGGCTGAGCTGGGCGCGGTAGATGATGCGCAGCTCCTCGGCGAACTGGGGCAGGAACCGCAGGGCGATGCCCATCATCATCCCCAGCTCGTGGGCGGGCAGCCCCACGCGCGCCAGGGGGGACAGCAGCCGCTCGAACGCCTCGGTGATGTCGAGCGTGGTGGTGGTCAGCGTGAGCAGGCTCATGCCCAGCAGCAGAAGCGTCAGCCGCACGGCGATGAACGCGGCCTGGCGCAGACCCGCCTCGCTCACGCACAGCGGTCCCCACTGCGCGTACACCTGGCCTCCCTGGACGAAGAGCACGTTGAGCAGGGCCGTCATCACCACGATGATCAGAAGCGGGGCGATGGAGCGCGCCGCCTGTCCCAGCGGGATGCCGGCGGCCAGGTAGAACGCCACCACGAACGCGGCGCACACCGCCAGGCCCGCCCAGTCGCGCGCGGCGAACACCACGGCCATGAGCGCCAGCGAGCACACGAGCTTCACCCGCGGGTCGAGGCGGTGCACCACGCTGTCGCCGGGCCAGTAGCGGCCGAAGAGCGCGCTATCGCCCATGGCGCGCCCCCTCGCCAGCAAGCGCAGCCGCCACGTCGTCGGCGAGCGACGCCTCGTCGTAGAGGGCGCGGGGCAGCGGCCAGCCGTCCCGGCGCAGGTCCAGGGCGAGCGCCTGGGCCTCGGGCACCCCCAGCCCCACGCCGTGCAGCGCGGCGGGGTCGGCGAACACCTCGGCGGGCGTCCCCAGCGAGAACACCGCGCCCTCGTTGAGCACGAGCACGCGGTCGGCCAGGCGGGCCAGGTCGTCCATGGAGTGCGACACGATGACGCAGGTGAGGCCGCCGGCGTGCAGCCGCTCGATGAGGGCGAGCAGCTCCTCGCGCCCCCGCGGGTCCAGGCCCGCCACCGGCTCGTCCAGCACGAGCGCCTCGGGCTCCATGGCCAGCACGCCGGCCAGGGCGACGCGGCGCTGCTGGCCGCCGGACAGCTCGAAGGGGCTGCGCGCCTGCACGGCGTCGAAGTCGAGCCCCACGCCGGCCAGGGCGCGCCGCACGCGCCCATCCACCTCGGCGGGCGCGAGGCCCAGGTTGCGGGGCCCGAAGGCCACGTCGTCGTAGACGGTGGCGGCGAACAGCTGGTGCTCGGGGTACTGGAACACCAGGCCCACCGCCGCGCGCGCCCGCTCGGCCGCGCCGCGGGCGGACAGGTCCTCCCCGCGCAGCAGCACGCGCCCCCGCGTGGGGCGCGCCAGGCCGTTCAGCAGCTGGGCGAGGGTGCTCTTGCCGCTGCCGGTGTGGCCGGCGATGCCCAGCAGCTCGCCCTCGCGCACCGTGAGCGTCACGTCGCGCAGCGCCCACACGGCGCCCGGCTCGGGGCCCCAGTCGGCGCGCTCAGGCTCCTGGCGGCGCCTGCGGCGCCGGCGCTCCCGCCGCTCGGGGTCGCCGTAGGAGTAGCTCACGCCCTCCAGCGCGATGAGGGGCGCGGCGTCGGCGGGGGAGGGGGACTCGTTCGCGGGGGCGCTGGGACCTGGGGCATCGGAGGCGGCGGTGCCGTCCGATCCCCCGGCGGCATCCGCGCCCGCGGCGCGTCCGGCCGCCGCCCGGGCCGCGTCCAGCTCGGCCCGCAGCGTCGCCGCGTCCACGCACGGCGCCACGGCCACGCCGCGTCCGCGCAGGTCGGCGGCGAGCGCGGCGGCGAAGGGCACGTCCAGGGCGAGGGCGCGCAGCTCGTCGCCGCGCGTGAGCACCTCGTCCGGGCCACCGTCCATCACCACGCGCCCGGCGTCGAGCACCACCACGCGCTCCGCCTGGGCGGCCTCCTCCATGTAGTGCGTGATCATGAGGATGGTGAGGCCCTCGTCGTGCAGCTCGCGGCACACGCGCATGAGGCCGGCGCGCCCGCGCGGGTCGAGCATGGCCGACGCCTCGTCCAGGATGAGCAGCGCCGGGTCCATGGCCAGCACGCCGGCGATGGCCACGCGCTGCTTCTGGCCGCCCGACAGCGACGCCGTCTCGCTGCGCTGGAAGCCCTGCAGCCCCACGGCGCCCAGGGCGCGGGACACGCGCTCGGCCAGCTCGGGCGCGGGCACGCCCAGATTCTCGGGGCCGAAGGCCACGTCGTTCTCCACCACCGACGCCACCAGCTGGTCGTCGGGGCTCTGGAACACCAGCCCGGCGTTGGACCGGATGAAGTAGGTGGCGTCGGCGTCGCGCGTGTCGCGCCCGAAGGTGAGCACGCGGCCCGCGTCGGGCGTGAGCAGGGCGTTGACGCAGCGGGCCAGCGTCGACTTGCCCGACCCGTTGCCGCCCAGCAGGCAGCAGAACTGGCCCTGGGGCACCGTGAGGCTGAGCCCCTCGAACACGAACGACGCGCCGTCGTAGGTGAACGACGCGTCCTCGAAGGCGATGAAGGCGGGCCGCGCGGCCGCCGGGGCCCCGCCGTGCGCGGCGTCCTCGAAGGAGGGGGCGTCGGCGGCGGGCGCGGTGAGGTCGGGGACGATCATCTAGCGCCCCCGCACCTGGTCCTTGGCGGGCGTGATGAGGTTGGACACCGACTTGTACACCACCAGCGTGAGCACGGCGTTGATGACGGCCTTGGCCAGGTTGAACGGGATGAGCACCGGCACGATCATGGCCACCACGGCGTCCAGCGGCACGCCCAGCCAGCCCGGCGTGACGATGAGGTTGCCCACGACGGCCATGGCCACGGCGCCCACCACGCCCAGCGCCAGGCCCGCCACGGCCCCGCGGAACGTGCGCACCCGGGCGTAGAGCACAGCGGCCGGCGTGACGAAGCCCACCACCACCAGGATGTTCATGACGGCGCCGGAGAAGTCGGCCATGAGGATGCCGTGGATGACGGCGCCCACCACGCCCACGGCCAGGCCGCCGGCCGGCCCGTAGGCGAACCCGCACACCATGGCGGGCATGGCCGAGGCGTCGTACTTGAGCCAGGTGACGCCCGGCAGCAGGGGAAACTCGACGAACGAGAGCAGGACGCCGATGGCGCACATGAGGGCCATCGTCACCAGCTGCCTGGTCGACCAGGCGTTCGTGTTGGCCAGGGTGGCCTGGGCGGTGGGGGCCTTGGGGGCCCGGGGGTCCTTGGGGGTCGCTCCCATGGGGACGCTCCTTCCCGCGAGGCCGCCTGCGGTGGGTCCTGCCTCCGGCCTCGCGAAGAAAAGAAACAAGCCCACGTGAATTCCTCTTCACGCAGGCTTGACCGATGCACGGGGACGACGGCCGCATGACGCGGGCCGCCTCGGCGTCGTCTGCCTCTTCCATCCGGACTGTGACCGTTGGTCCCGGGATCTCACCGGGTCAGCCGAGGGGCCGTCCCGCCGGGTGGCGGGCGCCGGGGCCGAAGCCGCGGCCGGGCCGTCTCGGGTCGCGGACTCGCGGGCGCCCCGCCGCTTGCCGACGGGCTGAGCCCTGCTTACCGCCAGTGGGGAATTCCACCCCGCCCTGAAACAGAATTCAACCAAGCCATGGTAACGCGCCTGTGCCGGTGACGCAAGGCGCCGGAAAAATGCGCTACCCTTATCCACGTCGCAAGCACTCGGACCGAAAGCCCGTCATCGCCATGATAGAGATGCTCCAAGCCATAGACGCCTTCGTGTGGGGCCCGCCCATGATAGCCCTGCTGCTGGGCACCCACCTGTTCCTCACCGTGCGGACCGGATTCATCCAGCGCCGCCTGCCCCAGGCCATCCGCCTGTCCTTCCGCAAGGACCCGGAGGGCCGCGGCGACATATCCAACTTCGGGGCCCTGGCCACGGCGCTGGCCGCCACCATCGGCACCGGCTCCATCGTGGGCGTGGCCACCGCCATCCTGGCGGGCGGCCCGGGCGCGGTGTTCTGGATGTGGGTGACGGGCATCTTCGGCATGGCCACCAAGTACGTCGAGGTGTTCGCGTCCATCCGCTATCGCGTGCGCGACCACAACGGCAACATGCTCGGCGGCGCCATGTACGTGTGGGAGCGCGCCTTCCGGCGCGACGACGGCACGACGCCGTGGTGGGCCAAGCTGGGCGCGGTCGCCTTCGCCGCCTTCGCCGTGGTCGCCACCATCGGCACCGGGTCGGCCGTGCAGGCCTCGGCCATGACCGGCATCATCACCTCGTCGATCCCGGGGCTGCCGTCCTGGGCGGTGGGCATCGCCATCGTCGTGCTGGTGGCGGCCGTCATCTTCGGCGGCGTGCGCTCCATCGCGGGCGTGTGCGAGAAGCTCGTGCCCGTCATGGCCGTGGCCTACGCGGGCGGCTGCGTCATCATCCTGTGCCTCAACTGGGCGGTGCTCGGCGACGCGCTGGCGCTCATCCTGGAGTGCGCCTTCACGCCCAAGGCCGCGTTCGGCGGGGCCGTGGGGTCGGGGATCATCATGGCGCTGCAGTTCGGCTGCGCGCGCGGGCTGTTCTCCAACGAGTCGGGCCTGGGCTCGGCGCCCATCGTGGCCGCCGCCGCCAAGACGCGCAACCCCGCCGAGCAGGCGCTCGTGGCCATGACCGGCACGTTCTGGTCGACGGTGGTCATCTGCGCGCTCACGGGCGTGGTGCTGGTGTCCACCATGCTCACCTACCCCGACATCCAGGCGGAGATCCTGGACAACCCCACGTTCTACACTGGCGCCGTGCTCGCCTCGGCGGCCTTCGCCAAGATCCCCGTCGTCGGCACGCCCGTGCTCGTGCTGGGCATGGTGTCGTTCTCCTACTCCACCATCCTGGGCTGGTCCTACTACGGCAACCGCTGCGTCACGTTCCTGTTCGGACGGCGCGCCATCATGCCCTACCAGGTGGTCTACGTGGCCGTGGCGTTTCTGGGCGCCATCGGCGTGGGGGACGTGGTGTGGACGGTGTCCGACATCGGCAACGCGCTCATGGCCATCCCCAACATCATCGCCATCCTGCTTCTGTCGGGCCTGATCGCCCGCGAGACGCGCCACTACGTCTACGACGACCACCTCGACGAGGTGTGCGACCGGCCCATCCCCGTGCTCGAGGGCAAGTAGCCCGCGTCCGCCTGCGCAGGCGCCCAACCGGACGTGCCCTGCGCCGCTCGCTGATAATTTCGCGGTTGCCAACCCGGCGTCGGCCGGCCCCTGCCTATAATCGGGTCACTTTCGCGTAGTAAAGTGCCGCTGGTGAAAAGGCTTCGGTGGGGTTGAGGCTCACCCGCCGACCTGGGGGAACGGCCGCGCGCCCTCCTCGTTTCGTCGAAACCCTTTCGCCAGGGGAACTCCCGTCGCGAAGTCTTCCACGACGCGAGAAAGAGAGACACGATGGACGTTATCGTCAACGCCATCAACAGCATCGACGCCTTCATCTGGGGCCCGCCCATGATCGTCATGCTGTTGGGGTCGCACCTGTACCTGACGTTCCGCACGCGCTTCATCCAGCGCAAGATCCCCACGGCCATCAGGCTGTCGGTGACCAAGGACCCGGATGCCCCCGGCGACATCAGCCAGTTCGGCGCGCTCACCACGGCGCTGTCGGCCACCATCGGCACCGGCAACATCGTGGGCGTGGGCACGGCCATCCTGGCCGGCGGCCCGGGCGCGGTGCTGTGGATGTGGCTCACGGGCGTGTTCGGCATCGCCACCAAGTACGCCGAGACCTACGCCGCGGTGAAGTACCGCGTCGAGGACCACAACGGCAACATGCTCGGCGGCGCCATGTACGCCTGGAAGCGCGCCTTCAAGCGCGAGGACGGGTCCACCCCGTGGTGGGCGCTGCTGGGCGCCGGCGCGTTCGCGCTGTTCACCGTCATCGCGTCGTTCGGCATCGGGTCGGCCGTGCAGTCCTCGGCCATGACGAGCATCATCACCTCCAACGCCCCCGGCGTGCCCGCGTGGGGCATCGGCCTGGCCGTGGTGATCATGGTGTCGCTCGTCATCTTCGGCGGCATCAAGTTCATCTCCAGCGTGTGCGAGAAGCTCGTGCCGTTCATGGCCATCGCCTACGCGTGGGGCTGCATCGTCATCATCGGCATGAACTGGGAGTTCGTGTGGCCCGCCATCTGCCTCATCTTCGAGTGCGCCTTCACTCCCAAGGCCGCGTTCGGCGGCGCCGTGGGCTCGGGCCTTATGCTGGCCCTGCAGTTCGGCTGCGCGCGCGGCCTGTTCTCCAACGAGTCGGGCCTGGGCTCGGCGCCCATCGTGGCGTCGGCCGCGTCCACCCGCAACCCGGCCCGCCAGGCGCTCGTGTCCATGACCGGCACGTTCTGGGACACCGTCGTCATCTGCGCGCTCACGGGCATCGTGCTGGTGTCCACCATGCTGGCCAACCCCGAGATCATGGAGCAGGGCATCATCAGCGCCGGCGCCGACCTGACCAGCGCGGCCTTCGCGTCCATCCCCTACATCGGCACGCCCATCCTGGTCATCGGCATGATCCTGTTCGCCTACTCCACCATCCTGGGCTGGTCCTACTACGGCAACCGCTGCGTCACCTACCTGTTCGGCAAGAACGCCATCCGTCCCTACCAGGTGCTCTACGTGCTGGTGGCGTTTCTGGGCGCCATCGGCGTGGGCGACGTGGTGTGGACGGTGTCCGACATCACCAACGCGCTCATGGCGGTGCCCAACATCATCGTCGTGCTGCTGCTGTCGGGCATGATCGCCCGCGAGACCAAGCACTACGTGTGGGAGCACAACCTGGACGAGGTTGACGAGGCCCCCATCCCCAAGCTGGAGGCCAAGTAGCGTCCTGCTGGTATCTGCTGGCGGCGGCCCCGGGGAGACCCGGGGCCGTCGTGCGTTCGGGCCCCGGGCCCGCACCCTGGGCTCGGGTTCCGGATCCTGGGCCCGGGCTCCCGCGCCCTGCGCCCTGCGCCCCGGCCCCCGGATTCCGGATCCTGGGCCCTGCGCTGCGCACCCCGGTTCCGCACTCTGGGCCCGGGCCCCCGCCGCTCGCTTGCATGAAATCGCGAAGTTTCACACTCGACAGCACGAGATCGCGATCTTTCACACCGAAAAGCGGCGAAACGGGGTGATTTCCCCCTAAAATTGCAGAAAAAGGCGATTATTCACGCCTTTTGGTGTGAAAGATCGCGATTTGGTGCAACGAGGTGCGGAAAACGCCGACTCCGCGGTGGGTCTGGCGGGATCGCGTGCCAGTGGGAAGGAGCCGAGATGGCCGAGCCTCTCATAGCCGTCGTCGGCGGGGGTGCCGCAGGGCTCGCCGCCGCCGTGTCCGCCGCCGAGGCGCTGTCCCGGTGCGCCGCGGCGCGCGTCGGGGAGCGCGCGGCTGGCGGGCGCGGGGCTAACGCGGGATCCCCGGCCGGCGGGCGCGGGTCCGGCGCGGGCGGGCCGGGGGAGCGGGCGCGCGTCGTGCTGCTGGAGGCCGACGAGCGCGTCGGGCGCTCCATCCTGGCCACGGGCAACGGGCGGTGCAACTTCTCCAACGCGTGCGTCGACCCGGCGCTCTACCGCAACGGCGCCCACGTGGCCGCCGTCTTGGACGCGCTCGAGGAGCGGTGGGCGCAGGCGGGACTGGGTGACGAGGCCGCGGAAGATCGGGATGGCGACGCCGCGCGCGCCTCGGGCCCCGGCCTCGGGTCGACGGTCGCGCCCGCCCCGGGGCAGCCCGACGAGTTCGCCCTGTGGCCCGTTCCCGCCAACGCCGTGCAGGCATTCTTCGCCGACCGGGGCCTGTGCTGGCGCGAGGAGTCCGAGGGGCGGCTCTACCCGCTGCCCAACAAGGCCACCGCCGTGCTGGACGTGCTGCGCGCCGCCGCCGAGGCCGCGGGGGTGGACGTGCGTTGCGGGACGGCCGTGGAGCGCGTCGAGCCGGCGCGCGAGCCGGGCGGCCGGCTGACGCTGCGGCTGGCCGACGGGCGCCTCGAGCGCGCCGACGCCGTCATCGTGGCCGTGGGCGGCGCGGTGCCCCGGACGCTCCTGCCCGAGGCGCTGGTCGCGACCTCGTTCCACGATCCCGTGCCCACGCTGGGCCCCGTGGCCACGGCCGCGCGCCACACGCGCCCGCTCGACAACATCCGCGTGCGCGGGGCGCTCGAGCTGTGGCGCGACGGGGCGCGAGTGGCGCGCGAGAAGGGCGAGGTGATGTTCCGCAAGTACGGCGTGTCCGGCATCGCGGCGTTCAACCTGTCGCGGCTGGCCGAGCCGGGCGACGAGCTGGCCGTGGACTTCCTGCCGCCCGTGGCGCCCGACGCCGCCGAGGCGTTCCTGACGGCCCGCGCCGCGCGCCTGGCCGCGTCGCTGGGCCGCGCGCCGTCGTGCGCCGACGTCCTGCGCGGGCTGGTGCTGGCGCCGGTGGCCCACGAGCTGCTGGCGGCCTGCCGGCTGGGGGAGGACGCGCCGGCGGACGGACGCGCCGCGGCGGCCCTCGCGTCGGTGCTCAAGGGCCTGCGGCTGCCCGTGGAGGGCCTGGGCGACGCGCGCCAGTGCCAGGTGAGGCGCGGGGGGGTGGACGTGGGCGCCGTCGACGCGCGCACGGGGGAGTGCCGGGCGGTGCCGGGCCTCTACCTTGCGGGCGAGGCGCTGGACGTGGACGCGCCGTGCGGCGGGTACAACCTGCACTGGGCGTGGGCGAGCGGGCTGCTGGCGGGCCTGTCGGCTGCCGACGCGGTGCGCGCGCGGGCGGACGCCGCTGCTGACGACGCGATGACGGGGCAGGGCGCGGCCGACGCCGCGCGGAGCCCCCGGGCGGAAGGGGGAGCGCGATGACGGTGCGCGCCTCGAACGTCGCGCTGTCGCTGGACGCCCTGCTGCCCGGCCGCGACGACCTGCTGCGCCGCGAGGCGGCGCGCGCCCTGGGCCTGCGCCCGGCCGACGTGGCCTCGGCGCGCGTGCTGCGCCGCAGCGTGGACGCCCGCAAGAAGGCGGCCGTCCACTTCGTCTGCGCGCTCGCCGTCGACCTGGCCCCCGGCGCGAGGCCCCGCCCCGCGCGCGGCGTGGCCGTGACGCCCTACGAGCCGCCCGCGCCCCTGGCCGTGCCCGATGCCGCCGGTGCGCTCGCCGCGGCGGGGGAGGCGTGCCCGGTCGTGGTGGGCACGGGCCCCGCGGGGCTGTTCTGCGCCCTGTACCTGGCCCGCGCCGGGCTGCGCCCGCTCGTGGTGGAGCGGGGCGCCGACGTGGATGAGCGCACGGCCGCCGTGGCCGCCTTCGACGCGGGCGGGCCCCTGGACGCGCAGGCCAACATCCAGTTCGGCGAGGGCGGCGCGGGCACGTTCTCGGACGGCAAGCTGTCCACGGGCACCAAGAGCCCGCACATCCGCCACGTGCTGCAGGGCTTCGTCGACGCCGGCGCCCCCGCCGACATCCTGGTGGACGCCAAGCCCCACATCGGCACCGACCTCTTGGCCGGGGTGGTGCGCCGCCTGCGCGAGCAGATCGTCGAGGCGGGTGGCGAGGTGCTCTTCCACACGCAGCTCACGGGCCTGTCCTGGGAGGGCGATCGCCTCGCCGCCGTCACGCTGCGCGACGGCGTCACCGGCGAGGAGCGGGAGGTGGCGGCGTCGCGCGTGGTGCTCGCCTGCGGGCACTCCGCCCGCGACACGTTCGAGCTTGTGCGCGACGAGGGCCTGGTCATGGAGCGCAAGCCCTTCGCCGTGGGCGTGCGCGTGGAGCACCCCCAGGCGCTGGTGGACGCCGTGCAGTACGGCCCGGTGGCCGGCCATCCGGCCCTCGGAGCCGCCGACTACAAGCTGGCGGTCCACACGGCCGGCGGCCGCGGCGTGTACACGTTCTGCATGTGCCCGGGCGGCACGGTGGTGGCCGCGGCCAGCGAGGAGGGCGGCGTGTGCGTGAACGGCATGAGCCGCCACGCCCGCGACGGGGCCAACGCCAACAGCGCGCTGCTGGTGGGGGTGGAACCCGCCGACCTGCCGGGGGACGACCCGCTGGAGGGCGTGGCGTTCCAGCGCCGGCTGGAGCGCGCGGCGTTCGACGCGGGCGTGGCCGGAGGAGGTGCGCCCTACGCGGCGCCGTGCCAGACGGTGGGGTCGTTCCTGGCGGGGGAGGCGCCGGGCGGCAGTGGCGACGTCGGGCCCGACGCGGACGGCGCCCGACGCGAGGCGGCCCTCGTCGCGCCCACCTACCCGCGCGGCGTCGTCGAAGCCGACCTGCGGGAGTGCCTGCCGCCACTCGTGACCGACGCCCTGGCCGAGGCGCTGCCCCTGCTCGACCGCAAGCTGCCCGGGTTCGCGCACCCCGGCGCCGTCATGACGGCCGTGGAGGCGCGCAGCTCCAGCCCCGTGCGCATCGTGCGCGCGGACGACTTCCAGGCGCGCCGCGCGGGCGCCCCCGACGCGCCGACCGGGCTGTACCCCTGCGGCGAGGGCGCCGGCTACGCGGGTGGCATCACGAGCGCCGCCGTCGACGGCCTGCGCGTGGCCGAGGCCCTGGTCAGGCAGGTGCAGGAGGCGACGCAGGGGTAACCTGCGCGTCCTCCCGGCGCACCCCGGCCCGCCCCCCGATGTCTGTTTTTTCTCCGGCCGGGGGGGGGGTGCTCAGTGCCTTGTGCTATGCTGCGCCCGTCTTTGACCAAGGGGGAAGGGGGCCTCATGGGCGGATCGGCTGGGAGCGCGGGGCATCGGCTCGGCGAGGTGAGCTACGCCATGCTCGTGGACGCGCTCGGCGCGTTCAGCATCCTCCGCCAGCCCCGCGAGTGCACCCGGCGGTTCAGCTGGTTCGCCACCGTCTACGACGAGGACGACGTGACCGTCCGCGACTTCCGCTCCGACACGCTGTTCCTCTGCCACGAGGCGACCGCCCGGCGTCTGATGGAGCGGTTTCCCAACTGCTTCTGCATCATCCTGATCCCCGACGGCCAGGTGCCCGCCTGGCTGGACGCCCCCACGCGCGCCAACCGCGCCGTCGTCGTTGCCCAGGAGGGACGCCTGGCGCGCTATGACCTGCTGCTGCGCGAGCTGTTCGTGTCAAACCTCGTCTGGGAGAACGCGATGGACCGCGTCGTCTACTCCCACGGCCGCCTCGATCGGCTCATCGGCGTGAGCGAGGCGTCGCTGGGCAACTTCACGTGCATCACCGACACCGGCCACAACCTCATCGCCTACTCGCGGGGCATCGAGCCGCCGGCGGGCAGCGTGTGGGCCTCGCTCGTCGAGAACGGCTGCTACAGCGCCGACGAGATCGCCTTCATCGAAGAAGAGGTGCTGCCGGCCTCGGGCATGCGCAGCCACCTGGTGGCCTGTGACGCCGACGCCGCGCATCCCTACCCGACGCTCCACTACCCGGTCTACATCGACGGATCCTACCTCTTCCACATCACGATGGTGTGCGCCACGGGCTCGCCCGACCTGCTGCGCGATCGCTTCAGGCGGTTCATGCGCCGCGTCATCATGCTCTGCACCGACTTCTGGCGCCAGACGGTGAACCTCGAGGCTCCCTGGCACCGGGTGTTCATCGGGCTCATCAAGGGCGAGAAGATGACCGAGGAGTACGTCAACATCCAGCTGGCCAAGACCGCGGTGCCGGCCGCGCGCCGCTTCCGGCTGCTCTACTTCCCGTTCAGCTCGACCATGTCGCAGGCCGACCGCGCCACCGTCGTGGAGGCCGCCCGCGGCCTGAACGGCGGGGAGTGCTACCCCTTCATGTTGGAGGACCAGCTGATCGTCCTGCTGCACACCGCCTCCCAGAGCGACCTGGCCCTGTCGGGGCAGTCGGTGTGGGACGAGCTGGCGACGGCCATGCTCGAGCCGTTCGGGATGCAGGCCGGCGCCTCCCAGGTGTTCAGGCGCATCACCGACATCGAGAAGGCCTACCGCGAGGCCTTCGCGGCCTACTCGTTGCGCGGGCCGCTCAAGCGCGAGTACGAGGCGCTCCTCGGCCAGGCGCCGCTGCCGTGCTTCCCGTTCGAGCACGCGCTCAAGTTCTACCTGCTCACCGAGGGGCACGACGACGACCTCGTCGAGTTCGCCTTCGACGACTGCATCCTCAACCAGATCATGCGCGAGGACCGCGAGGCGGGGACGGCCATCGCCCAGATGCTGTGGGTGTACCTGTCCCACGGGCGCAACGCCACCGAGACGGCCAAGCTCAGCCACGTGCACCGCAACACCGTCCTGTACCACCTCGGGCGCATCGAGAAGCGCTTCGGCATCTCGTTCGACTCGCCGCTTCTGCGCAGTCGCATGGTGCTGGACTGCCAGCGCCTCCTCCTGGTCGGCGACATCTGACGCCCGCCGCCCGCCGCCCGGCGCAATTGGCCCCCGTTCCAAACAACGGGGGCTTTTTTGTCATTGCGGCCAATGCCCGGCATGGGGGGCGCTCTTTAGACTGGGGGACGTGGAAAGCTTGGCCAAGCATCGTGTCCACGAGACGGTAACCCCCAGCATGAACCGCCCGCCCAGAGGCCGAACGCGCATCTGAACCGACGGGAGGCTCTCGGAAAGGAATCGGCTATGTGTTTCAGACCTGCTGAAGCCAACACGGGCGCTGCCTGCCCCAACTGCGGCAAGAAGATCAACGTCACCCAGGGCCTGCTGCCCAAGAAGTGCCCGTTCTGCAAGACCAGCCTCGAGGGCATCGACCCCGCCTCGCTGGCCCCCGCCGCCCCTGCCGGCGCCCCCGCGGCTCCCGCCGCCCCCGGCGCCCCCGCGGCCCCCGGCGTTCCTGCGGCCCCCGCGGCCCCCGGCGCCCCCAAGCCCCCGACGCAGGGCTAGCGACGACCCCCAGGGGAGGGGTGTGACATGTGCTTCGGGAGCTGCCGGGTCACGTGCGACAACTGCAAGCCCAAATTCATCTGGTGCCCGGACTGCGGCACGAAGAACCTGCTCGTGTTCAAGAAGTGCAAGCGCTGCGGCGCGCCCTTCACCGAGGAGCAGAAGGACGAGGCGCGCGCCGCGTGGGCGGCCCAGGCCGCCGAGCGAAACCGCTGAGAGAGAGGAAGTTCCATGACTACTACGGAGTGGAGGGTTGAGGACGGCGACCTCATCCGGACCCGCACCTGCGGCTGGTCGCCTCCGGGCTGCCATCCCGTCGGATGCGGCATGATCATCACCACCGACAAGGAAGGCAACTTCGTCAAGGTGGAGGGCGACCCCGACCACCCGATCACCCAGGGCCGCCTGTGCCCGCGGTGCCTGGCGATGGGCGAGTTCCTCAACCATCCCGACCGCATCAAGTACCCCATGAAGCGCGCCAAGGAGAACCGCGGCAAGGATGCCTGGGAGCGCATCTCCTGGGATGAGGCGCTCGACATCCTGGAGACCGAGGTGCGCGCCATCTGGGAGAAGTACGGCCCCGAGTCCATCTACGTGTCCAAGGGCACCGGCCGCGAGGCCACCGAGTACGCCCCGCCCATGGCGCAGGCCGTCTTCAAGACGCCGAACAACGCGTTCATGATGTCCGGTGCGTCGTGCTACGGCCCCCGCACGGTCATCGGCGACTTCCTGCTGGGCGCGGGCTACCCCGAGCTCGACTACGCGGCGTTCTTCCCGGACCGCTACGACGATCCCCGCTACGAGGTGCCCAAGTACATCATGCTGTGGGGCAAGAGCCCGCTGCAGTCCAACCCCGACGGCTTCTTCGGCCACGCCCTCATCGACCTGATGAAGCGCGGCTCCAAGCTCATCGTCATCGACCCGCGCCTGACCTGGCTGGCCTCGCGCGCCGAGTTCCACCTGCAGCTGCGCCCCGGCACCGACGCGGCCATCGGACTGGCCCTGCTCAACGTCGTCATCACCGAGGACCTCTACGACCACGCCTTCTGCGACGAGTGGGTGTTCGGCCTCGACGAGCTGGCCGAGCGCGTGGCCGACAAGACCCCCGAGTGGGCCGAGGCCATCACCTGGGTGCCCGCCGACGTCATCCGCGGCGCGGCGCGCGCCTTCGCCATGAACGCGCCGTCCTCCATCATGTGGGGCCTGGCCATCGACACGCAGCAGAACGGCGCCCAGGCCGGGCAGGCCCTGCTCGCGCTGGGGGCCATCTGCGGCTACATGGACGTGCCCGGCGGCATCACGCTGGCGCTGCCCTCCAGCTTCATGGGCCGCTGGACCTACGAGACGCTCCAGTTCGTGGGCGATGAGGTGGAGAAGAAGCGCATCGACGGCGAGGAGGACCATCCCGCCTACGCCGTGGGCCCCTACGCGCATCCCGACTCCGTGCTCACCACGCTCGAGACCGAGGACCCCTACGCGTTCCACATGTTCTACTTCTATGCGTCCAACCCCATCTCGCCCACGTGCTACGCCGAGCCCGAGCGCTGGTATAACGCCATCCTCAAGATGGACTTCAACGCGGCCCAGGACTGCTTCATGACGCCCACCATCATGGGACTCTGCGACCTGGTGCTGCCCGTGAGCTTCTTCCCCGAGCACGACGGGTTCGTGCTGCCCCACTTCGGGCGCAACACCCACTTCCTCGGCGCCATGAACGCCGCCGTTGATCCTGGCGAGGCGCGCTCCGACCTTGAGATCGACATGCTGGTCGGCAAGCGGCTCAACCCCGAGGCCTGGCCGTGGGAGACCGTGGAGGAGTTTTTCGATGCGCAGATCCACACCCAGTACGACTGGGGCTTCAAGGAGCTCAAGGAGCAGGTGGTGTTCCAGCAGCCGTTCGAGTACCGCAAGTACGAGAAGGGCATGCTGCGCCCCGACGGCGAGCCGGGCTTCAACACGCCCACCGGCCTCATCGAGGTGAGCTCGTCGATCTACGATGACTTCGGCGAGGACCCGCTGCCCTACTTCATGGAGCCGGCCATGAGCCCCTACAGCACGCCGGACCTCTATGAGGAGTACCCGCTCGTGCTGACCACCGGCGGCCGCAACTACACGTCCTTCCACTCCGAGCACCGCCAGATCCCGTCGCTGCGCAACCTGCACCCCGATCCGCTGGTGACCATCCACCCGGCCACGGCCGAGCGCTTCGGCATCAACGACGGCGACTACGTGTGCATCGAGAACCCGCTGGGCAAGTGCGTCGAGCGCGCCCGCGTGTCCAAGGAGGTCGACGAGCGCGTCATCCACGCCGAGCACGGCTGGTGGTATCCCGAGGAGGACGCCGAGGCCCCCAACCTCAACGGCGTGTGGAAGTCCAACATCAACCGCCTCATCCCCAGGTACAAGGTGGGTGTGACCGGCTACGGGGCGCCGTACAAGAACGTGCTGTGCAAGATCTACAAGGTGGACGGCTACGAGGCGGCCCAGGCCGACCCCGCCACCTACCAGCCCCGTGCCAGCCGCGGGCCCGAGAGCATGACCAACGGCCCCTCGCAGCCTGCCAGCTACGAGGCCATTCACCAGGATTAGGAGGGGGAGCGCGCCATGACTACGCACGCACTGCTCATCGACTACAAGTACTGCACCGGCTGCCACTCCTGCGAGGTGGCCTGCCGCCAGGAGAAGCGCATCGAGTCCCAGGAGGAGTGGGGCATCAAGCTCGCCGAGTTCGGCC
>JAAWAY010000057.1 GCA_022792415.1 Eggerthellaceae bacterium | reverse complement strand
GTGCAAGGGCCAGGAGCTCGAGGAGCACTACTTCGGCGCCATCCGCCCCACCGTGAACAACTTCATGAAGGAGCTCGACGACGAGCTCTGGAAGCTGGGCGTGTCGGCCAAGACCAAGCACAACGAGGTGGCCCCGGCCCAGCACGAGCTGGCGCCCATCTTCGCCGAGACCAACCGCGCCATCGACGAGAACCTGCTGACCATGGAGGAGATGCGCCTTCTGGCCAGCCACTACGGCCTGGTGTGCCTGCAGCACGAGAAGCCGTTCGAGTCCATCAACGGCTCGGGCAAGCACAACAACTGGTCGATCTCCGCCGGCAAGAAGAACCTGCTCGACCCCGGCGAGAACCCCATGGAGAACCTGCGGTTCCTCGTGGTGCTGGCCGGCGTCATCCAGGCGGTCGACGAGTACCAGGAGCTGCTGCGCATGTCGGCGGCCAGCGCGGGCAACGACCATCGCCTGGGCGCCAACGAGGCCCCGCCGGCCATCGTGTCCATCTTCCTGGGCGACGAGCTGAGCGGTGTGGTGGACGCGCTCATCGGCGACCACGACTACCGATCCGCTGACCGCATGACCATGGATCTGGGCGTGGACGTGCTGCCCAACTTCCTCAAGGACAACACCGACCGCAACCGCACGAGCCCCTTCGCGTTCACGGGCAACAAGTTCGAGTTCCGCATGCCCGGCTCGGCGCAGAACCTGTCGGACTGCAACATGATCCTCAACACGGCCATGGCCAAGTCGCTCAAGGAATTCGCCGACGCCATGGAGGCCGTGCCGGCCGAGGAGTTCGAGGCGGCGGCCATCGACTACATCAAGCGCACCCTGCGCGATCACCAGCGCATCATCTTCAACGGCGACGGCTACTCCGACGAGTGGCCCCTCGAGGCTGCCCGCCGCGGCCTGGCCAACCACCGGACGACGGCCGACGCGCTGCCCTGCCTGGTGGACCAGAAGTCCATCGACCTGTTCGAGGAGTTCGGCGTGCTGTCCGAGACGGAGGTGCGCAGCCGTTACGAGGTGAAGCTCGAGAAGTACAACAAGATCATGAACATCGAGATCCGCACCATGAAGCGCCTCGTTCGCCGCGACTACCTGCCGGCCATTAACGGCTATGCGGCCGAGGTGGCGCGCAACATCGCCCAGGTGCGCGGCGTCATGCCCGACGCCGACCTGGCGGCCCAGGAGGATCGCCTGCGCCAGCTGACCGAGGGCGCGGCCGAGATCAACAGCCATCTGGAGAAGCTGCACGAGCTGCACTACGCGTCGCTGGAGATAGCCGACCAGCAGGAGCGCGCCAACATGAACGCGCACCAGATCATCCCCGTGATGGACGACCTGCGCGAGGCGGTGGACGCCATGGAGATCATCGTCGAGCGCAACCAGTGGCCCGTGCCCACGTACAACGAGATCCTGTTCTACGCGTAGGACGCGGCGGCTGCGGCTGTCGAGAGGTGACGAGTGAGGGGCCCGCGACTCATCCCGAGTCGCGGGCCCCTCGGCTGTGGGGGCGGCGTGAGAGCCCGCGAGTCGCCGCGGTGTCTCAGCGCTTCTGCTTTCGGGTCGAAACAACCGCCCGTTTTGGCGAGAAAAGCGACTTTTGCGCGCTGCACGTGCCCTTCCTGAAGGGCTTGCCGCGTGCCGGGTTTGTGCGTGCCTTGCGCCTACAGCTGCGACCAGGGGTTTCTTTCCCTCTGCTCAAAGCAAGTGCGCTTCAGGCGGAAGAGGGGCCGCGCCGTGAGTTCGCGGAGCGCGCAAAAGTCGCTTTTCTCGCCAGATTTTGCAGGCTGAGGCGCCCGGCTACAGCTCCACGGCGTCGACCAGGCGCATGAGCTCCTGCTGGCTGTGCACGTTGACCTTGCGGTAGATGTGGCGGATGTGGGTCTTGGCCGTGCCCTCGGATATGTAGAGCTTCTCCTGGATGTAGGACGACTTGAACCCGCGGGCCAGGAAGTACATCACCTCGGCCTCACGCTTGGACAGCAGGTAGGTGTTGGCGATGGCCTCGCACTGCTGCCGCAGCCGGTCGGGCTCGTCGCCCGGCGCCACGGGGCCGCCCGCCCCCGCCGCGCTCGCGTTGGCGCCTCCGCCCAGCATGGCCAGCCGCGCCTCAGAGGGCTCGGACGGCGCGGCGGGGGACAGCGCCTCATCAGCCAGCTCCTCGGGCGTGGCCAGAGGCGATTCCTCGTCCGCTCCGGCGTCGGCCTGCGGGCCCGTCGCGTCGTCCGCCGCCGTCGCAGGACGTGCCTCGTCGGCGTCACGCCCCGCATCCGCCCCCGCGTCCTGCGCGTCGGCCTGGGAGCCAGCCGGGTCGCCCGCCACGGGCGCCACCTGCGTCGCCGCAGCTCGCGTGCGGTCGGACAGCGGCCCCACCGTGACGATGGCCGCGATGTCGTTCTCGTTGGGCAGCAGCGCGAACGCCAGCATCATGGCGATGATGAGCACCAGCAGAAACGTGCCCTCGCCGAACGGCAGCGTCTGGAACACCGCGCTGCTGAACACGGGCATGAGCGTGCCGGCCAGGCCGGCCATGGCCAGCAGGCCGCGGCCCAGACCGAACACGAAGATGGGCGACAGGCGGAACCGCTGGGATATCTCGCTGAAGAACACCCACATGAGCGTCTCGAAGGCCATGTAGCCCACCAGAAGGACGCTCGTGCTCCACGGCGAGTTGAGGTCGTTGACGAACGGCACGAACAGCACGGCCACCGCGATGAACGGGATGAGTGAGCGGAACAGGCTGTGCCAGCGCCCCTCGCGCCCCAGCGTCATGGCCGTGAGCAGCAGCAGGATGGACGCGCAGCACGCGGCGATGAGCAGGATGGGATAGTCGCCGCTCGAGGCGCCGGGCAGGATGTCGCGGATGGACGTCTGGCGCAGGATGCCCAGCGCCAGGCCCAGGAAGATGACCGGCAGCCCGAACCGGAACGTGAAGCGCGCCTGGTTGATGGGTAGCGGGCGGAACTCCAGCACGTCGGGATCCTTCTCGGCCCGACGTCCGCGCAGGTTGAGCAGGATGGCGGCCTCGGCGAAGGGGATGAGGGCGCTCAGGATGCCCCCGAAGGGGAACGGCAGCTGGTGCAGCACGTAGGCGTAGAAGATATAGGCCACGCTCACGGCGATGGCGCTGTTCAGCACGATGGAGGTGGAATCGCCCCGGGCGAAGGCGGTGCCCCACAGCAACAGCAGCACGCCCGACCCGATGCCGGTGAGCACGCCGGCCACCACGTGCACGGGCGCCTCCAGCGGCCCTCCGTTGGCCGCCAGCAGCAGGAGCGTCCCCACGCAGGTGAGGGCCGCGCCGCCGATGACGACGGGCCGCTTGGCCAGGATGCGGCTGAAGCGCGCGTCCAGGGCGCTGGCCAGCAGCAAGAACAGGCCGAACACGATGATCGACACCAGGTAGCACAGCGTGATGGAGCCTTGGGTGCCGGCCGTGGCCAGAGGATTGACCTCGAAGATGGTGCCCGTGTCGAACATGACGCTGTACGTCCACGCCTGGTGCAGCGCGTAGCCGATGGAGATGACGCTCAGCTCCCCGAAGTAGGACTCGTCTCCGTAGTCAGCAGTGATGGTTATTCGAGGTACGCGAATACCCATGGCCCCTCCTCGTGCAAGAGCCTCCCCCCAGAGGCTCGATGTAGCTCCAAGCCAGTATACCCGGTCGGAACCGCTTGGCGGGGAAGGGCCCGGCGCTGGTCGACGACGAGCCCTTCCCGAGAACGCGTGCCGCTAGGCGGCGGTGACCGTGATCACGACGTTGTCGTACCGGTCAAGGACGGTGTTCTCGTCGCCCTTGGACTGCGCGGCATAGGCACCCGAGACATCAGCCGAGCTCACGTCGTACTGGTCGACGGGCTGGCTGTCTCCCGTGTTGTACACCGCCACGGTGTACGTCGCCCCGTCGAGAGCCTCCGCGACGCTGGTCACGTCGTAGTTGTGAATGGCGTCGAGGCCATTCTGGTTCTCGCTGGACATGATGGCCTCATCGAGGACATCAGCGCCCGTGCTGCCCGCCGGAACGAACACCAGGCTCGAGGTGACCGGACCCCCGATGGCGGTTTCATCCACCACGCAGAAGATCTCGTAGGCACCCTGGCCGTCGGCTGCGTCCGACACGCCCTCGTCATGCACATAGTAGAAACCATAGGCAGGGAAGGCGATGAGGGCCATGCACAAGCAGGCCATAACCGCAATGGCAAGATGCTTCTTGCCGAGCTTTACGTTGGTCATCTGTGCTCCCAATCACTTGGGCGCCCCGCATTCGCAACGTGACCCCATTATGCTGCGCGTGCGAGGGCGTCCGCAAGGGGCGCGAGGATGAATTCCGCGGCGGCGATCATCCCCCGAAACCGGCGGGGAGGACGCCGATATCATGCGCTTGACCTGGTCGTCTACCCCTGCGGGGATGATGTCGGCGCGTGGCGCCTCCCTATACTTTCAACCGAAGAGGTAAGGCGCGCGCCGCCGGGCGCGCACGATGCTTGAAAGGGGAGGAGCCATGAGCCCACAACCCCGGGGTACTGAGGCCCCGACGCTGTCGCTGCTGGCCTTCGACGACGAGTTCGATCCGCTGGCCGTCGACGACACCGAGATCGACCAGGAGTGGATGGACGACGACAACCCCTACGACACCATCGACTACCCCACCATGCGCAACATGCCCGAGACCAATGGGCATGCCCCGGTGTACACGCCGGAGCGCCAGGGGTCGGCCAAGGAGGCCCTGCGCGCCATGGTGCGCCAGAACCCGGGGCGCCGCCCCGTGCTGCTGGGCATCGTGGGCCTGTGCGAGGGCGGCTGCCCGTCGAGCAAGGTGAGCGAGGCCGTCGAGGCGTGGCAGAAGGACAACCGGTCGGTCTACGCGCCCATGACGCTATGCCGCATGCTCGAGCGCGCCGGCGCCCTGACGCTGGAGATGCCCGAGACCACCGAGGAGCAGCACGACGACCAGGAGGGCGTGACCTACCTGGAGATCAAGGAGCGCGTCGACCCCATCTGGCACGCCACGCCCGAGGCGCTGGAGCTGCGCGCGGAATACGAGGGCGGCGCCGAGTTCCGCCGCCTGGTGCTGGGGGAGGACGCCCGTTACGTGGACGTGTACGAGGCCGTCATGGAGCGCGTGCGGCAGGCCCCCTGCGGCGAGCCGGACATCGACGCGCTGACGTCGGGCTTCGAGATCACCCAGAAGCCGCGTCGCTTCGGCCAGCACTTCATCGACGTGCTGGAGATGTCCGACTGCCTGGTGTGGAACGGCAGCGCCTGGGCCCTGACGGACCTGGGAGCCGCCCTGCTCGACGAGCTCAAGGCCTCGAAGGGGGAGAACTAACATGGAGACGCTGGACAAGAACACGGTGGACGACGCCCAGGAGCTGGCGTCGCTCATGGACGAGCGGGCCCGCACCTACGGCATGCTGGCGCGGCTGTTCCGCGTGGAGGTCGACCTGGACACGCTGCGCGAGCTGCAGGCGATGCGGTTCCCCACGGCCACGGGTAACGCGGCCGCTGACGAGGGCTACCACCAGCTCTACGACTACCTGCGTACGGCCTGGGAGGACTCCGTGACCGAGCTGGCCATCGACTACGTGCGCACCTTCATCGGGCACGGCGTCAACGGCTACTCGGCGGCGTACCCCTACGAGAGCGTCTACACGTCCGAGCGTCGCCTGCTCATGCAGGAGGCGCGCGCCGAGATGCTGGCCACCCTGCGCGAGAACGAGCTCAAGCGCGGCGAGTGGAACGAGGCCGAGGACCACATCGCCCTGCAGCTGGAGTTCATGCAGCGCATGAGCCTGCGCTGCGCCGAGGCCCTGCGCGCCGGTGACGACGACGCGGCGGCCAACGCGGTGCGCACCATGGACGACTTCTTGCAGAAGCACCTGCTCAACTGGGTGCCCATGCTGGTGACCGACATGCGCCTGTATGCCAAGACGCTGTTCTACCAGGGCCTGGCCCAGCTGCTGACGGGCTTTTTGCAGCAGGACGAGCAGGTGCTCACCGAGCTGAACGATTCCCTGGCAGCCTAGGCGGCCGACGCGGCGCCCAAGCGCGGGATAAGAGGCAGACGGAGGCCGGCGATATGCCGGCCTCCGTCGTTTTCGGGCCCAAGGTGCCCCGTGCCCGGCTGGTAACCCCCCCCCGCACCCCCCCCGCACCCCCCGCAAGTCGCCCTCTCTCCAATGTCGAGCAAGTCAGAAAGTACGAGATGCCGGTTTCCGGGGGTTGGGACTGCGGCAGCCCAGTTGGACGTGCCTCCGCGGGGAGGAGGCGCAGGTGTACCGCAAGGAGGAGAGGGAGCTGGTGCTCGCGGACTTCCCCGCGAGCGGCCTGACGGCCCGGAGGTTCGCGACGCTGCCCGGCAGCCCGTGCGCCGAGTCCATCGGGCGCTGGCTCAGGCAGGAGGAGGCCGGCCTGCTG
>JAAWAY010000003.1 GCA_022792415.1 Eggerthellaceae bacterium | reverse complement strand
CTGAAGGAGGCCAAGGAGGTCGTCGAGGGCGCTCCCAAGGCTGTCGTCGAGGGCGCCAACAAGGAGAAGGCCGAGGAGGTCAAGGCCAAGCTCGAGGAGGCCGGCGCCGCCGTCACCCTCAAGTAACTTCGCCTTACTTGCTGATGGAGAGCGCGTGCCCGCGGGTGCGCGCTCTTTTTTATGCCCGGTATCCCGCGGTGAGCGGTGGAGCTGCCTGATCTTGGGCGAGGCGCGCGCATTGTGAGGTCGGCGACGGCCAGGACGCCTCGACGGATCGTTTTTTCGAGTTTGGTACACTGGATGCTCGTAAAACGGGATCTGGGGCGTGAAATGAGCCCCTGTTTCGGATAAAAGGCGGGGGTAAGCGGGAAAAGCGGCGTATGCGAGGCCCTCGGATGGTACCAAAGTCGAAAAAACTTGCATAAAGGCCAGGATGGGTGTCAGGGAGGACGCACGATGGAGGACGCGAAGAGCCGGTTGCGGCGCGTGCTGGGCGAGGAGGGCCTCGCACGGCTCGACGCTGCGTGCGTGATGGTGGTGGGCGTCGGTGGCGTGGGGTCGAGCTGCGCCGAGGCGCTGGCGCGCGGGGGCGTGGGCTCGCTCGTGCTGGTGGATGGCGACGAGGTGCAGCCGAGTAACATCAACCGCCAGGCCATCGCCTTCGTGAGCACGGTGGGACGGCGCAAGGTGGACGTGATGGCCGCCATGGCGCGCGACATCAACCCCGACGTGCGCGTGGTCACGCGTGACGAGTTCGTGCTGCCGGAGGGCGTGCCCGCGCTGTTCGCCGGGCTGCCGCGCCGGCCGGACTACGTGGTGGACGCCGTGGACACCGTTGCCACCAAGCTGGCCCTGGCCGCTTATGCCCAGGACGCGGGCCTGCGCCTGGTGGCGTCCATGGGGGGCGCCAACAAGTCCGACCCGACGCGGCTGCGGTTCGCGGACGTGTACGACACCCGGGGAGACGCGCTCGCCCGGTCCGTGCGCAAGCAGGCCCGGGGGCTGGGCATCCGGGAACTCGAGGTGTTGTACTCCGACGAGCCGCCGCTGCCCGTGGAGGTGGCTGCCGACGCGCCGCGCGCCGAGCGCCCCGAGCTGGGCACGATGTCGTACTTCCCGCCCATCATGGGCCAGATACTGGCCGGTCGCGTCATCCAGGCGCTGCTGCGCGGGTAGCGGCCGGTTCTGCGCTTCCAGCCCTGAGACGACGGAGGGCCCGCATCGTGGGATGCGGGCCCTCCTGCGCGTTGCGAGCCGGTGGCGGACGACGCTCCCCGGTTCGCAGGCTGGCTGCTTAGCGCGCCTGCGCGGCGCTCTCGTTAGTAGCGGTAGATGGCCGCGACGCCCTTGTTGCCGGGCATCTGGTCGGCGGGCAGCACGTAGATGTGGGCGTCCTGGGCCAGGGCGCACTGGGCGAACGCGTCCACCAGGTCGGGGCTGGCGGGATCGATCTTCTTGTCGTCGGTGGGATCGGTGTCCGGGTCGAAGAACAGCTCGCCGGTCTTCGGGTCGAACGTGCCCGGGATGTCCTTGCCCTCCTGGACGAACAGCGCCTTCACCTTGCGCTCCACCAGGGCCAGGGCCAGCTCGTTCAGGTCGTCGGTCGCCTTGCCCTTGGACAGGTCGTACTGGTACTCCTCCTGCACCTTCTGCAGCTTGGCCTTGCGGTCGGCCTCCATGATGGCCACGGCGTCATCGCGCAGCTCGGTGCCGGACAGGGTGCGGGCGTCCTTCTTGATGCCCTCGGGCAGCAACGTGGGGAAGGTGCACAGCTCGCGGAACATGTGCTCGTGCTCGGGCAGCGTCACCAAGATGACCGGGGTGGGGTCGTCGCGGACGAGCTTGTCGTTCATCACCTTGTCGACGTAGCGGAAGAACTTCTTGGCCTCCTCGTCGGCCACCTCCTTGCGCGACTTGTGGTCGTGGTAGGGGGACATGTGGCCCTCGAGCGAGTAGTAGTCCAGCGCGGAGATGTCGCCGTCGTAGTCGATGAACAGCTCGGCGAACTCGTCGTCGACGCCCTGGGGCATCGGCACGTAGTGAACGCCGTTGTAGTCGCCCTTGAGCAGGCCGAAGCGGTCGGTGTTCAGGAGCAGCAGGTAGTAGTGCATGCCGTACTGGAAGTTGCGCAGCAGCGGCTTGGTGTAGTAGCGGGCACCCACCACCACGCAGGGGTCGACGGCGAAGTCAAGGTTGAAGGCGTAGACGTCGGTGTTGCTGACGAGCAGCGCGATGCCCGCGCCGGCGTCCTGCCACAGCTTGAGGTCGGGATGGCCCTCCAGGTAGGCGAGGCGCTCGGCGATGCCCGCCCAGTCCTTCTCGTTGGGGAACTTCTCGCGCAGCGTGCGCTCGGCCTCCTCGGTGAGATCCTTCAGCTCGATGCCGTCCCACTCATCGCGACGGGGCTCCTCGCGCTGGTCGCGGTGGATGGGCAGGTAGATGGAGACCAGGGGAGGCTCGGCCTGCTCGTAGGCCTTCGGGTCGAAGTTGTCGAGCACGTGCACGCTGTCCTGCAGTTCCGTCATAGCGTCCTTCATGGCAAACCTCCATATACGCCGTAGCTGATACGTTCATGAGCGCGGGCGGGGCGGACGGTCCTGCGCTCCGGCCGCTCGTCGGGGCTCGGCTGGCCGTCTGACGTGCGACGACTCGGTGCGAAAACCCGTGGAGCCTTGCGCTCAGGTTTCAGGATAGTCCGGCGGGGGAGGGGGTCGAATCGGCAGCGGAAGCTGTTGTCGTTTGGTTGCCGATCGGGCGCTTGGGGGTTGGGGAGCGGGGCGGGGCCGGTAGGGGCGGCGAGGGACCTTCGGTCGCCTCCTCGCTGCGAGTTCATGTGGTGATATATACCACATGAACTCTTGCTGCGGGGGTGCTCCCTGCGGTCCCTCGCCGCCCCTGCCGGCCCCGCCGGGGACGCGCGCTGGATGCTCGCTACTTGCGGACGTTCATGGCGCGCATGGCGTTGAGGATGGCCAGCACAGCCACGCCCACGTCGGCGAAGACGGCCATCCACATGTTGGCGATGCCGAGCGCGGCCAGGACGAGCACCGCGAACTTCACGCCCAGGGCGAAGATGATGTTCTGCCAGACGATGGCCATGGTCTTGCGGGCGACCGAGATGGCGCGGGCGATCTGCGAGGGGCGGTCGTCCATGAGCACCACGTCGGCGGCCTCGATGGCGGCGTCGGAGCCCATGGCGCCCATGGCGATGCCGATGTCGGCGCGGGTGAGCACGGGCGCGTCGTTGATGCCGTCGCCGACGAAGGCGAGCTTGCCCTTGGGGTCGTGGGCGGCCTGCGCCTCGAGCAGGGCCTCCACCTGGGCCACCTTGTCCTGGGGCAGCAGCTCGGCGCGCACCTCGTCGATACCCAGCTGCGCGGCGACGGCCTGGGCCACGTCGGCGCGGTCGCCGGTGAGCATGACCGTCTTGCGCACGCCCGCCCGCCGCAGCGCGGCGATGGCCTCGGCGGCGTCGGGCTTCACCATGTCGGCGATGACGATGTGCCCGGCGTACTCCCCGTCCACGGACACGTGCAGGATGGTGCCGGCCAGCTCGCAGTCGTGCCAGTCGGCGTGCGCGTCGGCCATGAGCTTGCCGTTGCCCACCAGCACCTCGTGCTCGTCGATGACGGCGCGGATGCCCTTGCCGCTGACCTCCTCCACCTTCTGGATGCGCTCGGGGTCGATGGCGCCCGTGTAGGCCGTGCGCACGGAGGCGGCGATGGGGTGGTTGGACAGCGACTCGGCGTGGGCGGCCACGGCCAGCAGGTCGTCTTCCGTGAACGAGCCCTCGGCGTGGATGGCCGTGACGGAGAACGTGCCGCTGGTGAGCGTACCCGTCTTGTCGAAGACCACGGTGTCGGCGTGCGCGAGCGTCTCCAGGTAGTTGCTGCCCTTCACCAGGATGCCGATGCGCGAGGCGCCGCCGATGCCGCCGAAGAACGACAGGGGCACCGAGATGACGAGCGCGCAGGGGCACGACACCACGAGGAACGTGAGGCCGCGCAGGATCCAGTCGGCCCAGTCCTGGCCGAACAGCAGCGGCGGGATGATGGCGAGCACGGCGGCCACGCCCACCACGATGGGGGTGTAGTAGCGGGCGAAGCGGGTGATGAAGCTCTCGGTGCGGGCCTTCTTGTCGGCGGCATTCTCCACCAGCTCGAGGATGCGGCTGACGGTGGAGTCCTCGTAGGGCTTGCTCACGCGCACGGTGAGGGCGCCGGTGAGGTTGACGCAGCCGGAGATGACCTCGGTGCCCGGGTCGGCCTGGCGCGGGACGGACTCGCCCGTGAGCGCGGCGGTGTCAACCTGCGACTCGCCGTCGATGACGACGCCGTCGAGGGGGATGCGCTCGCCGGGCTTGATGACGATCTCGTCGCCGGGAGACACCTCGTAGGGGTCCACCTGCACGAGCTGGCCGTCGCGCATGACGTTGGCGAACTCGGGGGCGATGTCCATCATGTCGGAGATGGACTTGCGCGACTTGCCCACTGCGTAGCTCTGGAACAGCTCGCCCACCTGGTAGAACAGCATCACGGCCGCGCCCTCGGCCATGTGCGGCTCCGTGTCGGGGAACAGCACCAGGGCGAACGCGCCGATGGTGGCCACCGACATGAGGAAGTTCTCATCGAAGACCTGCCCGTGGCCGATGTTGCGCGCCGCCTTGAGCAGCACGTCGTAGCCGGCGATGAGGTAGGGGATGAGGAACAGGACGAGCTCGGCGTACAGGTCGCCGGGCGTGCCGAACCAGGCCTCCAGGAGGCCGGTGTTCTCGATGATGAGGGCGATGGCGAACAGCACCAGGGCGACGATGATGCGGTTGCGCCAGCGGGTCTGCTTCTTGTTCATGGTCGGGTCCTCTCGTCGCGTCGGCGGGGGGCGCCTAGCGCAGGATGACGCAGTCCGGCTCGATCTTGGCGCAGATGGCCTGGGCCTCGTCGAGGATGGCGTCGAAGCGGGCCTCGTCGGCGTCGAGCATCATCTTCTGCGTCATGAAGCTGATGGTGGCCTTGTTGACGCCGTCGATCTCGTTGATGGCGTTCTCCATCTTGGCGGCGCAGTTGGCGCAGTCGAGGTCCTGGAGCTTGAATGCCTTGCGCATGGTGGGGTCCTTTCCCTGGGTTGGTGGCGGGTTGCTATTCGCAGACGTGCGTGATGCCCTGGGCGAGCATCGTGAACACATGATCATCTGAGAGCGAGTAGATGACGTTCTTGCCGGCGCGGGCCGCGCGGACGAGGCGCGCCTGCTTGAGCGTGCGCAGCTGGTGGCTGACGGCGCTCTGGGTGCAGCCGACGATGTCGGTGATCTCCCCGACGGTGCGGTCGTGGCCCATGAGCGCGAACAGGATCTTGATGCGCGTGGTGTCCGAGAACGCCTTGAACAGGTCGGCGACGTCGAAGAGCAGCTCGTCGTCGGGCATCTCGTCAAACAGGGCGGCCGTGGCCTCGCGGTTGCACCCGCAGGGGCAGTCGATCATCTGGGAGCACGCGCTGTCCACGACATCCTCGGCCATCTGCTCTATGCCGTATGAAACGCTCACGGCTCCTCCTTGTGAAAATGAAAACATATGAGCAACTGTTCATAAGTATAGGAAGTGAACAGCGGATGTCAAGAGGGTTCTGGAAACGTAACGGGGCGATGGGGGAGGGTGCGCGTTCAGGCGGCCCGCGGTTGGCGCGCGGTACCATGGAGAGAACCCATCGCGAGAAAGAAGGCGCCATGACCACCGCGAAAGACGCAGAAGAGCCGCTCGGCAACCCGGAGCTCCCCGAGCCCATCCCCGGGTTCCCCGACTTCGGGCACATATCGCTGCGGGGGCTGCACAACACGCGCGACCTGGGCGGCATGCCCGCCGCTGACGGGCGCCGCATCGCCCGACGCCGGCTCATCCGCTCGGGCGCGCTCCACCACGCCACCGACGAGGACCTCACGCAGCTCACCGCTATGCACGACCTGGAGCGCGTCGTGGACTTCCGCACCGACCTGGAGCGCGACAAGGAGCCCGACCCCAAGGCCAAGCTGCCCGGCGTCGTGTTCTACGACCTGCCGGTGTTCCAGGAGTCGGCCGTGGGCATCACGCACGAGGGCGGCCTGGCGGGCGACATGAAGACGCTCAAGCAGTTCAACGGCGACCCCTTCGACGTCATCCGCGACCTCTACCCCGAGAGCCTGCTGGGCGAGGACGGCATGCGTGCTTACGCGGACTTCCTGCAGGTGCTGCTGGGCGCCCCGTCGGGCGCGACGCTGTGGCACTGCACGGAGGGCAAGGACCGCGCCGGCATGGGCGCCATCTTGGTGGAGTACGCGCTGGGCGTGCCGGTGGACTACATCCGCGCCGACTACCTGGCCACCAACCTGTTCGTGCGCACGTGGGCCGAGAAAGTACTCGACCTCATGGCGCGCCATCATGTGCTGGAGGGCATCGACGCCGACGTGGACGCGCTGTTCTACGCGCAGATGGAGTACTACCGCGCCGCCTTCGACGCCGTGCGCAAGGAGTTCGGAACCGTGGACAACTACCTGGCCGACGGGCTGGGCTTCGGGCCGGACGCGGTGGCCGAGCTGAGGGCGCGCTACCTGGAATAAGCGCGTCGCGGGAAACACGGCGTTAACCCGGTTCGTGTATCATGGGCGCGTTTGCCAGCCAACGCGCGCCGCGGGGCGCGCCGTCATGCCTGAGGAGTTGCCGTGAGCCAGTCCGCCGTTCCTGATCAGGTCGTCATCGTCGTCGATTTCGGGGCCCAGTACGGGCAACTCATCGCCCGGCGCGTGCGCGATCTGCACGTGTACTCCGAGATCGTCCCGTGCGACATCACCGCCGATGAGGTGCGCGCCAAGGCGCCTGCGGCCATCATCTTCTCGGGCGGCCCGGCCAGCGTGTACGCCGAGGACGCGCCGTCCATCGACCCGGGCATCCTGGAGCTGGGCATCCCCGTGCTGGGGTTCTGCTACGGCCAGCAGATCATGGCCGTCACGCTGGGCGGCGAGGTGGGCCACACGGAGAAGGGCGAGTACGGCCCGGCCACCATCGTGCGTCGCGGCGACAGCGCGCTGTTCGGCGACACGCCGGGCGAGCAGGTGGTGTGGATGAGCCACCGCGACGCCGTGAGCTGCGTGCCCGAGGGGTTCGCGGTGACGTCGTCGACCGACGTGTGCCCCGTGGCGTCCATGGAGTGCGCCGAGCGTCGCCTGTACGCGACGCAGTTCCACCCGGAGGTGCGCCACACCTCGTTCGGCAACCAGCTGCTGGCGAACTTCCTGTTCGACGTGTGCGGGCTTAAGCCCAGCTGGACGCTGGACTCCATCATCGAGGACTCCGTGGCGGCCATCCGCCAGAAGGTGGGGGAGGACCGCGTCATCCTGGGGCTTTCGGGCGGCGTGGACTCGTCGGTGGTGGCTGCGCTGGGCGCGCGTGCCATCGGCAAGCAGATGACCTGCGTGTTCATCGACCACGGCCTGCTGCGCAAGGGCGAGCCCGAGGAGGTGGAGGCCGTCTTCACCGAGCAGTTCGACGTGGACTTCATCCGCGTGGACGCGCGCGAGCGCTACCTGGAGCTGCTGGCCGGCGTGAGCGACCCGGAGGAGAAGCGCCGCATCATCGGCACGCAGTTCTGGAAGGAGTTCTTCGCCGTGGCGGAGGACCTGGCCCAGGACGGGCGCCCGGTGAAGTACCTGGCCCAGGGTACCATTTACCCCGACATCATCGAGAGCGGCGCGCGCAAGACCGGCGGGAAGGCGAGCACCATCAAGAGCCACCACAACCTCATCCCGTTCCCCGAGGGTGTGCATTTCGACCTGATCGAGCCGCTGGACCACTTCTTCAAGGACGAGGTGCGCGCGCTCGGCACCGCGCTGGGGCTGCCCGACTACATCGTGCACCGCCAGCCCTTCCCGGGCCCGGGTTTGGCCATCCGCATCATCGGCGATGTGGACGGGGAGAAGCTGACTATTTTGAAGAACGCCGACGCCATCGTGCGCGAGGAGCTGGACGCCTACAACGAGCGGCTGTTCGAGGAGACGGGCGCGCGCGACGGCGAGCTGGTGCGCGACGTGGCCGGCGGCCCAGAGGTGGAGCGGCCCGTGTGGCAGTACTTCGCCGTGCTGCCCGACATCCGCAGCGTGGGCGTGATGGGCGACGAGCGCACGTACGCGAGGCCGATCATCCTGCGCGCCGTGGAGAGCCAGGACGCCATGACCGCCGACTGGGCGCGGCTGCCCTACGACGTGCTCGCGCGCATCTCGAGCCGCGTGGTGGCCGAGGTGCCAGGCGTGAACCGCGTGGTGTACGATATCACGAGCAAGCCGCCGAGCACGGTGGAGTGGGAGTAGACTAACATATGTTCTCCATATGTTTGATTGTCATAGTCCGGCGCATGCAGTCCTGTCAAGCCCACGAATCGGAACGGAGTCTGTAAGCCACTGGGGAATTGTTGGATGGCGCAAACCGCCTCCTTTACTGGATGAGTGCATGTATAAATTGCCGGACAGGGATTTTGCTATTCTGTAAGAGAAACGTTCTACTTAGACGGGATTGCAAGAGTCAATGAGTAATAGGCTAAGCATGAGCTTAGTCGTCCTGCATTTGAGCTAATTTAAGAAGATAATATGGATAAAAGAGAATTTGCTGCTGCAATTTGGTCGCTTAGTTCCGATGTAACTGAAGACCCAAATGAAACATTAGGGATTCTGACTTTTGAGGGGGACCAGCCTCTTGAACTTGAGATACCCGCAGGGGTTTTGCTTGATTGGCCGAAAATTCCCATAGAAGGTGGCGGATATGTGCAATCCCATACAGCGGAGGGACTTCAGGTAGATCAGGTTTACGGATTTTCTCAAAGAGGGGACTATTACTTACTAAGAGACGTATCGACGCCGGGTCCAGGAATGTCGTGTCCCGGAATGGAGCGTCAGACATTGCGAGGGATGTCGCTTTTTGTTTCTCGAGAGGCATTGATTCCCAACCCAGTCGTGCGGTCAATGAAGATTAGGGTGCCTGGTTTACGAGAGTGGCTAGGAACAATCCCTTTTAAAATCTCAGTGAGATACAATGAGAATCGCTCTTCAAATATTTCATTCAGCTATGATGCGGAAGATGCCGATCCGATTACTTTATTTGAGAGCGATAACATCAAAATAGATATCAATTTACTCAGCATACGCAAAGGCGGCCCCATCCCCACCCTCTCCTTTTATTTTGAAACCGACTGCGAAATGACAATATCGTTTAAAGGGGATGGATTCGAATTTAATTATGCGATGGAAACGTGGGCGCATCGTATCGTAGGCTTTCTAGCGTTTTGCATGGGATTTAAATACCCAATTAAAGCATTGAGTATTGAAACTATTGATGGGATCAAAGCCGATTACTATGCACCTTTCGTTGGGGCACCAGGCGTTCCTACTTCGTTGCAGCTCCAATCAATGCCCTTTACATATTCAAGGATTAGCGAAAAGATCGGCAGCATGATTCAGAGTTGGCTCGAATTTGACGACTATTTGCGAAACAGTGCAGCTCTATTGACGTCACTTATGACCAAATGGAGCATGCCTTTAGACATGCTGTTCCTTGCTTCGGCTCAGGCATTTGAGGCGGCTTCACGTTCGCGAGTTGACGAGTGTGAAATAAGCGACGAGAAGCTTGAAGACCGACTGAGGGCAATTAAGGAGTCTGAACTTAGCTCGCGCATAAAACACTGGGCGTGCTATAAGCTGAAGCATGCGAAATGGAAGCCTGCAAGTCGTTTAGCGGAGGACTTGGTGGGAAGACTCGGCGATTTTGCTATTTACGTAACACCTGATACGGAGCGGTTTCTAAATGACCATAGGGTTCACCGAAATGCTTACACGCACAGAAGGTCTTTGATTAAAGGTGAGAGCCTGTCGAATAAGGAGCTGTATTGTCATATGGAGGCGGTTCAGCTTCTAACATACGGTGCCATCGCCATGAATCTTGGACAAGATATCGCTGATATTGTTGCATGTTTTAAAGATTCTAGATATCGGTGGAATAGTATTTATCGGTCTCGAAAACAGTATGCTGTTAGGCCATAGAAAACACCCCGTTACTTGGATATCTGTGTTTTAGACGGCGAAGCATGCATTCGCGCAGAGAGTAACTTGTTAGACGTTCTAATGTGTGACCAATTGCACAGTATTCGTCCTTGTTTTTTGGGCGCGGCGGAAATTCTGAAGATGGTAGGACTGTGCGTATGCCTCGAAGAAAAGGGCCTGGCGTCGAAGACCCACGATGCTTTCGGTTGTGCTAGGCCTGCTGCCAGGCAGTTTGATTATCCGAGCGGGGAGGCCCAGAGACGCTGGATAGCGGGCAGAAGCACTCGGCCGAGATCGCATAAGCCAAATCCTCGATCCCCGGCTGAAGAAGTACTCGTTAAGCCGGATATTAGGCACTCTACTCGCTGGACTTTGAAGTGCATGTCAGGCAACGTCTTATCAAGTATAATGATGAACTGGGAAAACTGTCTGCAGAATACATAGGTGATGGCCGAGTGTCCGCTCTGTGGTACAGGGCGGACATTTTCCGTTTGGGATAATCAGCATACGCAATCATGCGATAGGACAGCAGTGAATGCGAGTCGACAGGAAATGCGACGATGAGCAACAACTTCAGCGAGGGCGACTACGAACAGAGTTTAATTGAGTTCATGCGCGATGAACTCGGTTACGAATACCTCCATGGTCCGGACGTGGCGAGAACCAGCGACGCCTATGACGACGCTTTCCTTCCGGATGTGATTGAGGAAGCTGTCTCTTCAATAAACAAAAGTCTGTCTAGAGCGGCCATTAGAGCCGCCCTAGACAAGATTGAGAATATCGAGGGCGCGACCCTCGTGCAGAAAAACGAGGCCTTCACTGACATGCTCCAAAACGGCGTGGAGGTGCGCTACTTCGACGACGATGAAGACGTAAACGCTCTTGTTAGGCTCGTCGACTACGACAATCCCGAGAACAATGTGTTCCATGTGGTGAACCAATGGACCTACGTGGAGCGTGGCACCAATAAGCGGCCGGACATGATCGTCTTCGTGAACGGCCTTCCGCTCGTGGTGTTCGAGCTCAAGTCTCCATCGAACATCGAGGCCGACAACGAGGACGCCTATCAGCAGATACAGAACTACAAGAAACAGATTCCCTCGCTATTCGTCTACAACGCCTTCTGCGTTATCAGCGACATGCTCCAGACGAAGGTGGGGACCATCACATCGCCCGAGTCCCGCTTCGCGGAATGGAAAAGCATCGACGGAAGCTACGAGAGCACTCAGGTCGCGGATTGGAAGACCCCCCTTCTCGGTATGTTCCCGAAGGAGCGCCTCGTCGACATCATCGGCAACTTCATCCTGTTCTCGAGAGATACGCCCAACGACATCAAGATCCTGGCCGGATATCATCAGTACTTCGCGGTGCGCAAGGCTCTTGCGAGCATCGAGCGCGCGTTGGGCACCGACGGAAAGGGTGGCGTGTTCTGGCATACCCAAGGCAGTGGCAAATCTCTGTCGATGGTGTTTTTGGCCCATCTGTTGGAGAAATCCCTGGACGGCCCGACCCTCGTCGTTATCACGGACAGGAACGATTTGGATTCTCAGTTGTTCTCTCAGTTCGCGAAATGTAGCGAATTTCTCAGGCAGACGCCAATCCAGGCGAGCAGCCGCGAGAATTTATCGAAGGAAATAAGCAGCAGGCGCGCCAACGGCATCCTATTCACCACTATGCAGAAGTTCGAGGAGGGGTCGGAACCGCTATCCACGCGAGAGAACGTCGTCGTGATGGTGGACGAGGCGCACCGCGGACAGTACGGCATGGAGGAGCGGTACGACCGCGAGGGGAACAAGCACACCGGAAGCGCGCTTCTCATCCGTCGCGCGCTGCCGAACGCGACCTACATCGGCTTCACGGGGACGCCCATATCCCTCGACGACCGCAACACGCGTGAGATATTCGGCGATTACATCGACGTCTACGACATGACCCAGGCGGTTGAGGATAAGGCGACCCGGCCCGTCTATTACGAGAGTCGTGTGGTCGCGCTTAAGCTCGACGAGGGGATCCTCGCAAGAGTTGACGCCGAATACGAGAGGCTCACGGAAGAGGCGAACGCCGAGACCGTGGAGGCCAGCAAGAAGGCCTTCGCCAACCTCGACGAGGTGCTCGGCGCCCCAGAGGTGATAGAGGCGCTCTGCGACGACATCGTGGAGCACTACGAGCAGAACCGCGAGCATCATCTGACGGGCAAGGCCCTCATCGTCGCGTACTCGAGGCCCGCCGCCATGAGGATCTACCGGAGGCTCTGCGAGCTGAGACCTGAATGGGAAAAATCGGGGAAGCTCGGCGTTGTCATGACGCAGGGAAACCAAGACCCGGAGGAGTGGTTCGACGTTGTCGGAAACAAGCGCCACCGAGATGAGATGGCCAAGAAGTTCAAGGACGATGACGACCCGCTGAAGATCGCAATCGTGGTCGACATGTGGCTCACGGGATTCGATGTGCCGAGTCTCGCCACCATGTACGTTTACAAGCCGATGCGGGGGTACAACCTCATGCAGGCGATAGCGCGCGTCAACCGCGTCTACAAGGACAAGGAGGGCGGCCTCGTCGTCGACTACGTCGGCATCGCCAATGCGCTGAAGCAGGCCATGAGGGACTACACCAATCGCGATCAGAAGAACTACGGCGACATGGACATCGGGGAGACCGCCTACCCGAAGTTCCAGGAGAAGCTCGCCGTGTGTCACGACAAGATGCACGGCTTCGACTACACGGACTTCCTTGTGACGGACTCCGCCGCTCGCAGGAGCGAGCTCATAACCGGAGGCGTGAACTATATCCTCTCGCCTCGGAATGACAAGTCCGCAGAGGAAGCCGCACGCGACTTCTGCGACCAGGCGCAGATGATGATAAAGGCGTACAGCCTCTCCAAGAGCCGGGCCACCGAGCGCGAGCGTGCCGAGGCGGGCTATTTCCAGGTGGTGCGCGAGCTCATCATGCAGCTGACGCAGCAGGGCGGCGGTCCTGCGTCCGAAGGCGGCAAGAAACTCACTCTCAAGGAGGTCAACGACCGGATCAATGCGCTCCTATCGCAAAACATCGTGCACTCAGACGGTGTCGTCAACCTCTTCAAGATAGAGGACGATGCTGTTTCGGTCTTCGACCCCCAGTTCATCGACAGCCTGAAGCGTATGCCCGAGAAGAACCTCGCCTACGAGATGCTTAAGAAGCTCCTGGCGGAGCAGATAAAGACGTATCGAAAGACGAGCGTTACGCAGGCCAAGAAGTACAGCGAGCTCATGCAAGGAATGGTCAACGGCTATCTCAACAGTCAGCTCACTAATGCCGAGGTGTTCGAGGAGATGCTCAAACTCGCGCAAGAGATGATGAGTGAGAGCAAGAAGGCGAGCGAGCTGGGGCTAACGGATGAGGAGTTCGCGTTCTACGAGGCGCTCATACAGCCCGCAGCCGTAGCTGACTTCTACAAGGACAAGAACGAAGAGCTGGTAGGGATCACGCAGGAGCTCACCGCTAAGATGAGGGAGCTGCGCACTATCGACTGGAATAAGAAGAAGTCCGCGCGGGCCGCCATGAAGGTCGCTATCAAGCGCCTCCTTAAACACTACAAGTATCCGCCGGAGGGCATGGACTGCGCGCTCGACACCGTCATGGAGCAGTGCGAGCTCTGGGCGGAGAACGCCGCATAGGAAGGATCGGAACGGATGGTAAAAAAGAGAAATACCGCTGACGTGGGATTCGAGGAGCGCATTTGGAGCGCCGCAGACGTGCTGCGCGGAAATCTGGACGCGGCCGACTATAAGAACGTTGTGCTTGGCCTAATCTTCCTCAAGTATCTCTCCGACAGCTTTAACGAGCGTTATCAGGAGCTTGTCGACGAAGGCGAGGGTTTCGAGGAAGATCGCGACTTCTACGTTGAGGAAAACGTCTTCTATGTTCCCGAGGAAGCACGCTGGGAGAAGGTCTCCGGTTCGGCGCACACTCCGGAGATCGGCCTCGCCATTGATGCGGCTATGCGAGCTATCGAGCGCGAGAACGAGGCTCTGGAGGATGTGTTGCCTAAGAACTTCGCTCGTCCCGAGCTTGACAAGCGCAGGCTAGGCGAGGTGGTCGACCTCTTTACAAACATTGACATGACCGAGCACGCCGAGGGAAAAGACTTGCTCGGACGCGCTTACGAGTATTGTCTCTCTCAATTCGCATCGCTCGAGGGCAAGAACGCCGGGGAATTCTACACTCCCTCCTGCATCGTCCGAACCCTCGTTGAGATAATCCAACCCTTCAAGGGGCGCGTATACGACCCATGCTGTGGAAGCGGCGGCATGTTCGTGCAGTCAGGGGCCTTCGTCGAGAGGCACGGAGGAAACATCCGTGACAACATCACCGTGTTTGGCCAGGAGAGTAACCCCAATACTTGGAAGCTCGCCAAGATGAACCTCGGCATCCGCCACATAGAGGCCGATCTCAGTACGTACGCGGACACGTTCTTCGACGACAGGCACGAGAACGAGAAGTTCGATTACATCCTCGCTAACCCGCCGTTCAACATGAACGACTGGGGCGGCGACAAGCTGCAAGATGACAAGAGATGGAAGTACGGCATTCCCCCGGAGGGAAATGCCAACTTCGCCTGGATGCAGCACATGATCTGGCACTTGAACTCACATGGCCGCATGGGTATGGTTCTTGCCAATGGATCTCTATCGTCCCAATCGAGCGGGGAGGGAGAAATCCGTCGGGAGATTGTCGAGGCCGATCTGGTGGAAGGCATTATTGCCATGCCGGACAAGCTCTTCTACAGTACGCCGATTCCTGTCTGCCTCTGGATCGTCAACAAGGACAAGAAGCAGCCTGGCGAGACACTCTTCGTTGACGCTCGCGAGATGGGAGCCATGGTTTCCCGTAGGCTGCGTGAGCTGACCGATGATGACATTGCGAAGATAGCAGACGCTTTCGAGGCGTTCCGTAATGGCGAGCTGGAAGACCAGCCCGGATTCTGTAAGGCGGCGACACTCGAGGAAATCGAGAAACAGGGCTTCGTTCTCACGCCAGGCAGATACGTCGGCATCAAACCAGAGGAGGACGACGGCGAGCCCTTCGAGGAGAAGATGGCGCGCCTGACATGTGAGCTTTCAAAATGCTTCGAGGAATCCAATCGGTTGCAAGAACAGATCAAGAAGAACTTGGAGGCAATTGGGTATGGGGTATAGACGTCTGTCCATTTATCCATCATGTGTCTAGCGCCGTCATTACCTGCGTGAGCACAATCCCTCCAGCGAAACAAGTTACGATACCCACCCTTACAATCTGCGCCAAACACCCGCAGTCTGTGTTATTGATAGAGGAATGCCGATTAAGCAGATTCAAGAACTTCTTGGCTATACGAAAATAAAAGCAGCGATACATTACGCATTGGTCAACCAAAACGTTAATGGTTCTCGTAGAAGGTATATAAAGTGAGACTAGGAAGTGTCTGCTCATTCAGAAATGAGTCTGTTGATGCAAAGAACGTAGACTTGGAAACATTTGTCTCAACAGAATCAATGCTCCCAAACAAAGCCGGCGTAAGGAAAGCCGAAAGCATCCCGCCATCAGGCAAGGTTCACCTTTATCGCAAAGGCGATGCATTGATATCAAACATTCGTCCATATTTCAAAAAAATATGGCAGGCAACACAAGACGGAGCTTGCTCTCCTGATGTCTTGGTTCTCAGTCCCGAGAATTGCAGTTCTGATTACCTATATTGGCTTCTTTCCGATGACTCATTCTTCGACTATGTAACAAGGACGTCCAAGGGTACAAAGATGCCGCGTGGCGATAAGGACGCCATTATGAAGTTCGCAATACGTGACGCGTCATCGAAAGAGCAATTCATGATAGCCGAAATTCTTAATCCTATTCGATATAAGATTGCTCTTAACGCTCAGATAAATGGCTATTTAGAGGAACTGTTGCTCGAAAAGTACACTGAGATTTTCAGTGAAACCAGCGCAACCAGCGGCACCGGAACGATTGCGGATATTGGTGAAGTGGCGGGAGGGGCAACCCCATCCAAGAAAAGGCCTGAATTCTATACCCAAGAAGGAATTGGATGGATAACGCCACGAGATTTATCAAACACAACTGATAAGTTCGTTTCTCATGGTGCAGATGATATAACCCAACTAGGATTCGATTCTTGCAGCACCAAACTCTTGCCAGCCGGAAGCATACTGTTCAGCTCCCGTGCTCCTATTGGTTATATCGCTATCGCACAGAGGCCCCTCGCAACCAATCAAGGCTTTAAATCCGTTATTCCTAAAGCCGAAGTGGGCACCGCATTCGTGTATTGTTTCTTAACCATGAATAAAGACCGTATTGCTGGCGCTGGATCAGGCACAACTTTCCCTGAAGTTTCTAGCTCGACCATGAAAGGGATCACATTAAATATCCCAACTGAAGAGGCTTGTCTCAAGTTTTCAGCTTGGGCAAATCCGCTTCTTGCTCAACAACATGCCCTTGAGCGGGAGAACAGGTATCTCGCGGTTCTACGAGACACATTGCTCCCTAAGCTCCTGTCTGGCGAAATCGACCTCTCCAGCATCGAATCGCCTACGCAGCTAAATAGCCATTTGTTCGATTGAGCAGAAGCTCCTGTTTGCGGATTACATCAACGAAAGCGACAATTCTCTTTTGTGTTTCGAGATCAGGCAAATCGACTTCAATTTTCGCGAGGTCATCGGGGTGCACGCGAAACACCTTCATGCCTTTGACGTACTGTCGCAGCAACGCCTTAAAGTGGGCCGTCTGCATCATGTAGTTCAGATAGGCAGGGAGAAGGACGTCTCTGCGTTCGACACGCATGATGGTTGTCTCGGTTCCGGCTACAGCTGGAAGGTCCTTTGGATTATTGAAGAGAAAAGCGTGTCCGAGGTCGTTTATGGTCTCAGAGGTGAGCACATAAACGATGTCCTGATTCTTGAGCCATTGTGAATCGCGGATCTTCTCGGACTTCAAAATGTAAGGAATTGGCTTCTGCGGAGCCTCCACGTCTATGGAAATATCGAAGCCTTTGTAGAGATCTCCATAGTGGATGTAAAGATAGTCGCCTTCGTTGTGCATGCGGGCACGGGGCGTGCTGGCTCCGCGTGAGAACGAGCAAAGGTCACCGAGTTGCATCAGTCGTCATTCTCCTGTTGATCGCTCTGGTACCGGCTGGACTCAGCCTCGTTGCGCAGTTCGCCCAAGAGCTTGCCATTGTAGGCAAAATGCCAGGGCCCAGCAATGCCGTGCTCCTTGCCGAGCAGGTTTTGCGCGAGTCGCGTGAGAGAGTAGTTCTTGCCCTCATAGGTCACGTGCCACTCGTCCGCCACGACGGCGACCTTACTCGGATCCTTGGCCAAAACCACCTCGTCGCCTTCGGTAAGCCCGATCATTGAGAACCTGAACGGCGGACGGCGCTTTCCCTTGCGCTCAGCCTCCGGTTCCGGCTGGTATTTGGCGGGCAGCGTCCAGGTTTCGAGACACCTGTCTGCAAGATGTTCTCCGCGCTCACGAATGCGCTCGCATGACCAGTTGTCTAAGTCGGCTACCCTGCGCGTATAGTAAAAGCTGGATTCGGCATACCATCCGCGCTTATCGGTCGCCTTCGCGGCCGAGAATGGACGATTCGACATTTCAGAATTATTGCTCGTGAGTGCGAGATTACCGAGCTTATTCAGATAGTCTTCGTGATACTCCACGTCCTCGCCGAGGTAGTCCTCCCACTCAGGCGAGAGGGTTTGGGGCATGATGTGCTCGATTGAGATGAACGCGTTATCCCACCCGGGTAGTCCTTTGGCTGACTTGGCCCCCTGTTCAAGGGCGTAGAGCAAGTACTTCGTACCCTTCGAACGCAGCACCTCGAAGATGTTGCGACTCAGCAGAGCCTCCCTGAACTCATCGTCCGTGGGAAAGGCGTACTTGCCCTTACCTGAGGTGATAGCCCGCCAGAAGGCGGCACAGCAATCAGGGACATCCGCCTCGGGAAGACGCTGCAGCATGTTGCCCGCAAACTGCCCATTGATGCCCGATGTGCCTACCACACGCGAGCGCACGACGAACGAGAGACACGCCTCGAGCATGGCGAGGGCATCGTCCTGCGTGAGACCTCGGTTCAGGTAGCCGTCCATGACGTAAAGCAACACGGGGCGAGAGCCGGCCGCCTGGTTGAGATAGACGGTCGAGAAGATGGTCCGGTCCATTGCTCCCATGGCGTTCATGTCGGCGTCTTCGGGGAACACAAGTCGCCTGTAAACTTCAGAGCAGGCGTACATGCTCTTGAGCACCTGCTCGGTGGCCTCTCTAGAGGCAAGGTACTTGCCCCCCTCTTCCGAGAGGCCGCCGTAGTAGTCTTTGAAGGCTACGTAGAGGTTGCGCTCGTTGATGTGCGCCCTGCGACCACGCAGTGTGATGGCGTCGGAACGCTTCACGTAGATGAGGTAGTCTACGAAGAATCGGACCATATTGGCGGGACCGACGTTCTGTTCGATGCGAAACCAGTAGTCCTCGTAGAGCCGTGTTTGAGTCTCGTGGTCGAGGCTCATGAGCAGATAGTTACGGAGGAGATCAACGTCGGTGAGATCGAGTCCTGTCGAGTTCAAGCTTTCGAAGATTTCCTGTGGGTTCTCGGATTCCACGTCGAGGTCGACAATGACCATGCGGTCGAGGGCGTCGCGCACGGCGAGCATCTGCTCGTCCGTGAGCTCGCTCATGCGCTCGTAGAAGTAGAGGTAGTTCAAGTAGACGCTTGAGGATGCTTCGTCTGCCGTGAGTCCGTTTGAGCCCTCAAAGGTCTTCCTCGCGAGGAGCTTGTTATAGATGGCGTCGTCGCGGCGGTTGAGGTGGAGCTTCACGACGTGGCCGGGAGACACGCCAAAGTCGGCGTTGCGCAGGAAACGCTCGTCGAGATTGCGCTTGAAGTCCTCGTTATCCACGCGGTCGTGCATGGCCTTGATGAGCAGGGAGAGGGTGGTAAGCCTCTGTTGGCCGTCAATGATCGACTTCTCGCGGCTGTTGGCGGTTTTAGAGCAGATAGTGCCGAGGAAATGGGTCTTCGTGGTCTCGTCAAACGCGAGGTAGCGAAGGTCGACCCAGAGCTGCTTGCAGTTGTCCTCGCCCCAGTCGTAGTTGCGCTGATAGACGGGGACCATAAAGCACATGTTGGTCGCCGTCATAAACTGCGTGACGTTGTTCTTGTTTACCTGCATTCCGGGGACCTACCTGTCATCCTAAATACTTTCTGTGGGAGGCCTTGACGTTGCTTTGACTAACCAACGCGTATTCCATTGTGGTGTCTATTTTAACGTGGCCCAACAGCTTCTGCACCTGCTCTATCGGCATACCCCGGTTTATGGCGTTGGTGGCCATGGTCCGGCGGAACTTGTGCGGGTGGATGCGGGGAAGCTCGAGCTTGCGCCCGAGCGAGCGCAAGCGGTTCTCCACGGCCCCAACGGTTAGCCGTTCGTGCGAGCTCGCGAGGCCTACGAACAGAGCTGGGTTATTGTCCTGTCGGCCGTCCAGGTATTCCTCGAGGTGAAGCTTTGCGCGGGCGTCGAAGTAGGCCTTGCGCTCCTTGTTGCCCTTGCCTAGAACGATGCACTCCCGCTCAGCCAGATCCACGCTTGTCCGATCGAGCCTAACGAGCTCGCCAACGCGCATGCCGGTCGACGCCAAAAGGTCGATAATCGCGAGGTCACGGACGTTCTCGCACCCGTCACGTAGGCGTTCCATATCCTCGTCGCTTATGGTTCCCTTCACCCGTACTGGCGCCTTGATGTGGCGTATCTTGCGGGCAGGGCTCTTCACGATATAGTCCTCATCCTCGAGCCATGAGAAGAAACTGGATAGGATGCGTCGAATGTTGTCGGCCGTGACCTTGCCGACGCCGTGCTCTTCCTGGTAGCTCATGAGATAAGAGCGCAGGGTCTCGGTGCCCACCTGCGTGAGGGGCATATCCACGGCATTGACGAAGTGCGCGAGTGTTGTCTCGTAGTATTTGAGCGTTCGTTCCGTGCAGCCTTCCAGCTCTTTTGCATTGAGAAAGGCTACGAGAAGCTCTCTGCTCTCGTTTTCTCCGGGCTGTGCAGCCTGTGTCGCCAGCGTATCCGTCAGCACCGATTTCAGCTTCTTGAGCTGCAGCGCGCTGAGCACCTGCTGCATGGCCACCAGGATGGTGTCTATCGTTGATTGATCCATGTGCCCTCCTTGTCCGCAAAAGTCTAGGTAGGGCACAATGAAACACGAGAAAGTACGGGTTAGGAGGCACGATGGTCTTCCCAAAGGAGATTGACAGTTCGATTCGAGGGAGAATTGCCGACATGAAGCGCGCCGCAAAAGCAGAGGCGTACATTTCCGCGCTTTCGTTGGCCCTGACTATTCCTGACGCCTGCGGACTGAGGCTCTATCCCGAACTCAAGAAGAAATCGGCCGAGCGTTACGCAATGTGGTTCGACGAGTACGTGGCCCGGTGGGATTATGTTGAGCTACCAAAGAGGGAGAAATTCTGGGCGGCGGCCAATGGATCGGAGCCTAGGGCGGCATACTTCACGGGGGCCGACTGTTATCAGCTGCGCTGCGTCTACCTGCACGAGGCGGCAAACGCACCGCACGTAGAAAGGGGCCGCACTCCTTTCGCTACCATACAGTTCCGTATCTTCAAAGAACCGGATACTTGCGATCACATCGGGAAGACGACGCCAAGTACTATATTCGCTAGCTTCAATGAGTCTGGCGAATTCAAGGATGTATGCGAAGAGAAAGGAGAGGCCGTATATCGCCTTGATCTCAATATTCACAAGTTCTTTAAGTCGATGACGAAAGGTGCCGAACGTTTCCTCGAGGATTGTCCGAACATGAACGAAGATGAAACGCTTCGCAATGACATCTTTTATCATCCCATCCTGGACTTTCGCAATATGGAATGAGACGTGCAAATGGCTATTTAGCCGATCTGCTCGATGTGCAATTCAGGCAAATACTTAACGAGACAAATGATGATTGGAAGCGCGTTTCTTTACTTGATATTGCTAGTTATAAAAATGGACTGGCGATGCAGAAGTTCAGACCCGAAAGCCCCGATGAGGGGTTGCCTGTCTTAAAGATTCGAGAGCTTGGACAAGGATATTGCGGCACGGATGCCGAAAGGTGTCGAAGTGATATAGACGTAAGCGTCACAATTCGCGACGGCGATCTCGTCTTCTCCTGGTCAGGAACGCTTCTTCTCGAATTTTGGGCTGGCGGAGATGCTGGCCTTAACCAGCATTTGTTCAAGGTCACGTCAGAGAACTACCCATCGTGGTTTTACTATATGTGGACTAAACACCACCTGCGACGTTTCATCGCACTGGCTAAAGATCGAGCCACCACGATGGGGCATATAAAACGTAGTGCGCTTCAAGAATCCGAAGTGCTAGTTCCGCCTGAAGACACGCTAGCTAGGCTGACTGAAACCATGCAGCCAATAGTTGATGAAATGATTGGCCTTAAAATCCAAGCCCGGAATCTAGGGGAGATACGAGATGCATTGCTCCCAAAACTGATGTCGGGAGAAATTGACATCTCGAATATCGAATCGCCTACGCAGCTAAATAGCCATTTGTACCTTTTATTGCAGCGATTTGAAAGCTCCGTTCTGGATATTCGCGATTTAACGATAGATGATGAAGATCAAAGTGTGTACCAAAATTGCGTGCGCATGGGGAGTGCGGGTTTCTATTCCGCGCTATAGGTGCCGTCCGCATCGGCAGGGGAGGCTGCTCGCGGCAATCGCGCCCGGACACCGCCCTACTCGTAGAGCGCGGTACGGAGGAGGGCGCGCAGGGTCTCGTCCAGGTCCTCGCCGCGGCGGGCGGCCGCCACCATCGTCTCCCAAACCAGGGCGCAGAGCGGCTCGGGCGCCAGCGGGCCCGTCAGGCGACCCTCGCGTACGGCGGAGTCGCGCAGCAGGGCCGTGCGCAGGCCGGCTCGCACGTGGGCGAAGCTCTCCTCCTCGCGTTTGCGGGCCATGGCCAGGTCGAACGCGTCCAGGGTCTCCAGGTCGGCCAGGAACTCCGCGCGGAAGTGCTCAAGCGCGCGGCGGAGCCTTAGGGAAAGGTCGTGGCACAGCGCGAGGAAGTCGTCGGGGCCGTCTGCCGCCAGGGTGTCCATGGCCCCCGAGAAGCTCTCACGCCAGAACTGTGCGACCACGTCGTTGACCAGGTCGGACTTCGTCGGGTAGTAGTTATACACCGTGCCCACGGCCACGTTGCACCGGCTAGCTACCGCGCGGATGCTCAGCGCGGCGAGCCCCTCGCTCGACGCCAGGTCGAAGGCGACGTCGCGAATGCGCTCCCTGCTGGCGACGGCGTGGTTTCCCATGAGGCGGCCTTCCTTCCCATGTGCTCGGCGTGCCTGTCCATGATAGCGCCGCGAGGCCTTGTCGGGATGGTGACGGATTGGCGAACTGTCTCTCTTTCTCTCTCCGGGGGAGGTTCCGCTTCCTAATATGAACAGTGTTCATTATTGAACGAAGCGAATTGCGTCAACGAAAGGGGGAGCCATGTCTCCTGAGCTCATTTTCGCCATCGTCGCCATCACGGGTGCGCTTGCCTTCTACAGCTGGGGCGTCTTCGGGGAGCGCCGTCGCGGGGTCCTGACCAGTCGGTATGTGCTGCTCTTCTGGCTGGGCCTCGCATGTGATACGACCGGCACGCTCATCATGGGAAACATCGCCCGGCAGTCGGCGGTCGCGGGGCCGGCCATCCACGGCATCGCCGGGGCCGTGGCCATTGCGCTCATGATGGTCCATGCCGTGTGGGCCACCTACACCTGCTTCAAGGGAGACGCGCAGGCGCAGCGGCGCTTCCACACGTTCAGCACGGTGGTGTGGCTCATCTGGCTCATCCCTTACGTCATGGGCGTGCTCGTGGGCGTTCCCGCGCTGCACCTCAAGGTCATCTGCGCGGTGGGGACGAGCCTGGTCGTGGTGGCCATCCTGGCCCTGCTGTTGCTCCGACACAAGCCGACCAACGGCCATCGCGGCCACGGCGCGCTGTAGGGGAGCGCTGGCTGTCCCGAGTCGTAATTCCCCGAGTAGTTCTGGGTTGGATGCTGGCAAACCAAAATGAAGCCCGTGTACGGGATGTGGATCGGCAAATCGTACGCCCTTCTCACTTCGGGCGTATCGGGTCTTGGTGGGTATCTGTCGGTGGTGTCGAGCCAGTCCAATTGCAAGCCAGCATCTTGAACGCTGAAATGGGCGACATGCCCTCGATGGCTCCACCGGCGTGGGGTGGTGACCTTTCGCTTTCTCCTCCTGGCGCATCGCGGGCAAACCAGTTGCTTGCCCTCATCGATGTCGACGATTTCCCACTCCTCGTTATCCCAGAACAGATAGTCGGGATCCTCTTGTCTCAAGCTGGCCCGCATTCTCGGATCACCTCGTCTCACGATGCGCAGTTTGTCATTAACGGTTTGCGGGTATCCTGGGTTTTACGTGCTTTCCTTCCAGGAGCCAGGCCAGCTTTCTCGATGGAACGTCGAGCTGCCTAATCCTCCCTGCAAGTCAGAACCATCGGGGCGGCTCCTTTTCGCTATTTCCACGTAACGCAGCTCCCTCATGCTGAGGGCCTAGGACATTCCGCCGGAAAGGTACAGCTTCTCACCGCAAGAGCGCTCAACGGTGACGGCCATCCCGATGCCAGCGGGAATGAAGGTGTAGCTCAACAGGCTGCCGCACACGTCTGGGTGCTTATCCTGACATTTTGCGTGGGCAACTTCAAAGGCATCCAGCTTCTCGCAATCGCTTGCTTCGATAAGGAACTCGCGGATTTTCATAACCATTTGCTAGCCATCCTTGTTGACGTGGCTGGTTTGCCGGCGTTCGCATCCTACGCTAAACGAGGGCCTGGCCGGAAAACCCTCCCATTTCCCTCGCTCGTTTAGTAGGCAGGCGATGTGTTTCCCTTCCAGATCGACACTGCCTGGTATGGCAAGCGCGTGTTTCTTGCCTATATCATCTGGGTTCCTCGCGTTCATCCATGTGAGCATTGTAGGAAGAGGAGCTAGGTTTGGTAGACCCATTAAAGGTGCAAGGTGTAGCTCCCACAGAGATGCGAGGTGGCACACGAAGCTAGGAGCGGGGTCGTGAATGAATCTCGCCGCCGGCTCTCGCTATGTCTTTGTTTGACTTGGCCCCTTAACCCAAGTACCGATAGGCGTCCATGGGACACCCTGTCGGCCGGGCTTTTCGTAGCATTTCCCCATCACGCCACAAGGGCACGGACGGAGGAGGGACGATGGCTCGAGATTTCTATTGCGTTTGCCGGGACTGCGACACCGAGTTCTTCCGCTATTGCATAGAGGAAGGCGGGGGCAGGCAGTGCGAGGACGCGATCGCGCGGATGTGCGAAAAGGGCGACTACGGCGAGGTGCCGAAATACTTGTTGAGTGAGGCGTGCCCTCTCCCGATCAGCGTGCGCATATCGCCGTGCATCTATCGTTGCCCCGAGTGCGGGATGATTGCCGAGTACTGGCGTTTGACGATGTCGCACCACCAAGAGCATGTTGGGAGCATCGAGGAGGTGGATCCGAGGGTTTGGGAGGAGAAAAGGGCTCTCTTCCCCTGCCCGAGCGGTTGCGACGCATACATGGACGGCCCCTATGAGGGTGATGAGGCCCTCGGCGTCGTTGAGGAGCATGCGCCGTCGGTGTGCCCGAACTGCGGCAGTGGCAATGTCCACCCGGCTATCAACTTCTATTTCACTTAAGCCGAGTTCCCGTCAGTGCTGATGACGTGGGCAGAGCCGTGTGCGGCGGGCTGTCTTGCTCACTTTTCTCGGAAGCGAGCGAGCGGTGGGGCGTCTATGGGACAGCGCTGGACTCCATCCGCGCGTATCCTTTCCATATTGCTAATGAATCGGGAGGGTGGGTCATGGTTGATGATACGCGGCTTCTGGCAAGAATCCTCAAGGCGGGGCGGCAGGGGGGGGATCCGCGCCGGCAGCCCTTTGGACGGTCTGGCGGCATCGCTGCTCAAGGAAGTCGCGAAAGAGGGTCGCAACGCCGTCGTGTTGCCCTCCTGCCTCTATCAGGCGATTTGCCTCCTGGCTGACATCGGGGATCAGCCCCGCAGTCTCCATGTCGTCCGAGAGGCGTCCGCATCGACCGCCCCTTCGCCGTGGCTGTCATGAGCCTCGACGGCATCCCATTGTTCGTGGGGGTCGTTGTCGACCCTTCTGATCGGGAGTGAGCATGGGAGAGATGGAGCCGCCCTGCATACCAGAAGGGCATGAGAAGTACGGCTTGCTTCCTTTTCGCCGAGAACATGGAGGCTAGGTGTTCTCCTATCCCGCAGAGCTCGATGCCATAGACGAGCTCCTCGCCGAATATGAGGAAAGCGGCGCGAATGGCGAGGGCTGCCGTGCGTCGCTGCTCACCCCCTATGGCAAGGGGAGCTACGAGGAATACTACAGCGAGCTCGAGGGCTACGCGGATAAATACAAGGAGATAGACCCAGGGTTGGCAGACGCCCTGCTCATGTTGAGGGACGCCGTCAAGGCGTTGAACGTCAAGGAGCACTGGTCTGTGGTGCGCTATGTGGGCGAGGGGCACGGGGCGGGCTTCGGCCTCACGCAGGGAAGGTGCTATTACTGGCCCTGCTCTGCTGAGCGTCCGGAATACGAGGGCGTCATAGACGACGATGAGTTCACCTCGTACCTCTACCCATGTGATGCTGATTGCTGGGAGATCCTCGAGGATCCTACGGGGATGGCCGCGCGGGCGCTCTCTGGCGATGCAGGCGCAGCGCATGGATGATCGAACCATCGAGTTTCTTAAGTTCGAGATCAGGGTCCGTTAAGGTGCAGGGGCTTGCCGCCATAGAGGCTGAAGGGACAACGGGTTACCCTCCCTTGCCGAAGTTTCCCATAGCGGGCTGACAACGAGGCGCTATTGCCCCGCCTCTCGCAGCATCCCGATGAGCTCATCGCATGCCGTGCGGTAATCGCTATGGCCCTCGAGCAGGAGCGCTCTCTCGAGCTGCGCCATGCAGGTGAGGAAGTCAGCCTCGCGCTTCTTGGGAAAATGGCAGAAGACAACGACATACTCGTAGCCGTCTTTGACGCATTCGCCCCTGCGGAAGCGCACGGGGATTTGATGTTGGATGAAGATGCGATCTGCGCGATAGCCCGGAGTGTCCACATACAGATACTCCATGCGTCCAGGCAAGGTGGACTGTAGCTTGATGCAGTTGTTCTTTCCGTAGTCGTCTTCGCAGTCTGACATTGCGGTATTGCCTCCATTTTGGTTTTTCGACATAACGTCTTGGCCCGGCATTGCTCCGCCTCCGCGCTACTTCCCCCGCCTTCCGAAGATGCGGTCGACGATGGGGTCGACGAGCGAGCTGATGGCGACGATGGGGAGCATGATCGCGCATGCCACGAAGAAGCCGTACAGGAGGGGGTGCGCGACAGCCCCGGCAACGAGGAGGGCCACCACTACGGTGATGACGATCATTGCGAGAATTGAACACATCCCTTCTCCTTCCGCTCGTTCGCCCAAGCATACGGGGCGCGACGGTGGCGCGCTGGCCATTGATGGGACAGGCGCTTGGCGAACTCGCTGCAAAGTATCGCGGGTGTCCCATGGGAGGGATTCGCAGATATTCTCGGCGGGTTAGACTCTTGGAAAACGAGAGATTGCTAGGTGGAGATGCCGAAGTGCATATCAGGTGAAGAGACAAGCAGCTACCGGGGGCGCCTCGCGGACGTCCTTCGTGTATGGGATTGCTATGAGCAGGCGTGGCGCGAGGATGCCCCCGTGGTCTTCCGGTTTGAGGAGGCGGACGTCCTGGTTTGGCGGCCGGGGGAAGCGGGCGCCGTCAGATCGTGCTTCTGCACGGAGGCAGAAGAGGAGGAGGCGCTGAGAGAGCTCGAGGCGCAGGCCGTGTTTTCGGACTCATGCCTGTGCTGGCGGGCGGCGCTCTGCAAGGGTGTTCGCCTCGGGGAGAAGGTCTCGTTGCGCCTGGTTGCTGAACTGGTCGGGAAAGACGGGATCTTGTGAAAGCTCGAGCGCGCGGGCGGTGACCACGCTTGCGCATGATAGGCCATAAGGTCGGAGAGGCGGTGAATGATGTACACGCGGGGATACAAGGTCTACGGGAGGCGCGGGAACGAACCGCTGACGCTCGCGCTGCAGGTCGGGGGAGGCAGGATGCGCCTCGTCGAGCCGCGGCGCACCGGGCTCGGCTTCGACGTCCTGTACGAGTTCCCCTGTCCGGTCGTTCGCATCGAGGGACATAACCTTCATTGGAAGCACGGCCTGTTCTCCAGGCAGGTTTTCGACTGGTACGTCACCATCTACGATAAGACCGGCATCGTTGCGCTGCGGTGTATGAGCGAGTGGGATGCCCGCGCTATCAAGCGGTACGCCGAGCGCATGGCCCAACGCAGGGAGAAGCGCAAGGGGCGTGCCTGACCGGTTGGGCTACGCGCCTTATAGCGAGACGGGCGCCGAGGCGTCTGTCTCGCCGCGCTCTTCCGAGCGCGTTGGCCGCAGGGCTTTACTGAGAGTCGCCCTTATTCCTCAACCTCTCCCGCCAGCCTTAGCAAGTACTCCCGGTACTCCCGCGCCAGCCCCTTCGGTCCGGCGATGCGCACGGTGCCGCCCAGTCCCGCGATCCAGCCGAAGAACTGCTCGGACTTGTGCACCTTCACGACGGCCTTGGCGGTGTCGGCGCCTGCTTTGTACATCTCGGCCGCGTCGCCGAAGCGATCCATGATGATCTCCACCTTGTCGGCGTTGACCAGCAGGGTGGCCGTCACGGGATCGCCACCGAAGCGCCCGAACAGCTCGTGGCCATCGCCCTCGAACGTATGATGCGTGATCGCGTCGTTTCGGGTGGCCCGTTCGTCGGACACCCTCACGCCGGCCATGCGGTCCACGCGGAATTCGGTCATCGCGTCGTGATCGTCGTTCCAGGCGGTCAGGTAGTAGAACCCATCCGCGAACGTGATGCCCACGGGCGTCACGACGTGCTTGCGGCCGTCGCGGGTGGGGCGCCGCGTTCCGTCGAGGTCGTACCTGTAGTAGCGGAACTCGACCTTCTGGTGGCGGCGCATGGCGTCGTGCAGGATGTCGATGTCGCCGAACACGCTCTCGCTCTTGGAGCGGATGCGGCCCGGCACGTGGATGCGCCGGTCGAGCAGCGCGCGCTCGTGGTCGCTGGCCAGCAGCTTCAGGTTGGTGGTGAGCGAGCGGGACTGCCGCGCGGTGAGGAACTTGCACGACTCCACGGCGTCCACCAGAAGCATCAGCTCCGACAGCGTGAAGTCGCGCGTGGCGATGGCGTACTGCACGGGGTTGCGCTGGTAGGTCTGGATGTCGAACCCGAACTCGCGCAACACCTCGATGTCGCGGTAGAGGCCTTTGCGCTCGGCCTCGATGCCGTAGTCGCCCAGGCGCTCGACCAGCTGCCGCAGCGTCAGGCCGTGGTCGGCGTCCGTCTCCTCCTGCAGGATGCGCATCACGTAGAGCGTCTTGAGCTTCGCCTTCGGGTTGTTCGCCACCGTCTCACCCCTTTGAGCCGTCGCGACGTGTCATCCCTTCATTCTACGGCATGGGCGGCCGATCGTGCGCCCGAAAGGGGAGAAAGCTCCGGTCTCGTCCATTGATGGGACACCCGCTGAGGGCTGGCGTGCGCCGAGAGCCCATCGCGGGTGCCTACCCCAAGAGCGTGCCCCGGGGCGGACGCCCGCACCGGGCGTCCCATCTCCTATTCGCCTTCCTACCCCTTCCGCTCGACCGGCAGCCACACCTCGCTCTTGCTGTCGGGGGCGGTCATGTTGGGGGTGAGGTAGCGCTCCACGTCCGTGCCGCTGGACCAGGCGTAGCCCGAGGCTGGCAGCCACTCGGTCAGGATGCGATGCCACAGGTCGCCCATGGCGTCGGGCATCGCGCCCTCGCACTCGAACACGGCGTACGTCGCGGCGGGCACCTCGCGCGCCTCCATCCCCTCGGGGCAGGGCTGCTGCGTGGCCACGCACGCCATGTAGCCGTCGAACGCGCCGTCGCGGCAGAACTGCACGCCGAGGAGCCCCTGGGGCTCGCTGCCGTCCATGAGATCCAGCACGCGGTGGACGCCCGCGTCCAGGCTGGCCCAGTACTCGGTCGCCTTGGCACCGGCGTCCTCGAGGTTCCAGGTGCCGTTGTCGGACGGAATCCCGACCACGCGGAAAGCCGGCTGCTCGATGATTCGGTAGTTCATGGGTGTCGCTCCTTTGACTGAGAGGGTGAACGTGAGGCGCGGGTACAGCGCAACCTGGGCGCCCGGCTGACGGGCCTCCTGGGGCGATACGCCCACCACGCTGCGGAACGCGCGGTTGAAGGCCGTCGGAGACTCGTAGCCGTAGCGCAGGGCGATGTCGATGACCCGGGCGTCGGTCGCCTGCAGGTCGTGCGCCGCCAGGGTCATGCGCCGCCTGCGCGCGTACTCGGCGATGGTCACGCCAGTGAGGTAGGGGAACATCCGCTGCAGCTGATACTGCGAGCATCCCGCTATCTGCGCCAGCTTCGCCAGGTCGATCTCGTCGGCCACGTGCTGCTCGATGTGGGCCACCACGTGGTTCAGGGCCTCCAGGTTGCCCATGCCGCACCTCCTTACCCCTCGCATGCTACCCAAGCGTAGCGCATCGATCCTCTCCGATCACGTGCGAGACCGGAGAGATCGGGCGGATCCTGGCTGACTGCGGGGCGCGCGTGCGGGGGCGGCGCGCGGCGAGCGAGCCGGGCGGCCGCTCGCCGCCGGCGGAGCTGCGTCGGGGTGGGCCTTCGCCAGTTTCAGCACGAAATCGCGAACTTTCACACCGCGCAGCACGAAATCGCGAACTTTCACAGCTGTCGGGGGCTATCTGAGGCAGTGCTTTCTTCTAGCCCCGCGGAAGAATAATGCTGAACTGGGCTTTCTCCGGGCCGCTTTCAAGGCGGCGCTCCACCCTGCTGCTTGAAGCCCGAAATCGGTGTGAAAGTTCGCGATTTCGTGCTGAGGCCTGGCTTCCGGAGCCGCGCAGGTCGGCACTTGACGGCCTTCCCTATAATGTCAGCTGCACGCGGTAAGAAGGGGGGAGGGGCCATGACGGCTAACTGTGGGGCGTTCTGCTCCTTTTGCGGACGATGCGGCCGCAAGGTATCCGAGGAATTCAGGGCCACCGTGCCCAAGGACGTGCTGCCTCCGGGGGTCGTTCGCGCGGGCCAGCAGCCGGCCGAGCCAGCTGACAAGGCCGCGTCCCGGCCGCGCGCCGGCGCGCGCTAACTCATCCGGGGCCGAGGCCCCGTCACGTCGTTTCGCCTGTTCCCCAGAGGAGGTCGGTTCGTGGAGATACAGCAGCTTCGCTATTTCCTGGCGGTGGCCACGTGCGGCAGCTACACGCGTGCGGCCACCCAGTGCTTCACCACGCGCCAGAACGTGGCGCACTCCATCGAGAACCTCGAGCGCGAGTGCGGGATGGTGCTGTTCGAGCGCAAGGGAAACGGGATGGTCCTCACGCCGGCCGGGCGCATGGCCGCGTGCCACATCGACGAGATCGTCGGCAAGGTCGACGAGTTCCAGCGCCTGTTCGCGCCGTCTTCGCCGAGCGCCCAGCAGGAGGAGACGCTGCGCATCGCCATGAGCTACAACTTCTTCGACCGCATTCCCGAGCCGGCGCGCGCCTTCATCATGGGCTTCGACAAGCGCCTCAACATCATCGAGATGAGCTGCGAGGGCTGCCACGAGGCGGTGTGCGCGGGGACGGTGGACCTGGGCGTCGTGGTGTGCATGCGGCAGGACTTCGAGCGCTGCCGCTACGAGGAGATCGGTACGATCGACTCGTTCGTGCTGGTCAGCAGCAAGTCCGACCTGGCCGAGCGCGCGAGCATCAGCGTCTTGGACCTGGCCAGCCGCCACCTGGTGCTCATGTCCGACCCCGGCCTGCAGTACAAGCCCCTGCTCACTCAGCTCGAGCAACTCGGCTACGACACGGCCAGCATCTCGGTGGGCACCACCGCCTCGTCGGTCCTGGAGATCCTGCGCAACGAGGCCGTGGGCGTGTCGACGGGCGTTTACGCCGCCAAGGCCCCCGCGGGCCTCACAGCCGTGCCGCTGGAGGACTCGCGCTTCCGGTGGGGCATCTACATCCTGCAGCCCCGCCCCCTGCGCCACCAGCCGGCGGTGATGCGCTTCGTCAAGGGCCTGCGCCGGGGCTGTGCGGCCCCCGCCACTCCCGCCGCCGCGGAGGATGTAAGCAACTGATGACAACCTCGGCCCGAAACGGCCGACGAGGCAGATTTCGCCGTTCTTCTTGGCCGGCGGGTTCCTTCTCATACTTGGTGCTATCAGGCCGGCTCGTCGCTGAGCCTGCAGCGAACAGCATGAGAGGAGAAGCCATGACCGATTGGAAGCGGCAAGAGGGAACGGAGACCATCTTCCGCACCTGCGCCTGGTCCCCTCCGGGGTGCCACCCCGTGGGATGCGGCCTTCAGGTGCATGTCGATGAGGACGGCACGATCGTCAAGGTGGAGGGCGATCCGGAGCATCCCATCACGCGGGGCTCGCTGTGCCCCCGCTGCCTGGCCCTCACGGAGTACATCTACCACCCGGACCGCATCATCCACCCCATGAAGCGCGCGAAGGAGGACCGCGGCTACGACAAGTGGGAGGAGTGCTCCTGGGACGAGGCGACCGACCTCGTGGCCAACGCCGCCAACGAGATCATCGAGAAGTACGGCGCCGAGACCATCGCCGTCTTCGGCGGCACCGGGCGTGAGGCCAACTACTGGTACACCCAGTGGGCCAACCTCGTCTTCGGGTCGCCCAACGCCATCTACGCCCAGGCGGGCTGGTCGTGCTACGGCCCCCGCATCTCCAACACGGCGTTCATGCTGGGCGGCGGCTATCCCGAGATCGACTACGCCCAGAAGTTCGTCGACCGCTACGAGCACCCCGAGTTCGTGCCGCCCGAGGTCATCCTCATCTGGGGCAAGGAGCCGCTGCGCTCCAACCCCGACGGCATGTACGGCCACGCCATCATCGAGATGATGCGCCAGTTCGGCACCAAGCTCATCTGCGTCGACCCGCGCATCACCTGGCTCGGCACCCGCTCCGAGTACGTGCTGCAGGTGACGCCCGGCACCGACACGGCCCTGGCCATGGCCTTCATCTACGTGCTCGACCACGAGGATCTCGTCGACCGCGAGTGGATCGAGGCCTGGACCTACGGCTACGACCAGCTGATCGAGCGCGTCCAGGAGATGCCGCCCTCCCGCGCGGCTGAGATCTGCGGCGTGGACGAGGACCTCATCTGGAAGGCCGCGCGCCTGTACGGCTCGGCCAAGCCCTCGTCTCTGGCCTGGGGCCTCGCCGTCGACGAGAACCCCAACGGCACGCAGCTGGGCCAGTGCCTCATCGCGCTCATGACCATCACCGGCTTCATCGACGCGCCCGGTGGCACGACCCTGGGCATGAACGACGACGGCGGCAACCGCGTCGAGGGCGGCAAGGCGCGCGACGCCTCGAAGAAGGTGGAGGACAAGAAGGACTCCACGCTGGCCGTGGCCCTGAAGAACGGCCTGATGACCGAGGAGATGTGGGACACCAAGCGCATTGGCGTCGACAAGTACCCCGCCGTGGGCTCGGTCATGTGGACGGCGCATCCCGACGAGTTCCTGAAGGCCCTCGAAACGGATCGCCCCTACAAGATGCACATGTGCGGCTTCGTGTCCTCCAACCCCGTCGGGTCGGCCATCTCGGCTGAGCCGCAGCGCTGGTACGAGGCGCTCAAGAAGCTCGACTTCAACTTCGCGTGCGACTGCTTCATGAACCCCACCATCATGGGCGTGTGCGACGTGGTGTTCCCCGTGGCCTCGACCGTCGAGCACGACGGCATGGTGGTCACCCACTACGCCTCCAACGCCTCCTTCTACGGCGCCCAGAACAAGTGCGCGCAGGTGGGCGACTGCAAGTCGGACATCGAGATCATGATGGAGGTGGGCAAGAAGGTCCACCCCGAGTTCTGGAACCGCTTCGAGACCCAGGAGGACTACGACAACTTCCACGTCATGCGCAGCTGGCTGCCCTTCAAGGAGCTGCGCGACAAGGTGGTCGTCATGTCCGAGGAGCCGTACTACAAGTACAAGATCGGCAAGCTGCGCCCCGACGGGCAGGTGGGCTTCCCCACCACGACCGGCCGCGTGGAGCTGTACTCCATCATGTACGCCAACTGGGGCGAGGATCCGCTGCCCTACTACAAGGCGCCGGCCTACAGCGCCGAGACGCTGCCCGAGCTGGGCAAGGAGTACCCCTTCGTGATGACCACGGGCGCCCGCAAGCAGGAGTTCTTCCACTCCGAGCACAAGCAGGTGCCGTCGCTGCGCCAGCTGACGCCGTTCCCCGAGATCGACATCAACCCGGAGGACGCCGCCGTCTACGGCATCGAGGAAGGCGACTGGGTGGAGATCACGAGCCCCTACGGCCACATCCGCCAGAAGGCGCGCGTCGTCCCCACCATGAAGAAGGGCGTCGTCCACTGCATGCACGGCTGGTCCTATCCCGAGCAGGACGCCAACGTGCCCAACCTCTACGGCAACTGGAAGTCCAACGTCAACATGCTGATGCCCAACAGCGTCAACGGCAAGCTCGGCTTCGGCAACACCTTCAAGCAGATGATGGTGAGCATCAAGAAGGTCGACGACCTGGGCGGCCCCAACGACCCGGACGCCAACGGCATCATCATCGAGCCCAGCCGCCAGGCCGAGTTCACGGTCCAGCAGGTGTGGCGCCCCGCCGACGAGCCGACCGACCAGTACCTGCAGCCGCAGGATTAGCGAGAGAAGAGGTGACAACCATGACGCAGAACGCCCTGTACATCGACTTCGAGTACTGCACCGGATGCCACAGCTGCGAGATCGCGTGCCGCAACGAGCTCGGCCTGCCGCTGACCGACTGGGGCATGAAGGTCCTGGAGGACCGCCCGCGCCAGCACGCCGACGGAAGCTGGCACTGGGATTATCTGGCCTATCCCACGGAGAACTGCGACCTGTGCGCCGACCGTGTGGCCGAGGGCAAGCTCCCCAGCTGCGTGCAGTGCTGCCAGGCGAAGGTGCTGGAGTACGGCACCATCGAGGAGTGCGCCAAGAAGCTGGCCGCCAAGCCCCGCAAGGCGGCGGTGTTCGTCCCGTAGGATCGCCGAGGGCGGGGAGGGCGCGGGGCCGGGTCTGCGAGGACGCCGGCCCCACCCGCCCCGCCGCATACTTCGCCCGGGTCTTTTGACATAGTGAGGAGGGGGCTACTATGGCTTCAAGCGAAGCGATCATGCCCAAACCCGAAACCCTCTACGAAGAAGAGCACGCTTCGAGAAGGCTGGTACTGAAACGCGTCGCGGCCATCGCCGCGGCCATCCTCGTTCTTCTGTTCTTCCAGTTCGTGTGCCCCGTGCCCGAGGGGCTGCCCCGCACCGCGATGTCGGCCGTCGGCATCCTTCTGGCCTGCATCATCCTGTGGGTGTCCGAGGCCGTGCCCTTCATCGTCACGGTCGTGCTCATCTACTTCCTGCTGCCGGTGACGGGCGTCTTGCCCTACGCGACGACCACGCTCGACGACGGGACGGTCGTCCAGTCGGTGTTCAACCAGTCGAGCCTGATGGTGCCCATGTACTGCCTGTTCATCTTCGCGGTGACGGCGGCGGTCATGGCCACGCCCATCCCGTACCGCGCGGCGCGCGTGGTGCTGAAGTGGTCGAAGGGCAGCGCCGCGAAGGTGGTCATCGGCCTCATGATGGCCACGGCCATCTTCTCCATGTTCATCGCCGACTTGGCCGCCTGCGCCATCTTCGTCGGCATCAGCCTGTCGCTGGTCGAGGCCAACGGCGGGGTCAAGAAGGGATCGGGGCTGGGGAAGGCCCTGGTCATCGGCATCCCGACGGCGGCCCTGGTGGGCGGCATCGGCACGCCGCTGGGCAACTCGTCCAACATGCTGTGCATTGGCCTCATCGAGTCGATGATGCCCGTGCGCGTCACGTTCCTGGGATGGTGCATCGCCAACATCCCGCTGTCGCTGGTGGTCACGTTCCTGTCGAGCCTGTGGATCTCCAAGGTGTTCAAGCTCGAGGCGATCCGCCCCGAGGCCATGGAGGCCATCGAGCGCAACCTCGAGGGCGTCAAGGGCGTTACGACCCAGGAGGTCAAGCTGGCCATCTGGTACTGCGTCGCCTTCGGGCTCATGATCGCGAGCACGTGGGTGCCGGCCATCAACTCGATCCTGGTGTCCTTCGCCTTCACGGTCATCGCGTTTCTGCCGGGCATTGACCTGCTGACGAAGGAGGACTTCTACAAGAACATCCCGTGGGAGATCATCATGATGGTGATCGGCATCCAGGTGCTCGCCACGGGGCTCATGAGTACCGGGGTGGCCACCTGGCTGGTGAACACCGTGTTCGTGGGCGTGGAGGCCTGGCCGGTCATGCTCGTCGTGCTGGCCATGTGCCTGGTCACGCTGGTGCTGCACGCCTTCATCCCCATCGGGCCGCCCGTCATCTCCTGCGCGGTGCCCATCATGGTGGCCGTGGTGACGGCCGTCAACGCGGCCGCGGGCGGCACGGTCATCAACCCGGGTCTCATCGCCTGCATCGGCGGCGGCCTGGGCGTGGTGTCGACGTTCGTCCCGCTCGACTCCATCATCCTGATTGGCTACGAGAAGGGCTGGATCAGCATGGGCGAGTGGGTGGCCAAGGCCTGGATGCCCACGCTCATCCTGTTCGTGGTGAGCGCGCTGTGGCTGCCCTTCGCCACCGGCTTCGCGTTCCCGATGTAAAACCACTCGCTTTCCAGAAGAAAGGTGCGAACCATGTGCTTCAGACCTGCCTCCGTTGAGAAGAAGTGCCCCGAGTGCGGGGCGAGCGTCGGCCCCTTCGACCAGGAGTGCCCCGAGTGCGGGACCACCCTGGAGTCGAGCGCGCCGCCCATGCCCGGTGCCGCGCCCGGTGCTCCCGCGGCTCCGGGTGCTCCCGCAGCCCCCGGTGCTCCGGCGGCCCCTGGGGCGCCGGCGGCTCCCGCGGCCCCCGGCGCGCCCGGCGCGGGCAAGTAGGGAGCCTGCGATGAAGATGCGGCGGCCGACGGCGCTCCTGGTCGCCGCCATCTGCTGCGGCGCGTGCCTCTTGCGCGCGCCGCTGTCCGTCGTGGGGGCCCTCGCCGACGTCATCCAGTCCGACCTGGCCCTGTCCGCCGGTTCGGTGGGCCTGCTGACCACCATCCCGCTTCTGGCGTTCGCCGCGTCATCGGCCTTCGTCGGCCGGCTGGGCGCCCTCCTGGGCAAGCGGCGCCTCCTGGCGGCTGGCTGCGGGCTCATCGCGGTGGGGCTGGCGGTGCGCTCGGTGGGCGGCGCGGGCTGCCTCTTCGCGGGCACGGTGATCATGGGGGTGGGCATCGCGTCGGGCAACGTCCTGATACCGGCCGTCATCAAGGAGCGCTTCCCCCTGCGCATCGGCGCCCTCACCGGCCTCTACACCACGCTCATGACCTTGAGCGCAGCCGGTGCGGCCGCCGGTGCCCAGGCGCTCCGGGAGGCGGGCGTGGGCTGGCGGCCGGCGTTGGTGATCTTGCTACCGGCGGCGCTGGTGGCCCTGATCCTGTGGCTCGCCGCCCAGCGGGAGGGGGCCGATGTGCGTGCCGCCTCGACGGAGCCAGCGCCAGCTGCCGGGCTGGTGGCTGGAGCGGCGCGGCCGGCTGGGGAGCCGGCGGGCGGCGTGTCGCTGCGCCAGCTGCTCCGAACACCGCTGACCTGGTGGATCGCCGGCTTGGTGGGCATCCAGTCGGCGGTGTACTACAGCGCCCTCGCGTGGATTCCCACCATCCTGGCGGCGAAGGGGCTGGACCCGGCGACGGCCATCCTCGGGTTCACGCTGTTCACGGTGGCCGGCATTCCCCTGCATGCCGTCGTTCCGCCCCTGGCCGCGGCCATGCGGCGCCAGCGGCTGTTCGGGCTGGCCAGCGGACTGCTCTGCTGCCTGAGCATCGTCCTGCTGCTGGTGGCGCGCAGCGCGTGGGCGTGCCTGGTGGCCGTGTCGCTGATTGCCGTGTCGACGGCCGTCGTGTTCACCCTGGCCGTGACGCTGTTCGGCTTGCGGACGTCCGATGGCGACACGGCGGGGGAGCTGTCGGGCGTCGCCCAGGCCATCGGCTACCTGGTGGCGGCCGTGGGCCCCGTCATGCTGGGCGCGCTGTTCGACGCGACCGGCAACTGGGAGGTGTCGCTGGTCGCGCTCGCGGCGTTGGCGGCGCTCATCGCGCTGTGCGGGTGGAAGAGCGGCGACGGCGTGATCGCCCCGCGACGGTAGGACGGGGCGGGGCGCGCCTGCGGCGCGGAGCCGGGCAGCCGCTCGCCGCCGGCGGAGCTGCGTCAGGTGACGGGGCCGGGCACAGGATGGCGGCGCTGGCGGGGCCGCGCCGGGGCGTGCGCTCGAGGGCCCGCGCCAGGGCATGTTCCCGCACCGGGATGCGCGTGTTCTCGGCGTGGATCCCAGCATGGAGCTGTGTCAGGGAGGGCCCCCTCGCCGACTTCAGCACGAAATCGCGAACTTTCACACCGCGCAGCACGAAATCGCGAACTTTCACAGCTGCCGGGGGCTATCTGGGGCAGTGCTTTCTTCTAGTCCCGCGGAAGAATAATGCTGACCGGGACTTTCGCCGAGCCGTTTTCAAGGCAGCGCCCCGCCCTGCCGCCAGAGGCCCGAAATCGGTGTGAAAGTTCGCGATTTCGTGCTGAGGCGCGGCTTCCGGGCCGATTCCCGACGGCGCGTGTCTGCGTGCCAGCGCAGATGGGTACAATGAGAAGGCTCGTCGGGCCCGTGCAAGAGGGAGTGCGCCATGGACATCGTCATAGCCGTCGTCACCATCACCTTGGTCATCGTGCTGCTGGCGTGGCTGGTCATGCAGCCGCAGAAGAAGGTGCTGCGGGTGTCGGTGCCGTTCTTCGTCGCTGGCTTCGTTCTCATCTACGCCATCTACCTGGTGGCGCTCCTGCGCCCGGACGAGCCGCAGCTATCGGCTGCCATCGCCTTCAAGGCGTTCGTCGCGTCGTACCAGTCGGTCGCCAGCGGTGCCGACTACGCGCTCCTGTCCCAGTCGGACGTGCTGGCGCCCATCGCGGGATCGGCCTGGTTCATCACGGGGTTCTGGTTTCTGCACCTGCTGCTGTTCGCCATGCTCACCCTGAGCGGCTTCGCGGTGTTCGGGCGCCGGCTCATGGACGCGGGGCGCCTGGCCTTGGCTCGGCTGACGGGCAAGCGTGATGTCTACCACATCTTCGGCGACGGGGAGTCGGCCCTGCGCCTGGGTCGCAACATCGCTGCCGAGTGCCCGCAGGCGATGGTCGTGTGCTACAGCGGCGAGTACCAGGAGGGGCTGCGCGAGAAGATCGCCGACTTCGGGGGCGCCCTCATCGAGGCGACGGAGCGGTCGCGCGGCACCTACCTGGGCAAGGCGCAGGAGCGCTGGCCGGGCAACGTCGCGGTGTTCAGCGGGGTGCGTGAGGACGTGGTCAACGGCGTGGACGTGGCCGACCTGCTGGCCCGCAAGGCCGTGCGAGACCATGCGCCGTACAAGTCGGCGTGCCCGCGTCCCGGGCAGCAGGGCGAGGACGCGGCGGACTCGTGCGGCTGCTTCCCGCAGGGCCCCTACGCCGCCGTCATCGTGGGCTTTGGTCAGCTGGGGCGCTCCTGCGCCAAGTGGCTCATCGAGAGCGCGCAGCTCAATCCCGACGGCACCCGTCCGCGCATCTTCGTCGCCGATCCCGATGCGCTGCCGTTCGAGCGGTTCATGATCGAGAACCCGGCGATCTCCCGCTGCGCGGACATCCGGTTCCTCAACATCGATGGCTTCTCGACCGCCTTCCGGGACTTCCTGGAGGCCGAGCACGCCGAGCGGGGCGCGGTGCCCAAGATCTTCGTGTGCGTGTCGGAGGTGGGTGCCATGAACCATCGGGAGCTTGAGGTCAACCGCTCCAAGGACTGCCTGATGGAGCGCCATATCGCCTTGATGCTTCGGCATATGGGGCTGAGCGCGGCGGGCGTCATCTGCGCGCCCAACGTCGAGAACGCCGACATCTGGACGCGTGAGATCATTCTGCACCAGCGCCTCGACGACGTGGCCGTGCGCATGAACGGCATGTACGGCGTGCCCGAGGGGGATTCGATGGCGCCGGCGGAACGCGAGCGGCGCTACCGCGAGGCATGGGAGTCTACGCGTGAGTTCCACCGGGACTCATCGCGGGCGTCGTGCGACTTCATGCCGGCCATGCTGGCCTTGGCGGGGGTGGATCCGGGATCCGCCGACGCAGGCGCTCGCTTCCGCGCGGCCCTGGCCGCCGACGCGCAGCTGATCGAGTGCCTCGCACGGGTGGAGCACCTGCGCTGGTGCGCGTTCCACTATGTGAACGGCTACGTCCCGATGGCGCGCGCCGACTTCGCCCGACGCGTCGACGCCCTGCTGGAGGCGCGGGCGCAGGTGGAGCAGGGGCATGCCGGGGCTGTCCCCGAGGCCCTGCGCAAGCCCCAGCAGGACTTCGCCGCCAAGGAGCACGCGTGCCTTGTCCCCTGGGACGAGCTGCCCGCCCTCGACGAGATCTATCGCCGCTACGACGAGAAGATGGCCGCTGACGCGGACGACACGCTGCAGCGCCGTGACCAGGACAACGTGGAGTTCCTGGAGCGGCTGCTGTAGCGGATGAGGCGGCTGTGGGGGCGCGGGGTGCCCCGCGACGGTGCCCGAAGAGAGGAGCATGAGTGAAGTTCTCGTACGTGACGAGGGGAAACGCGAGCCCGAAGGGCAAGCCGCGCGTGTACTATGCCGCCCACCCCGCCGACTTCGCCCGCTACCTCGACGCTATCGCCCATGACCTCATCGCCACCCGCGACTGCGCGGTCTACTACGCCGACGACTGCGAGGCCCCCTATGAGAAGGACGACCTGCCCGGCCTGGAGCGCATGAACCTCGTCGTCGTGCCCGTCACGGAGCGCCTGCTCAGGGAGCCGGGCCGCGTCCTGGGCTTTGACGTGCCGTTCGCGCGCCAGCACGGCATCCCCGTGCTGCCCCTCATGATGGAGCCGGGCCTCGATGAGGCCTACGGCAGACCCGACCGATTTGGCGAGATGCAGTACCTCGTTCCCGGCGGAAGCGACGCCTCGGAAATCGACTACGGCCAAAAGCTCGCGCGGTTTCTCGAGTCCGCCCTAGTCAGCGATGAGCTGGCCGAGCGGGTGCGCGCCGCCTTCGATGCCTACGTCTTCCTCAGCTACCGGAAGAAGGACCGGGCCTACGCCAACGAGCTCATGGGCCTCATCCACGCCGATCCCGACCTGCGCGCCGTCGCCGTCTGGTTCGACGAGTTCCTCGTGCCGGGAGAGAGCTTCGCGGAGAGCATCGAGCGAGCGCTGGGGGCGAGCGACCTGTTCGCGCTGCTCGTGACGCCCAACGTCCTGGAGGTCGTCGACGGCACGCCCAACTTCGTGATGCGCGAGGAGTACCCGAGCGCGCGGGCCTGCGGCAAGGAGATCCTGCCCATCGTCATGGAGCGCACCGACAACGCGGCGCTGGAGCGTGCGTTCGAGGGCATCCCCGCCCGGGTCGACGGCCGGGACGAGGGGCTGGGCGAGCGGATCCGGCAGGCCATCGGGCTCATCGCGACCTCGCGCAACGACAGCCCGGAACACGATTTCCTCATCGGGATCGCCTACCTGGAGGGCATCGACGTGGAGCGCAACGCGGAACGCGGCGTCGCCCTCATCGGGCAGGCGGCCGAGGCGGGGCTGCCCGAGGCGGCGCAGAAGCTGGCAGACCTGTACCTGTGGGGCATCGGCGTGCCGCGTGACGTGGGGCAGGCGGCCCTGTGGGCGCGTCGGCGCGTCGAGCTGTGCGAGCGGACGCTCGGGCCGGATGATCCCGAGACGCTCGCGGCGGTGGGAAACGAGGCGTTCATCCTCGATGAGCTGGGGGACTACTGCCGCGCCTTGCCGCTGCTGGAGCGTGCCTACCAGGACGAGCGCCGCATTCTGGGTGATGACGACCCGAGCACGCTCGTCACGCTGACCAACCTGGCGGCCACCTACGGCCGGCTGGGCGACCCGGCGCGGGCCCTCGCGCTGCACGAGCGCGCCTACGAGGCCCGGCGCCGCGCGCTGGGCGACGACCATCCGGACACCCTGCTGTCGCAGGGCTTCATGGCGTTGGCGGCCATCGACCTGGATGACCCGCGGCGGGCGCTGGAGATCAACGGGCGCTTCCTCGAGGCCGCCCTGCCCGTGTTCGGCGACGAGCACCCCAACGTCTGGGCGGTCATGAACAACATGGGCTACCTGTGCAAGCAGCTGGGGGACTACCGGGAGTCCGCCGTGTGGTACGAGCACGTCTACGAGGCGGTCGCGCGCGTCATGGGCGAGGAATATCCTAAGATGCCCGTCCTCCTTGACAACCTGGCGGGCGCATACGACTGCCTCGGACGGCACGAGGAGGCGCGCCGGTTGACCGAACGCGCCTATGACCTGGGACAGCGTGTCCTCGGCGAGGCTCACCCCGATACGCTGACGACGCTGGGGAACCTGGCGAGGCTGGCGATGGGGGCAGGGGACGTCTCCAGTGCCCTCGCGTGCTACGAGCGCCTGTACGCGGTGGCGCGCAAGGCCTACGGGGCGGATGACCCTCGCGCGCGCGAGGCCCTGGAGCGCGCCATCAGCCTGCGCGCCATGTCGCGCGACCCCCGTTCCACGTAGGGCTGCCCTACCTCCCCAGCAGGTGGCGCACGGCCGCCACGGGGTGCTTGCCCAGCATGCGCGGGCCGGCGTAGCGCATGACCGCGCGGATGCGCTCGCGTTGGGCGGGCGCGTAGCAGTGGTTGCCGCACTCCTCGCAGCTGGTCTTGCACTCCATCTTCCGGCAGCGCTCCGTCCGCAGGACGCAGTAATCGTCGAGCTCCTTGCACGCGGGGCACACGGGCTCGCCGGCGTGGCTCACCTCGGTCGCAGCGGCGGCGTCGTGGTGCCCGGCGCAGTAGATGCCCACCATCTGCGAGACGGTGCGCTTCTCGCGTGCCCGGCGGCGGGCCACGGCCGGTGTGTCGGTCATCTTCGTCATGGGGGCCATCTTACGACACCCGACCGCGCTCGACGGTGACGACCTTGTCGGCCAGGGCGCCCGTCGAGGCGCGGTGGCTCACCAGCAGCACGGTGCGATCGCCCCTCGCCTCCATGAGCGCGCGCAGCACGGCGGCCTCGTTGAGGCTGTCGAGGTTCGAGGTCGGCTCGTCGAGCAGCATGAGCGGCGCGTCGTGCAGGAACATGCGCGCCAGCCCGATGCGCTGCCGCTCGCCGCCCGAGAGCGTCTCACCGAGCTCGCCCACGGGCGTCTCCAGGCCCTGCGGCAGGCGGGCGAGGAAGTCGCCGAGCGCGGCCTTGCGGCAGGCCTCCTCGAGCTCCTCGCGCGTGGCCTCGGGCCGTGCCAGCAGGATGTTGTCGGCGAGCGTGCCGGTGAACAGGTGCGTGTCCTGGGTCATGCAGCTCTCCGTGTCGCGCAGGCTGGCCGTGTTGACGCGGCGCAGGTCCTTTCCGGATATCCCGATGGTCCCCTGGGTGGGGTCCCAGAAGCGCAGGAACAGCTTGCACAGCGTCGACTTCCCCGATCCGCTGCGCCCCGCTATCTGCACCACCTGGCCGGGCTCGATCTGCAGCGTGACGTCGTCGAGCACCGGCGTCGCGCCATACGCGAAGCTGACGTCGTGCGCGGCGGCGCCGTCGAAGGTGGCCAGGTCGATGCCGTCGGACACCTCGGCGGTCTGCGGCACGTCGTCGAGGACGCCCAGGACGCGCTCGCCCGAGGCGAGGGTCTGCTGGAGCGTGGTGCCCAGCGTGGCGACGGCGATGACGGGCCCGAACGACGACATGAAGGCGGTGATGGCGATGAGCGCGGCGGCGGGGCTGAGGGCGCCTTCCAGCGCCAGGGACCCGGCGAGCGCGATCATGCCCAGGTCGAGCGCGAGCACCACGCCGTTGACGGCGGCGGTGAACAGGGCGGTGCGCCCCTTCAGGCGCGCCTCCACCGCCTCGTGCGCCCCGATGCGATCGGCCAGCTCCGCCGCGCGCTCGGCCGCGCGCCCGAACTGCAGCGTCTCGGGGAGCCCGCGCAAGCTGTCGAGCACGAAGGCGTTGAGCTGCCCGAGGCCCTCGCGCAGCGCGCGGCCGGCGTTGCCGCTCGCACGCGAGCCGATCCACGGCATCAGGGCCCCCACCACCAGGTAGCCGGCCGCGGCCATGAGCGCCAGGGCGGGGGAGAGGCTGGCCAAAAACGCCGTCATCAGCACCGACACGAGGACGGCGATGAGGACGGGCGAGAGCGTGTGGGCGTAGAACACCTCGAGCAGCTCGATGTCGGCGGTGATGAGCGACACGAGGTCGCCCTTGCGATGCCCCTCGAGCTTGGCCGGGGCGAGGCGGCGCAGCGCGCCGAACACCTGGTCGCGGATGAGCGCGAGCAGCTTGAAGGCCAGGTAGTGGTTGCACATCTGCTCGCCGTAGCGCAGCGGGCCGCGGACGACGCCGCAGGCCCCGACGAGCGCCAGCGCCGCCGCGAAGCCGAGGCCGGCCGGGGCGCCCACGGCGTCCACCAGGGCGTACATGCCGAACACGGTGAGGAAGATGGCGGCCGCGAAGCCGGCGACGCCGAGCACCACGGCCAGCGCCATCCAGCCGACGAGCGGCCGCACGAGCCGCAGCAGGCCGCCCATCACCGCCACGTGGGATCGGCGGGTGGGGGCTTCCGCGGCGTCCGCCGATCCCACGGCCGACCAGGCGCCGGCATCGGGCGCGTCGTCCATCGCGATGGCCGGCGCGTCGTCAGCCGGGGCGCCCCCGTCGCCGTGCGCGAGAGCCTCGAGCGCCGCCTGCTGCTCCCACAGCCGCGCGTACGGCCCGTCCCCGGCCGCCAGCTCGTCGTGCGTGCCCGCCTCGGCCAGCCGCCCGCCGTCGAGCACGAAGATGCGGTCCGCGTCGGCGACGGCGGCGAGCCGGTGCGTGATCATGACGACCGTCTTCTCGCGGGCCAGCTCGTGGACCACCTCGATGATGGCCTGCTCGCTCTCGACGTCGACGTTGGAGGTGGCCTCGTCGAACAGGTAGACGGGCGTGTCGCGCAGGAGCGCCCGCGCGATGGCGATGCGCTGGCGCTGGCCGCCCGAGAGGTTCGCGCCGTCCTCGGCCACCGGCGCGTCGAGGCCGCCCATCTCGCGCACGAAGGCGGCCGCGCGCGCCCGGCCCAGGGCCTCCCACAGCCGCGCGTCGTCGGCGTCGGGCCGCGCCATCAGCAGGTTGGAGCGCACGGTGCCGTAGAACAGGTGGCTCGAGAACGGCACGATGGTGAGGGCGGCCGACAGCGCCGCGGGCGAGGCGTCCCGCACGGGGACACCGCCGATGAGCGCCTCTCCGTCGAAGCCCGAGAGGGAGCCCGCCAGGATGGAGGCGAGCGTGGACTTCCCCGATCCGCTCTCGCCGACGATGCCCGCGAACGTGCCGGCGGGGATGTCGAGGTCGACGCCCTCGAGGACGCGGCGCTCGCCGTCGTAGGAGTAGCCCAGCCCGCGGGTCGCAAGCGAGAGGCCCTGGTCGGGCAGCGTGCACGTGCCCTTCTCGGGCACGGGGGCGTCGAGGATCCGGTACATCTTGCGGGCCACGGCCATGCCGCCCATGGCGGTGTGGAAGTACGAGCCGAGGGCGCGCAGCGGCAGGAAGAACTCCGCGGAGAGGAACACGACGGCGAAGGCCACCCAGAAGGGGATGGCCCCGCTGGCGAGCTGGAACGCCGCCACGATGATCCCCACCGCGGCCCCGCCGTAGGCGAACAGGTCCATCACCGTCACGGAGTTCAGCTGCAGGGACAGCAGCCGCATCGTGGCGCGGCGGAAGCGCTCGGCCTCCGCGTTCATGGCCTCGTGGCGGCGCCCGTCGGCCTGGAAGATCTTGAGCGTCGTGAGGCCCTGCAGGTTCTCGAGGAAGGCGCCGCCCAGGTCGGTGTAGGAATCCCAGTAGTCGCCCATGACCCGGCGCGCGACGCGCTGGATGGCCACGATGGACAGCGGGATGAGCGGAACGCAGGCCAGGAGTGCCAGGGCGGCCGGCAGGCACAGCGGGGCCAGCACGCAGAACAGAGTGAGCGGCGCGAGCAGCGCGTACAGCAGCTGGGGCAGGTAGGCGCCGAAGTACCCCTCGAGCTGCTCGGTGCCCTCGACGCACACCTGGACGGCCTCGGCGGTGGAGGCGGACTCCGTGTAGGACGGCCCGATCTCGGCGAGCTTCCCGTAGATGCGCGTGCGCACCTCGCGCTTGGCGATGGCGGCGGCCCGCTGGCCCGCGCGCTGGGAGAGCGTCAGGCAGGCGGTGCGCACGGCGATGGCCGCGACGCCGATGAGAACCAGGCCGACCCACCAGTCGGGTTCGGCCCCTCCCGCAAGGAGTGCCTGTGCGGTGAGCGCGACGGCGAATACGAACCCCATGTTGGCAAGCAGGGCGACCCACTGCAGGATGACGCAGGCGATCATGTGCGGCCTCGCCGCCGGCGCCATCTCCATCAGGCGCTTGTCGAACATAGAACCTCCTGAACGTTCAGCGGGCCCGCTGGGCGGGCCCGTCGTCTCATATCTTCTTCCCGGATGCCCGCGCCTCGACGCGGGGCGGGGCTACTCGGCACTTGCGGCGAGGCGCTCGTGCTCCACGGCCTCCGGCCGGCTCTCCGCGCGCTCCAGCGGCACGGCGAAGCCGAAGTACACCAGATGGGCCACCCAGATGACCGCCACGACCATGCGGCCGACGGGCACGTTCGCCATCAGGGCGAAGGACAGCCCCAGGAGCGCGGTGACGGGGACGAGCAGGCAGAGCTTGGCCTTGAGCGTCATCGCGCGCCGCTTGACGAGGCCCTCGAAGACGGTCTCGTAGAGCTTCGTCGCCTTGAACCACTGGTCGATGCGCTCGGAGCTGCGGGCGAAGCAGAAGCCGGCCAGCAAGATGAAGGGGACGGTGGGGATGAGCGGCAGCGCCGCGCCGGCGCAGCCCAGGCCGAACGCCGCGAAGCCGGCGAGCGCCCAGGCCCTCTGGCGAAGCGTCGTTCCCCTGAGCAGATCCTTCCGGGGCTTTTCCATGGGTTTCCCTGCTTTCTCTCTCGATGCGTGTCGGGATGTTAACTTTTGGAAACTTATTCTAGCAAGAAAGTTACCCTTGGTTTCCTTCGGGGAGGGGGCGCATCCACTAAACCTTCGCAACTTGCCCTTGGGCCGTGGGCTCGCCCGCGTCCGGCCCGGTGCTCGCGCCGATCGACGCGCAAGGGGCTGCCGGCGAGGCGATGCGGGTAGAATGGTGGGGCGGCCCGTTCGGGCCGCGACAGCGATCCGAGACGTACGAGGGAGAGAGCCGCATGTCACTTGAGAAGGCCAAGGCGCATCTCGCGCAGTTCGGGCGCGAGGGCGACGTCCGGGAGTTCGCCACGTCGAGCGCCACCGTCGAGCTGGCGGCCCAGGCCGTGGGCTGCGAGCCGGCCCGCATCGCCAAGACGCTCTCGTTCGAGGTGGGCGAGCGCGTGGCGCTCGTCGTGTGCGCCGGCGACGCCCGCATCGCCAACCCCAAGTTCAAGGCCGCCTTCCACGCCAAGCCGCGCATGCTCAAGGCCGACGAGGCCGAGGCGCGCATCGGGCACGCCGTGGGCGGCGTGTGCCCCTTCGGCGTGAGCGAGGAGTGCGACGTGTACCTGGACGAGTCGCTGCGCCGGTTCGCCACGGTGTTCCCCGCCTGCGGCAGCTCCAACAGCGCCATCGAGCTCTCGCCCGCCGAGCTGGAGGAGCTCACCCCGGGCAGCGCCTGGGTGGACGTCTGCAAGCTGCCGGAGGAGTAGGGGCATGGAGGAAGACCGGCTGGGCCTGGGGCAACGGGCACATCGCACGCCCTTAGGTTCCGCGTGCTCGCGGACGCCGTGGATACCGACCGGCCCGACGAGGTGAACGCGCTCATCGAGGCGTTCGTGGAGGGGATCGCCCGGGGCTAGCCGGGCGCGGGGGTGCGGGGCCCGCCTCGGCCTCACGCCCGGCCGAGCTTGCGCAGGGCGTCGCGCGCGGCGTCGGCGGTGCGCGAGCCGGGGAAGCGCCGCAGCGCCTCGCGCAGGGCCGGCTCGCAGGCGGCATCGCCGGCGTTGCCCAGGGCGATGGCCGCGTTGCGCCGCAGGATGTCCACGTCACGCACGTAGTTGTACATCACGGGATGGATGACGTCGCGGTAGTACGGGTCGTCGGCTCCCGTCATGAGGAGCATGCGCTCCAGGTCGAACGCCGGCGCGAGCGCGTCGAGAAGCGGATCGCGCGGGCCTTCCTGGGCCTCGCGCAGGACCGCGTGGTTGCGCGGGCACGCCTCCTGGCACAGGTCGCACCCGTGGACGATGCCGCCGAGCGCGTCGGTCACCGCGGGATCGTCGGTGCGCCCGATGTTGGCGTAGAGGGCGCAGCGCGTGGGATCGAGCGTGCGCGGCGCCGACAGCGCGCCGGTGGGACAGGCGTCCACGCACCGCTGGCATCCCGGCGGGCACGAGAAGGGCTCGGCGGGCGTGTCGTAGGCCAGGGCGGCGTCGACGAGCCACACGTAGATGACGCAGAACGAGCCGTCGTCCTCCGTGAAGCAGAAGTTGTTGGCCCCCCAGCGCACGATGCCCGCGTCCTGGGCGAGGGGTCGGGCCGGCGGCTCGACCGGGCCGTCGTACACCTGCATGCCGAGCTCGCGCAGGAAGTCGGCCATCGCGGTGACGCGCCTGCCCGCGATGCTGTCGGGGCGGGGCGTGTAGGAGCGTGACAGGTAGACGCGCCCGATGTGCCCCCTCAGCTGGTCCGGGACGGCCTGGTGCCCGAAGCCGAGCGTCGCGCACACCGCGGACGTGCCCTGAGGAAAGTAGCGCGAGGGAAAGCAGCCGGCGATGAAGCTGTGGGGGTTGGCCTCGAACAGGTCGTACGTGCCGCGAGCGCGCGCCTCCGCGGCGTGCTCGGGGTAGTCGCGGCACGGGGCGATGCCGACCTGGCCGAAGCCCAGGTCGAGCCCGCGCATCTTGATGCGGCGGGAAAGCTCGGCGCCGGCGCCCCCGCCGTTGCCGCGTGCTTGGTCCGTGGGTGCCGCCATGTCGTCTTCCCTCCTGCTGATCGCTGCGCGTCGCGCTGCTTGCTTCCCTCACTATAGGCGTTTGGCCTGCGAGGGGAAAGCGGGCCCGGGTGGCCGGCGGCGGCTCGTGCCGCTGCCCTTAGGCGGGGGGATGGCGCTCGGCGGCGCGTGCGTCATCTGCGGGCTGCAGCCCCGGCCGGGATTCGTCGCCTGCGTGGCGGATGGCGCTAAGCGGGCGACCCCCGCGGACACTTTTCCGATGTCCGGTGGCAGCGCAGGGAGGTTTGATACATCACTCGCGCGACATTTTCGACGCGAGCGGGGGAGCGGTTTGGCGTGACCTGGGCAAACGCCGGTTGCGCAAGGCGCGTGTCGAGGGGAGAGGGGCGGCGTACCTTGTTTTTGTGTAGCAAACCTCGCTGGGCTGCCACCGCGCATCGGAAAAGTGTCCCGAGACGCAGCTGGCGGCAGGCTCGTGGGGCGCGCCGGGCGACGGCTTGACAGCAACGCGGCGCACGAGCGTCGAAAATGCGAGTTTGGTACACAGGGGGCGCGGGTTTCTCGTGGCAGGCGCGCGTGCTCGCGGGTGTTTCCTGGGCAAAGGGGGCGGCAGGGCTCGTCGCCGGGCGCCGAGGGGGCGAAAAGCGCGCCCCCGTGTGTACCGAACTCAAAAAAAGTAGCGCCGCGCCGGGGTAATGTGTCAAGAGGGGCCTCGTGCTCGGGGGGTGCTCGCATGGGCGAGGCGGCGCAGGTCGTACAATGGGCGCTAGGCATCCGTCTCGTCGAAAGGACCACCTATGACCGTGGTGTTCATCGAGTACCCGAAGTGCTCCACCTGCAAGAAGGCCAAGAAGTGGCTCCAGGACCAGGGCATTGACTTCGAGGAGCGCGACATCGTCGCCGACAACCCCACGGCCGCCGAGCTGCGGGCGTGGCGCGAGGCGAGCGGGCTTCCCGTCCGCCGGTTCTTCAACACGTCGGGCATGCGCTACCGCGAGTTGGACGTCAAGCGCCGCCTCGACGAGGGCATGACCGATGACGAGGCCTACGACCTGCTGGCCACCGACGGCATGCTGGTCAAGCGCCCCCTGCTCGTCGTGGACGGCGTGCCCGCGGCGCCGGGCTTCAGGGACGCGGCCTGGGCGGAGGCGCTGGGGCGGTAGGGTCGTCGGTCACAGTCACCCCGGGGTGGTAGCCGTCGGGCGGCGGGGCAGCCGCAGGTGCGGCAACGCAGGCGGCGTCGGTGGCGCGCCACGGCGCAGGCGCAGGTGCGGCAACGCAGGTAGCGTCAGCGGAGGCAGCGGGCGCCGCCCGCCCTGCTCCTACGCGTCCTTGGCGGAGCGGCCCCGCATGATGTGGCCGACCAGCAGGGCGATGGCCGTCAGCGCGGCCGTGAGCACGGCGAAGCCCAGCGCGATCTCGGGGACGAGGGCCTTGGACGTGGCGTCGATGAGCAGGCCGCCGGCGAAGGCGCCGATCGCCTTGCCCATGTCGCCGAAGAAGTACAGCTCGCCGTTGACGACACCCCAATGCTCGCGTGGCGCGGACTTGGCGGTGAGCGTCTTGATGAACGGCGACGTGGTGCCCACCGATATGCCGTAGCCGACGGCGGCGACGATGAGCGTCGTGAGCGACGGTGCGACCGCCAGCAGCGCGAAGCCGACGATCTGCACGGAGATGAGCGGCAGCAGCAGCCAGGTGCGGTCGCTGTCGAACAGGCGCCCCCCGCACAGGCGGCACAGCAGCGTCGTGCCGCCCGCGACGACGAAGAACGCCGCCCCTGCCGCGATGCCCACGTGCCGGGCGAACACCAGGATGAAGGCGATGCAGAAGCCCTTGGGCAGGCGCCGGGCGAAGGACACGGCCAGGAAGGGCGCCACCTCGGGGATGAGATAGGGGGCGATGAGCGCGCGCAGGCGCTCCCGACGCGTCGCCGCGACGCCGTCCGCAGCCTGCGCCTTGGCCCCGGATGCGTCGGACGTCGGGACGGCCACCGCGTCGCCACTCGCGGAGGGCGCGTGGGCCGCGTCCTGCGCGGTCGCCTTCGCCCCGGGCGCGCCTGCGTCCTGCGCGTCGCCGGTGCCCGCGCCTCGTGCCCGCTCGGCGCGGTGCAGCAGCAGGACCGCGCCGATGGCGACGACGATGATGGCGGCGTAGAACGCATAGAACCCCTGGTAGCCCACGCCGTCCAGCAGCCAGGTGGACACGAGCGCCCCGAGCATGGTGCCCAGCGACGTGCCCGCGCCCTTGATGCCGACGCGCTTGCCGATGTGCTTGACCGAGGCCGATCCCATCACGGCCACGGTCATGACGTTGGTGGCCAGCGCGAAGCTGGCGCCCTGCAGCACGCGTGACGCCATCACCACGGCGAACGCGTCGCACAGGGCCGGCACCGCCACGCCGACGAGCAGGCCCGCCAGGCTGGCCAGGAGCACGCGGTAGTGCGCGAAGTGGTCGGTTATCTGGCCGCCGACCAAACGCATGGCGGTGCTCGCCAGCGTGAACACGGCCACGAACGTGCCGCCCACGGTGGCGGAGCGCCCGATGCTGTCGTAGTACAGCGGGATGCCGCTGTTCAGGCCCTTCATGTACAGGGCCGTGAAGAACGTCACCAGTACCAGCACGGCCAGCGACACGGTGGACAGGCGGGGGGAGCGCTTCGATATGTCATCGGCGGCAGAGGTCATAGACCCATGGTAGGCGCCGGGCCGCGCGCGGGGCGGCCGGTCGCGCGCGCCGTGGGGGAACCGTTCCCTTCCCCTTGCCAAGGGGCTGCCGAAGCCTCGGTCCGCCGACCAGCGCGTGGGGGCGTTGCGCCGGGCGGATGCTCCGTCGGGACTCAGCTCACCAGGTCGTGGCGTTCGAGCACGTCGGCCAGCAGGCGCGCGGCGTCTGTTAGGTAGGCGTCGCAGCGGTGGGGCTTGGGCACGTCGCTGCGCTCCCTCAGGGCGTCGCAGCCGGTGGTGCCGTGGGCGGTGCGGAAGGCCTCCACGAACTCGTCGGCGATGACGTAGGTGCGCTCCTTGGTGGTGCGCAGATCCCGCCCGTCGCTGGCGAGGGCGCCGATGACGGCCACGCCCGCCGACACGGCGCCGCAGGTCTCGCATCCGGCGCCCATCCCGGATCCGAAGCCCTCCATCAGGGCGAACAGGGCACCCTCGTCGAAGGGCGTGAGCGGCGCGAAGGCGCAGGCGACGGACTGGGCGCAGTTGTGCCGCTGCTCGTGCAGCGCGAGCGTGCGGGATGCCAGGGCGTCGGGGTCCAGGGGGCCTCGGGCGTTGGCGGCGGGGGCGTCTTCGGTCATGCGCGACTCCGTTCGTCGGGTGAGGACGGGCGCGCGGGGGCGGCCCGGGGTTATCATCTGATCCCATTCTAAGGGATGCGCGTCCGGGAGCGCCCCTCGCCGGCGTCCTGCCGAACGCCCGCGCACCGGCCGTGCTACCATGGGGCCCTCACCGAGACGGAGGGCGCGCCGCCCGGCCAGACCCGCGCGCCGCGGGCGACCCACAGAGGAGGAGCCATGGACTACCAGACCCTGCAAGACGAGATCAAGGCCGCTATGAAGGCGGGCGACAAGCCGCGCCGCGACATCCTGCGCCAGGTGCACACCGAGCTCAAGGCCATCGAGGTGGACGAGCGCCGCGCCGTGGAGGAGGCTGACGTCGACGCCATGCTCAAGCGCGTCATCAAGCAGACGCGTGAGACGCTGGACGGCTCCATCAAGGCCGGCACCAACCAGGAGCGCACCGACCTTCTGACCGAGCAGGTGGCCATCCTGGAGGGCTACCTGCCCGCGCAGGTGTCCGGCGCGGAGCTGTCGGCCCTCATCGACGCTGTGCTGGCCGAGACCGGCGCCACCACGAAGAAGGACATGGGCCGCGTCATGGGCGCGCTCACCAAGGCCACGGGCGGCAACTTCGACAAGGCGGCCGCCGCGGCCGAGCTGGGCGGGCGCCTGGGCTAGAATGGGCGCACGCGGGAGGCGCGGGCCTCTCGCGCACGTGAGCGCGGACGAGCGAACGAGGAAGGGAGCGGGCATGGCGGCAAACGATCAGCAGCGCGAGGAGCGCCGGGCCCAGGCGGCCAAGCACCTGGGGCTCATGAGGGGCGCCTTCGCCAAGGAGACGGCGGCCACCGTGGACGCCGCCGAGATCTACGAGGAGGGCGTCGGGCGTGACCTGCCGCTTCCCGAGGCCCCGTTCGACGCGACCGAGACACTGGTGGTCACCAGCTTCGCGCCCGAGGCGCTGTGGCGTGACGGGCGCGGGCGCACGGCGCTCGTGGACCCCGCGTCGTTCACCCGCCCGGGCGGCGCCTACGAGGACGGGGCCCTCGGCCCCGAGCAGATCCTGTGCTCCGAGAGCAACCTGTACGAGGTGCTCTGCGGCATCCGAGGCGACTTCCACGACCAGAACCGCGACTACCGCCGCGGCATGCTGTTCACCGACCGCGCCGCGTACCTGCCCGACGTGGTGTTCCTGCGCGGCGGCACCGTGAAGAAGGCCGACGTCATCGCCGTCGCCGAGCCGCTGCGCGCCCGCGCGCTCGAGAACCACCGCTCCGAGCGCGAGTGCGACCGCGCGCTGGCCGATCGCGTGGAGACGCTGCTGCGCATCGCCGCCGCCAACGGGTGCGAGACGCTCATCTGCGGCGCCTTCGCCTGCGGCCGTCTGGGCTACGACCCGCAGCAGGTCATCACCCTGTTCCAGGAGTGGATCGCCGCGCATCCCGGCGCCATCGGGCGCATCGTGTTCGCCGTGCCGCGCGCCTACGTCGACACCTTCCGCGACGCCTTCGGGGCACCTGAGCCCGTCGCCGCGGCCCCGGTCGCCGACGCGGGGGAGGCGGAGGACGACGAGGACGACTGGCGCAGCATCGAGCTGCCGGAGGGCATCACCATCCGCTAGCCAGCTTGTTCGATGTCCCTGCTCACGTTTGCCATAGTGTGCCCCCTGGCCTTCGTGGCCGGCCTCGTCGACGCCGTCGCGGGCGGGGGCGGCCTCATATCGCTGCCCGCCTACTTCTTCGCGGGACTGCCCGCGCATGTGGCCATCGGCACCAACAAGCTGTCGAGCACCATGGGCACGCTCGTGGCCACCGTGCGCTACGCGCTGTTCGGCTACATGGTGCGCCACCACGTGGCGCTCGGGGTGGCGTGCGGCCTGACCGGCTCGTTCATCGGGTCCAACCTGGCGCTTCTGGCCGACAGCTCGGCGCTCATGGTGTTCATGCTGGTGTCGCTGCCGGGCGTGGCGTGGCTCGTGCTGCGCACGAAGGACCTCGACGCGTTCTCCGAGCGGCCGCTGCCGCCGGCGCGCTCGCTGGCCGTGACGGGCGTGGTGGCCCTGGCGGTGGGCGCCTACGACGGGTTCTACGGGCCCGGGACGGGCGCCATCCTCATGCTGCTGCTGACCACGCTGGGGCACCAGGGCGTGCGCGAGGCGCAGGGCACCACCAAGGCCATCAACCTGTCCACCAACGCCGCCGCGCTGGCCGTGTTCCTGGCGAGCGGGGAGGTGCTGGTGGCGCTGGGCCTGGTGGCGGGCGTGTTCGGCATCGCGGGCAACTGGGTGGGATCCAGCCTGTTCAGCAGGCGCGGCGCCGCGGCCGTGCGCCCCGTCATGCTGGTGGTCATCGTGCTGTTCGCCGCGCGCCTGGCGTTCGACCTGGCGACGACGCTGGCGTAGCGCGCCCCGCATGCGCCCGCGGGGCGATGCCGCGCCCCCGCCTTGCGTCTCGGTGTCGGCGTCCCAACCGCCTGGCAGCAGGTGGCCCGCGTGGCCCCGTGCCGCGTTGGCGCGCGCGTACCGTAAGGGGCGATACCCCGGAGAAAGGACGCGTCATGATGCAGGAGAACCTCGAGGGCAAGCGCGTGGTCATCGCGTTGGGCGGCAACGCGCTGGGCGATACGCCCGACCAGCAGCTCAAGCTGCTGCAGGAGGCGTCCAAGAACCTGGCCGCCATGGTCAAGGAGGGCATCAACGTCGTCGTCACGCACGGCAACGGCCCGCAGGTGGGCATCATCGACGAGGCGTTCACCGTGGCCTCCAAGGACCCGAAGGCCCAGGTGCCCTTCATGCCACTCGTCGATTGCAACGCCATGAGCCAGGGCTACATCGGCGCCCAGCTGGTGGTGGCGCTCATGAACGAGTTCCGCGCGCAGGGCATCATGCGCTCGGTGGCCGACGTGCCCACCCACGTCACCGTCGACGCGGACGACCCCGCGTTCAAGGACTACGAGAAGCCCATCGGCGCCTTCATGGACGAGGCCGAGGCCAAGGCGTTCGCCAAGGCCACGGGCTGTCAGGTGCGCGAGGACTCCGGGCGCGGATGGCGCCGCGTGGTGCCCAGCCCCGTGCCGCAGGACATCGTCGAGCTGGAGGTCATCCGCGACATGGTGGACGACGGCTGCGTCACCGTGGCCGCCGGCGGGGGCGGCATCCCCGTCGTCATGAAGGACGGCCAGTACCAGGCCGTCGACGCCATCGTCGACAAGGACCTCGTCAGCTCCATCCTGGCCTGGCGCATGCACGCCGACATGCTCATCATCCTGACGGCGGTGGAGAAGGTGTACCTCAACTTCAACCAGCCCGACCAGAAGGCCATCGACGCCATGACGGCGGCCGAGGCGCGCACGTACCTGGCCCAGGGCCAGTTCGCGCCCGGCAGCATGATGCCCAAGGTGGAGGCGTGCGTGAAGTTCGTCGAGGCGCACCCGGGCGGCAAGGCGCTCATTACGTCGCTCGGTCACGCCGCCGAGGGCCTGCGCGGCCAGACGGGCACCCTCATCACCGCCGACTAGCCCCCGACCCCCGGCCGGCGCCTGTGCGGTAGAATAGCCCGATCAGATGACGGATGGCCGAGGAGGGGAATGCCGTGACCGCGGACGGCCTGGACTCTTTCGCATATGAGCGCGCCGCCGGCCGCGAGTCGGAGGAGGCGCGACGCCACTACTGGGCCGTGGCCATCGGCCTGCAGGAGGTCGACGGCCTGCGCACCTCGGAGTACCTGAGGGAGCGGGCGGCCGAGTACGTGGCCGGCGGCCGGTCCCTCGAGGATGCGGGCGAGCTGGTGCGCGCCCACCACGCCGCGGGACTCGACGAGGGCACTCGCGAGGCGGACCTCGTCGCCCAGCGCATCGCCGAGCTGCTCGCGCGCTCCCCGTTCTTCCTGGGGGAGGGGATGCTCCCCGAGATACACCGCTACCTGTTCCAGGACCTGGACCCGGCTCTCTACCATCCCGGCGAGTTCAAGGCCGAGCGCATGGTCAAGCAGGAGGAGATCCTCAACGGGGACAGCGTGCTCTACGCCGATCCGATGGCCTACGAGATGGCCCTGCGCGGCGCGTTCGCGGCCGAGCAGGCGCGCTCCTACACCACCCTGGAGAACGACGAGCTGGCGGCGTTCTGCCACTTCATCGCCTTCGTATGGCAGGTTCATCCGTTCCACGAGGGCAACACGCGCGCCGTCGCGGTGCTCTCCGAGCTGTACCTTAACCAGCTGGGGTTCAAGGTGGCCAACGAGCCGTTCGGGCGCCATGCGCGCTACTACCGGGATGCGCTGGTGCGCGCCATGTACCGCAACGCCGATGCCGGCATCCTGCCGGACGAGTCGTTCCTCGTGGCGTTCTACGAGAGCGTGCTGGGACGGCGCCCCGCGCGCTTCGACCGTGAGGCGCTGCTGTGCGCACCGCTGTTCGAGAACCCCGGGCTGCTGCGCAACGTCGATCCTGCCGAGGCCATCAGGCCCGGTGGGAGCGGATGTTGCGACGGGTGAGGACGAAGGCCCCCGCCAGCAGGAGCGCCGTGGCCGCCACGCCCAGCACGAGTGCCGTCCAGTCGCCCGCGTCGTCGGGGCCGGGGACGGTGACGCTGCCGACGGGCTGCAGGTGAGCCGCCATGAGGGGCGCCTCGGCCATCGCCATGCCGCCGGTGCGGATGAAGAAGGGTGCCAGGTCGGGGCTGACGGGCGTCGCGGCGGTGCCGTCGATGCCGTAGCCCGCCAGGCCGTCGAGGGAGATGCCGCCGGCCGCGGGCGCGGTAGAGGGCCACGCGAGCGAGCCCTGGTAGCCCGTCTTTCCGCTGTGCGATGAGGACGACGTGCTGTGCCAGCCGCGCGATCCGGCGGTGGTGCCGGCGTGCGTGGTGGCGCCGCTTCCCGCACCCGTCGTCGTGGTGGAGCCGGTGCCGCCCGACGTGGAGCCGGTCGAGCCCGACGTGCCGCCCGGCGTCGTGCCCGGCTGGCCGCCCGGCGTGTCGGGCGTGTCGGGCTGGGCCGGGGTGTCCGGCGTCGTGGGAGTATCGGGCGTCGTGGGCGTGTCCGGCGTGTCCGGCGTCGTCGGCGTGTCGGGCTGGGTGGCCTTGGCGCGGTAGCTGATGGCGAACGGGCTCAGGGTGGACGTGATGTGCAGCCCATCGGGCTGCGCGGACACGGCGGACGCGGCCAGGATCTCAGGGTCGTAGGACTCGACGCCGTCCTTCTCGGTGGTCTGCAGGTGCAGCACGGTGAACTCGTAGTCGCCGTAGGTGTCGGCGGTGATGCCGTCGGGGTAGGGCAGCACGAACGAGGCCGTGCTGGTGTGGTCGCGCGCCAGCGTGTGCTTGTCGCGCAGGATGACGTTGGCCGTCCACAGATGCGTGCCGGACTCGTCGGTGTGGAGCGCGGCCGCCACCGACCCCTGGGCCAGCGCGTCGTCGATGCCGGCCTGCTCGGGGGCGGTGACCGTGGTGGCCACCAGCTCGTACTCCGCGGGGAGCGTGGCGACGTCCTGCGGGGCCACACCCGTCAGCTCGGCGGACACCACGTAGCGCCCCGCGCCGTCGGGCACCACGCAGTAGCCGTCGGCCACGTAGGGCGCCGCCTGCGCGTCGCTGAAGAAGTCGCCGCCGCTGATGGTGGGCATGTAGCGGTTGTCGCCGCCCAGCACGAGCGGCGACTTCTCGGTGTTGAAGCTGCCGCCGCGCACCTCCATCGTGCTGGCCGGCGCACCCGAGCTGTTGTCGGTGAGCCCCAGCACGGCGGCGCCGTTGGATCTGTAGGTGCCGCTCTCGATGACGGCCTGGGCGTTCACGTCGCACCACACGGCGTAGTAGGGGGAGTTGCTGGCCGCGGCGTCGGCGCGCACGTCGCGCAGCACGACGTTGCCGGAGTTGAAGATGTTGACGCCGCCGGTGATGTCCAGGTTCTCCAGCGTGAACCCGTCCGTGACGGTGCTGTCGCCCACGAACAGGCCGTAGGCGCCGCCGTCGGCGTTGAACGACCCGTTTCTGATGGTGCCGCCGCTGCCCTGGAAGATGAGCGTGAAGTTCTTGGCGGATATGGTGTGACCGTCTAGGTCCAGCGTGACGCCGGGCATGTCCAGCGTGCCGGCGCCGGTCAGGTCCTGGTCGGCCAGCAGCGTGACGGTGTCGCCCGGCTTGGCTGCCTTGAGCGCCTCGGGCAGCGTCGCGTAGGTGGCGGACCCGATGGAGGCGACGGGCGACGCGGCCGCCGCGGCGTCGTCGGCGGCAACGGGGGCGGCGCCTGCCTGCGCGTCGGCGGCGGATCCGTCGGCGGGGCTGGCGCCCGCGGCCCCGGCGAGGCAGAGGGCCAGCGCGGCGGCGGCCAGGGCGGCGCCGAGGGCGGCGAGGCCGAGCGGGAGGCTTCTGCGGGAACGGGCGTGGGCGGTGGTGCTGGCTGCTGAGCAGGGCATGGCTGATCTCCTCGACGGTGGGGAGCCGGGGCGCGCGGGGCGCCGGCGGCGTTTCGCTTACCACCAATCTAGGAGCGGGCCGTGCCGCCGGCCCGGTGATTCCGCGGTTGAAACCGCCCTACAAGCTCCCCGTTACCGGGATGCCACGGGGCGCCCCTACGCGCCGTACAGGGCGCCGGCGATATCCTCGAACACCGACAGCGCGTTCCACGGCTCAACGCCGGCGGGCGTGCCCAGCGATATGGGGTAGTGCGCGGCGGGGGAGAGTCCCACGGCCACGAGCCCGCGGGTGATCTGGGGCATCGCGTCCAGCACGAGCGTGGGGCAGAACGCCGCGCCCATGCCGTCGCGGGCCAGGCTCAGCAGCGTGATCATGTCGTTGCTCTCGACGAGCGCCCCGGCGCGCACGCCGGCGCGCTTGAGCTCGGCGTGGGCGATGCGCCCGGATATGTCGTCCACCGGCTCCAGCAGAAGCGGGCAGCCGGCCAGCGCGGGCAGCCCCTCGCGCCGCGCGACGGCCACGGCCTCGTCAGGCGGCAGGCCCAGGGCCTCGGCCAGCAGGGCGGGGGTGGCGACCAGCACCACCTCCTCGTCGTAGAGGGGCCGCACGTCCACGTCGCCGACCGCCCCGTCGAACCGGGCGATGACCACGTCGGCCTCGTTCCCCTCGGCCAGGCGCACCAGCTCCTCGTTGGTGCCCTCGATGATCTTGACCGTGACGCCGGGCAGGCTGCGGTGGAACTGCCGCAGGATGTGCGGCATGAGGATGCGGCTGCGCACGTTGGAGATGCCCACCTTGAGCACGCCCGTGCCGCCGATGCTCGTCTCGCCCAGGCGCCGCAGCATCTGGACGCGGGCGTCGCGCTGGTCGCGCGCGTAGGCCAAAAACGTCTCGCCCGAGCGCGTGAGGGCCAGCGGGTTGCTGCGCACCACCAGCTTGGCGTCCAGCTCGCGCTCGAGCGCGGCAAGCCGCGAGCTGAGCGTCTGCTGCGACACCTGCAGCTCCTCGGAGGCGCGCGTGAACGACCCGCTCTCCACCAGCTGCAGGAACCAGTCCCACGATTCCAGGGCCACGGCCCCTCCCTTCGATCTGCGCGCTGCGGGCCCCGCGCCCGGCCTGCCCGACGGCGCGCCATGCGTCCGGCGCTCGGGCGTCGCGCGTGCGACATCCTTCCGTCGGGCTCACTCTAGCCCATTCCTACCACGAAAATTTGTTAGCTGACCGAAAAAAGTTGTCAATATCCGGCGTGCAGCGTGAAAAAGCGGGTAGGATAGGCGTCACGAGGCCGCCGCTTCCCATGGCGCGGCCCCTCGGCGCCTCGGCGCCCAGGCTTGTGGGCCGGGCAGCGCGGACGGCGCTCGCCAAAGGATGAGACGACAAAAGGATAATGGGAGGGAACATGAAGAAGACCAAGATCGTAGCGGCTGCGGCCTGCGCCGCGCTGCTGGCGCTCGGCCTGTTCGGTTGCGGCGGCGGCAACGCGAGCTCCGGCGACAAGGGCGGCTCGGACGCCGGCTCCAAGGCCACGACCGAGAACCTGCGCTTCGTCACGGGCGGCGAGTCCGGCACCTACTACGCCTACGGCAACGTGCTCGGCCAGTACGCCACCAACGGCGACTACGGCCTGAACGTGTCGGCGCTGTCCGGCAACGGCTCGCAGGCCAACATCCAGGCGCTCGAGGATGACGACGCCGACATCGCGTTCTGCCAGTCCGACGTGCTGGCCTACGCCTACGACGGCACCAACCTGTTCGAGGGCACGCCCTACGAGGACTTCTCCATCGTGGCCGACCTGTACCAGGAGCAGGTGCAGATCGTGACGTGCGACCCCTCCATCAAGACCGTGGCTGACCTGGCCGGCAAGACCGTGTCCGTCGGCGCCGCGGGCTCGGGCGTGTACTTCAACGCGCTCGACGTGCTGGGCGTGTACGACCTGACGCTCGACGACATCAACCCCGTCTACCAGAGCTTCGCCGACTCGGCTGACTCCCTGAAGGACAACAAGATCGACGCCGCCTTCATCGTGGCCGGCGCCCCCACCACCGCCATCACCGACCTGTCCACCACCAAGACCGCCTACCTGGTCTCGATGGACGACGCGCACGTCGATGAGCTGATGGCCATCTCGCCGTACTACAGCAAGGCCGTCATCCCGGCTGACACCTACGGCCTGGAGGGCCCGACGACCACCGTGTCCGTGGGCGCCGTCATCATCGCCAACAACTCGGTGTCCGAGGATGCCATCTACAACTTCACCAAGTCCATCTTCGAGGGCGCTGACAACAACGCCGACGCCCATGCGAAGTACAAGGAGCTCGTGATCGAGGACGCCGCCGGCATCACGTCGGTGCCGTACCACCCGGGCGCCGCCAAGTACTACGAGGAGCAGGACGTCACCGTCGGCAAGTAGCCGCCGCTCCCACGGAAGGCGAGGGCCGACCGAGGAGCCGCGCTCCCGTCGCCCCGCACTCCGACACCGCTTTGACCAGGGGTCGCGCCTGCATCATGGGCGCGGCCCCTGCCCGCATCTTTCCGCCGCCCGCCCGCTTCCTTCGCCCAAGCGATTTCACCTCAAATCCCTTGGGCAAGGGAAGGGATCGCGCCCGACGTGAGGCGCGCAGCACCGCAGGGTCGCCAGCCGGGGGCAGCTGGCGCGTGAGAGTCAGGAGGTGCCCATGGCATTCCCCAAGATCAAGAAGAAGGCCAAGGAGCTGGACAAGGAGGAGGCCGAGCTTCTGGCCGCCTCGCCCGACGCGGCGGAGATCGATGCCGAGGAGGTCATGCGCAAGTACGACCGCGAGTCCAACACCCGCCTGTGGGAGGGCGTCCCCAAGATCGCCTTCACGGTGGTGCTCGTGGCGTTCTCGGTGTACTGCATGGCCATGACGCTGCTGTCCACCGAGCAGGCCGAGGCGCGCCTGGCGCGCTTCCTGGCGTTCATCGTGGTCATCGGCTACCTGATGTACCCCTCGCGCAAGACAGGACACCGCGTCAACCACATCCCGTGGTATGACGTCGTGCTCATGCTGGCCGGCTTCGGGGCGTTCATGTACTTCGCCATGAACTGCACGGACATCCTGCTCATGGGCGCACGCATCGAGCCTCTGCACGTGGTGCTGGGCGCCGTGGGCATCCTGGTGCTGGCGGAGCTGTGCCGGCGCTGCGTGGGCATCCCCATCATCGTGGTGGTGGCGTGCCTGGTGGCCTACGCCTTCTACTGGCAGCTCACCACGGGCAACAACACGGCGCTCTACGACGCGCTACGCAAGATCGTGCAGAAGCTGTTCTACACCACCAGCGGCGTCATCGGCACGCCGACGAACGTGTGCTACACCTACATCGTGCTGTTCATCATCTTCGGCGCGTTTCTGGAGCGCACCGGCATCGCCAACTTCTTCATCGCGCTGGCCAACCGCATCGCCGGCTGGTCGAGCGGCGGCGCCGCCAAGGTGGCCGTCATCGCGTCGGCGCTGTGCGGCATGGTGTCGGGCTCGTCGGTGGGCAACACCGTGACCACCGGCTCGGTCACCATCCCCATGATGAAGAAGACCGGCTACAAGCCCGCCTTCGCCGGCGCCGTGGAGGCGGCCTCGTCTACGGGCGGCCAGATCATGCCCCCCATCATGGGCGCGGCGGCCTTCCTCATGGCCGAGTACATCGGCATCCCGTACCTGGAGGTGGCCGTCATGGCCATCATCCCGGCGTTTCTGTACTTCGCGGGCATCTTCATCTCGGTGCACCTCGAGGCCAAGAAGCTGGGGCTCAAGGGCATCCCGCGCGACGAGCTGCCCACGTTCAAGTACCTGCTGCAGAACTGCTACCTCATCATCCCGCTGGTGCTGCTGGTGTGGCTGGTGGCCTCGGGCGCGCGCACCATGGCCGTGTCCGCCGCCATCTCCATCGCCGGCGCCTTCGTCATCGGGTTCATCAACTTCCTGCTGACCAACTGGCGTGAGCGCGCCGAGGGCGCCACGTTCGCGTCGGTGCTCGGCGAGACGTGCAAGATGGCGGTGTTCACCACCATCGACGCCTTCGCGGCCGGCTCGAAGAACGTCATCGCGGTGGCCGTGGCCTGCGCCATGGCGGGCCTCATCGCCGGCTGCATCACCGTGACGGGCCTGGCGTCCACCATCATCAACGTCATCGTCATGGCGGCGGGCGACTTCCTCATCATCGGGCTGGTGTTCACCATGCTGTGCTGCATCGTGCTGGGCATGGGCGTGCCCACGACGGCCAACTACTGCATCATGGCCTCCACCTGCGCGCCCATCCTGATGGCCCTGGGCATCAACCCCATCTGCGCGCACTTCTTCGTGTTCTACTTCGGCATCGTGGCCGACATCACGCCGCCGGTGGCGCTGGCGGCCTACGCCGCGTCGGCCATCGCCAAGGCCAAGCCCATGGCCACGGCCGTCAACGCGTCCAAGCTGGCCATCGCGGCATTCATCGTGCCCTACATCTTCGCCATGAGCCCCACGCTGCTGCTGCAGGGTGACGTGACGCCGTTCGCGGTGGGCCTCAACATGGTGACGGCGCTGGTGGGCCTGTTCGGCGTGGCCATCGCGCTCAACGGGTTCTTCCTCAAGCACACGGTCAACCCCGTGCTGCGCGTGGTGCTGATCGCCGGCGGCCTGGGCATGATGATCCCGGGCACGCTGTCGGATATCGTGGGATTCGTCGTGGTGGGCGCCATCTGCGCCTTCCAGTGGGTGACCGGGCGCAAGGCCCAGGGCGCCCTGAAGCAGGGCGCGGACGAGGGCTGCGAGCTGCCTGACGCCGACGACGTGCAGGCCGCGCGCTAGCGGGCTGCCGTGGCGGGCGGCCGCGCGTCGCCCGCCTGATGGGCCGAGCTGCCTTGGGGAAGGCGGCCGGCCGGCGGGGCCGGCGGCGCGTGGGCGCGCGGTGGCTCCGGGCAGGGGCGTCGAGGGGCGCCCTGGTGGAGAGTGAGTACCCTGAAGGAGGGCCTCGTGGACAAGCAGGAGATCATCTGGGTGACGGGCGCGACGGGCTTCCTGGGAAGCGAGATCTGCGCGCACCTGCAGGAAGCCGGCTACAACGTGGTGGGCACCGGGTCGGAGCTGAGCGTGTGCGAGCCTGAGCGCCTGGAGGCGTTCGCCACCGAGGTCATGCCGACGGCCATCGTCAACTGCGCCGGCATCCGCCGTGACGCCACCACGCTCAACACGCGCATCAAGGCCTACGAGGTGAACGCGCTCGGCGCGCGCAACGTGGCGCTGGTGGCCAACACTGTGGGCGCCTACCTCGTGCAGATCTCGAGCGATGACGTGTACGGCGCTATCGTGCCCGAGCCGGTCAACGAGTTCGACAACCCGCATCCCACGACGCCCTACGGCAAGTCCAAGCGGGCGGGCGAGATGATGGTGCGCAACACCACCGACGACCACCTCATCGTGCGCTCGTCGTGGCTGTACCACGCCCAGAGCGGGCGCTTCAAGGACATCCTGGACGCCGCGCGCGAGGGCCGCACCTACGCGGCGCGCACCGACCAAGTGGCCTCGCCCACGAGCGTCGACGCGTACTGCCGCTTCCTGGCGTCGGCGCTGGACAAGCGCCTGACCGGCACGTTCCACGTGGCCAACACCGGATCGACCAGCCGCTACGGGTTCGCGCAGCGCATCCTGGAGCTGGCCGGGTACGATCCCGCGGCCGTGCTGGTGGGCGAGGAGGACCCGAAGACGGCGGAGCACCTGGTGCTCGAGAGCCTGCTGCTGGAGATGGCGGGCGTCGACATCCCGGCGTGGGACGCCGAGCTGGCCCGCTACATGGAGGCCCAGGGGCTCCTGGCGTAGCGCAGCCTGCGATGGAGGCGCGGGCGCGGCGCGAGGTGACGAACGGAGGGGCGGGACGTGGACTGAACCCCGATAGTGGGACTGGAAACAAAAGTTTCCAGTCCCACTTAATTTGCGGGGGTGGTGCCATGAGGCATTCCGAAGAGGAGAGAAAGCAGGCTGCAAGGTACTTCGAGATGGGTTACGCCG
>JAAWAY010000056.1 GCA_022792415.1 Eggerthellaceae bacterium | reverse complement strand
GTGTCCGAGGACGCCGGCATGATCCGCGCAGCCGAGGACGGCGCGCTGTCCATCGAGAAGCTCGAGGCCATGACGTGCGTGTGCTCCGTGGGCCTGGACATGATCGCCATCCCGGGCGACACCACCGTCGAGACCATCTTCGGCATCATCGCCGACGAGTGCGCCATCGGCATGATCAACTGCAAGACCACCGCCGTGCGCCTCATCCCCGCCATCGGGAAGAAGGTGGGCGACCAGCTGGACTTCGGCGGCCTGCTGGGATACGCCCCGGTCATGCCCGTCAACCAGCACGCCGGCACGGTGTTCGCGCACCGCGGCGGCCGCATGCCCGCCCCGCTCAACTCGCTGAAGAACTAGCGTCTGAGGTCGGGCCCGGCGGCGCGGGCGGCGTGCGGGCGGGCGTATCCGAACGCTGGCTTGATCTTCTCTGAATGCATGAGGTAGCGAGCGCACGAGAAGGGGGTGCGGAACCTGCTGGTTCCGCACCCCCTTCGAGCAGCGGAGCGATAGCCCGCCTGCACGCCGCCCGCGCCGCCGGGCCCGACCTCAGCCGCGACCTTGGTAGACGGCGCGCACCAGGTACTCCACGTTGCCGTCGGCCCCGCGGATGGGCGACTCGATGACGCCCGTCACGTCGAACCCCTCCTCGCCAAGCGCCGCGCGCACCTCGTCCACGGTGCGCAGCCGCACGGCCTCGTCGCGCACGATGCCGTGGTCGGTCTCGTCGTGGCGCGACTCGAACTGGGGCTTCACCAGCGCCATCAGCACGCTGCCCGGCGCGCAGAGCGCCGCGATGACCGGCGCCAGCGGCGCCAGGCCGATGAAGCTCACGTCGATGACGACGATATCGAAGGGCGCTCCGAGCGCGGCGGGATCTGCCTCGCGGATGTTCGTGCGCTCGAAGACGCGCACGCGTCCGTCCTGGCGCAGCTTCCACGCGAGCTGGCCGTAGTTCACGTCCACGGCCGCCACCTCCGCGGCGCCGCCCTGCAGCAGGCAGTCCGTGAAGCCGCCGGTCGACGACCCGATGTCCAGGCACCGCAGCCCCGTGACGTCCTGGGCGAACGCGTCGAGCGCGCCGCGCAGCTTGTGCCCGCCCCGCGACACGTAGGCGCGTCGGCCGCGCAGGAACACGTCCGCGTCCGGGCGCACCTTGATCGCGGCGCTCGACACGTACACGTCGTCCACGCGCACCTCGCGGGCCATGACAGCACGCAGTACCTCGCCCGCGTCAACGAAGTCCCCGCGCGCCACCAGCAGCTCGTCCAGGCGCACCTTCTTAGGTCGCTTGGGCCGTGGCGCGGAGTCGGGCCGGCCAGCGCCACCGTCGTCGCAGGCGGCGTCAGTCAGAGCAAGGTTGTCATGCGCGGTATCCATGGCAGCCATTATACCGGGGGCAGCCCACCCGGAGATCACGTCGCCGCGAGGAGCCCCGAAACACCGGGCACGCCTCGCCGAGCCTTCGGCGCAACGTCACGGCCAAAGCACGCGAGGGATTGGCCCACCCGCAAGACACACGGCCAAGCTCCCGTCCGCGTCCGGCGCGCTTGGTGGCGAGAAAAGCGACTTATGCGACATCCGTCAGTCCATCACGAGGCCCGGTGGCCTCACAGGTCGCGTCAGACCGTTTGCCACCTGGGCCAATGCTGCGCCATCCGACGCCATCCTGGCCCCATTCCCCTCGTCGGCATTTCCGAATCGCACATAAGTCGCTTTTCTCGCCAGAATCATGCCCCGAAATCGTCCGGATCCTCCCGGCCCCCATCATCGCGCCCCAATTCGGCGCCCCCCGCAACGCAAAAGCGCCGACCCGAAGGCCGGCGCTCGCGCATCGCCCCGGAATGGGGCGCGGGACATGAAGCGGAACCTCAGGGAAAGCAGGCCCGCGGGAAGCGCGGAGGCTAGTCCACGATCTCCTCGAACATGTCCTTGGGCAGCCCGCACACGGGGCACACCCAGTCCTCGGGGACGTCCTCCCACAGGGTGCCGGGCTCGACGCCGTTCTCGGGATCGCCCAGCTCCTCGTCGTAGATGTAGCCGCAGGGGCACAGGAACTTACGCATGTTGGTCTCCTTCTGATCAGGCCTGCAAGGCCGTTGACAGGATGCGTTCACCATACCGCGCCGCGCCGCCGGGCAGAGCCGGCGCGCCGTCATCGTAAGCGCGTCGTAAAGCGAGCCCCGCCCCGCCGCCGGGCGCTCCCGGCGCTACGGCAGCAGCAGCTCGGCGATCTGCACGGCGTTGAGCGCCGCGCCCTTGCGGATCTGGTCGGCCACGTTCCAGAAGGCCAGCCCGTGCTCGACGGTGGGGTCGCGGCGCAGGCGCCCGACGAAGGTGCCATCGGTGCCGGCCAGGATGCCGGGCATGGGGTACGAGCACGCGGCGGGATCGTCCATCACGGTGATGCCGGGCGCGGCCTCCAGGGCGGCGCGGGCGGCCTCCACCGTCACCTCGTCGGCGAACTCGACGTTGATGGACTCGCCGTGGCAGCGCAGCACGGGCACGCGCACGCAGGTGGCGGCCACCTGGATGGCGGGATCGCCCATGATCTTCTTGGTCTCCACCACCATCTTCCACTCCTCCTTGGTGGAGTCGTCCTCCAAGAACTTGTCGATGTGGGGGATGCAGTTGAAGGCGATGCGATGCTGGAACGCGCTCACGGTCAGCTCGTCGTCGGGCGTGCCGTCCAGGAACGCGCGGGTCTGGTCGTACAGCTCGGCCATGGCCGGGGCGCCCGCGCCCGAGGCGGCCTGGTAGGTGGACACGACGACGCGCTTGATGGGCGACAGGTCGTAGAGCGGCTTGAGCGCGGCCACCATCTGGATGGTGGAGCAGTTGGGGTTGGCGATGACACCGTTGTGCCAGGCCACGTCGGCGGGGTTCACCTCGGGCACCACCAGCGGCACGTCGTCGTCCATGCGGAACGCGCTCGAGTTGTCGATCATGACCGCGCCGGCGGCCGTGACGGCCTCGCGCATGGCCTGCGACACGTCGGATCCAGCCGAGAACAGCGCGATGTCGACGCCCTCGAACGACGCGGGCGTCATCTCCTGCACGGTCAGCTCGCCCGCGGGCACCTGGCCGCAGCCCGCGAAGGGCACCTTCTTGCCAGCCGAGCGCGCGCTGGCGAGCGCCCGCACCTCGCTCGCGGGGAAGTCCAGGTCGTGGAGCACCCTCAGGAACTCCTGGCCCACGGCGCCCGTGGCCCCCGCCACGGCGACCACCGGGTTGGCGGGCATCTGCTTTGTCCAGGTCATGGCTGTCCTCTCTCGTAGGCGCCGCGCGGCACCTGTGCAACGTGCATTTCAAGGCCGCCCTTGACGGGCGGTTCCCCGCCTCGGCAGGCGAGCTGGGCGCTAGCGGCCCTTCTTCATCTTGGCGGCGATCTCCTCAGCCGACAGCTGCGTCTCCTCGAACACGCTGTCGGAGTCCAGGCCGAAGGCGGTGTGCAGGCAGCGCACGGCCTGCGTGGCCTGGGCGGCGTCCACCACCACCGAAAGGCGGATGGGCGACGTGGAGATGGCCAGGATGTTGATCTGGTTCTCGCCAAGCGTCTGGAACGCGCGCGCCGCCACGCCCGGCGACGACTTCATGCCCGTGCCCACCAGGCTCACCTTGGCGATGTCGTCGTCCACCACGAACTCGCGGGCGTTGATGGAGGGCAGGATGCGCTCGATGGTGTCCGCCGCGCGGCCCAGGTCGGCGCCGGGGCAGGTGAAGCTGATGTCGGTGATGCCGTCCTCGGAGATGTTCTGGATGATCATGTCCACGCTCACGGCGCTGCCGGCCAGGGCCGAGAACACCTTGGCGGCCACGCCGGTGTTGTCCGGCACGCCGCGGATGGTGACCTTCACCTCGGAGGTATCGTGGGCGATGCCCGTGATGACCGCTTCCTCCATGTCCGTCTCCTCCTTGATGTAGGTGCCTTCCGCGTCGGAGAACGCCGAGCGGGAGTGGATGACCACGTTCCATTTGCGCGCGAACTCCACCGCGCGGCTCTGCAGCACGCCCGACCCGGCGCTGGCCAGCTCAAGCATGTCGTCGTAGGATATCTCGTCCAGCTTGCGGGCGCGGGGCGCCACGCGCGGGTCGGTGGTGTACACGCCGTCCACGTCCGAGTAGATCTCGCACACGTCGGCGCCGATGCCCCAGGCCACGGCCACGGCCGTCGTGTCGGAGCCGCCGCGGCCCAGCGTGGTGATGTCGCCGTTGGCGTCGATGCCCTGGAACCCCGCGATGACGGGGATGGCGCCGGCGTTGAGGGCCGCCTCGATGCGCTCGTTGTCCACCTTGGTGATGCGCGCCTTGTTGTGGGTGCCGTCGGTCATGATGCCCGCCTGGCGCCCTGTGAAGCTCATGGCCTTGTAGCCGAGGGCCTCGATGGCCATGGCCAGCAGCGTCATGGAAACCTGCTCGCCGGTGGACAGCAGGCGGTCCATCTCGCGCGAGGGAGGGTTGTCGTTGATGGCGCCTGCCAGGGCCACCAGCTCGTCGGTGGTCTTGCCCATGGCCGACACCACCGCCACCACCTGGTGCCCGCCCTGGCGGATGCGCACGAGGCGCTTGGCGACGTTCTTGATGCGCTCGGGGGAGGCGACCGACGTGCCTCCGAACTTTGCGACGATGAGTGACATGGCTAAACTTCCCGGATCGTTGGATCGCTTGGGCGCGGGACGAAAAAGCCCAGCGCCGCATCACTATAGCAAAAGCGCGCCGCCGCCGGGCCGCGGGTGGGACGATCGCGCACGGGCCGCATGTCGGCGGCGGGTGTGGCATCACCGTGGCGGGGGCGGGGGAGCCGTGGACAGCCCATCCCGAAGCGGCCCCCTGCCGTGGGAGGCGAGGGGGCGCAGGGAGCACCCCCGCAGCAAGGAGGCCTGTGGTATACCTCACCACAGGCCGACGCAGCGAGGAGGCGACCGAAGCCCCCTCACCTCCCGCGGCAGGGGGCCGCACAACCCAAGGGAACCTAACAGCCCTCCCCGTCGACGCCCTCGGCGTCGCGCACCGCCTGGAAGCCCCGGGCGAGGAACGCGATGTTAGCCACGGCGATGACGCAGTAGCGCAGCATCGTCTTGGCGGTGGAGCTGGTGACACCCGTGTCGGGGATAGCATCAGCCTGCCCGAACACGAACGCCACGGCCGCCTCCAGCTGGTCGCAGAAGTAGTCGTAGGCCACGGCGATGTCGTAGGTGACGCGCTGCAGCCCCAGGAACAGGCCGATGTCCTCCATGGAGAGCGCCGTCTTAGCGCAGGCGACGAACAGCAGGCACGCCAGCTGCTCTGAGCCGTAGCGCTTCTTGACAGGCGCCGGGATGATGCCCTGCTTGACGTAGTTGCTCACCATCGACGGCGTGAGGGGCGGGATGCCCAGCGGGGCAAGGATGCCGTTGACGTAGGCCACCACCTGCTCGAGGTACAGGCCGACGTCGGGGATGTCACGGTAGCGTGGCAGACGGAAGTCGCGCGGGGGCGCCACCTCCAGGGGCGCGCCCGCACCTGGCCCGGCGTCCACGACCGCGGCGGGCGAGGCGGGGCTGACAGCGCGTTCCGCGGCGGGAGCGCTGCCCGCCGGCACCGCGTCCTCCGGGGCGCAGCCGGCATCGCCGAGCGTGACGACGCCGTACGTGGCAGGGGGCGAGTCTATGGGGCGTCTCTTTCTCATGTCGAGGATTCTACCGGGCGCCCCTCCCCCATGCAATCGGTTTTCGCTACCCGAATGGAGATTTTCGATTCCATATTATCGGTTTTTCAATATCTGATATTCTGACTTCAGTAAACCGATTTGTTCCCGCCTTCACACGGCGGGGGTCAGGAGTTGCCATGCAACGCGCCATCGCCACCGACTCGTCCGCCGATCTGACCAGCCTGGAGGGCATCCCGGGCGCGGACGCCGTCGCCTTCGGGTTCGCTCCGCTCAAGATCAACGCCGGGGAGCGCTCGTTCGTGGACGACGGCACCGCCGACATCGAGGACATGGTGGACTACCTGGCGTCCTACGACGGGCGCTCGGGCACGGCCTGCCCCTCGGTCGGTGAGTGGGAGGCGGCGTTTCGCGACGCGGACGAGGTGTTCGCCATCACCATGACCTCCACGCTGTCGGCTGGCCACGATGCGGCCGTCATGGCCAAGGACTCCTACGAGGCCGCCCACCCCGGCCGGCGTGTCTGCGTCATCGACTCGCTGTCAACCGGCCCCGAGATGCGCCTGCTCATCGAGAAGCTGGCCGAACTCTCAGCCCAGGGCGCGTCCTTCGACGACGTCTGCGCCGCCCTGCGGGCCTACCAGGGCCGCACGCACCTGGTGTTCGCCCTGCAATCGCTCACCAACCTGGCCAACAACGGCCGCGTGAAGCCGGCGGTGGCCAAGCTGGCGGGGTTTCTGGGCGTGCGCGTGACCGCCCGCGCGTCAGAGGCGGGTGACATCGAGCCCATCGCGAAGGGGCGCGGCGAGCGGCGGGCCCTGGCGGCCATCCTGGACGAGATGAGGTCGCGCGGCTACGACGGCGGCAAGGTGCGCGTGTCCCACGTGCTGGACGCGCCCCTGGCCGAGCGCCTGGCCGCGCTCATCCGGGCCGAGTACCCGGACGCCGACGTCGCCGCCTACCCCGCCGGGGGTCTGTGCAGCTTCTACGCCGAGCGCGGCGGCCTGCTCGTCGGCTACGAGGGCGCGTAGCCCCCTACTGCGCCGGGCCGTCCTCGTACACGCCGCCGGGCACGCGCGCCATCAGGACGAACCCCACCACGAACAGCACCGCGATGGACAGCACGCCCACCGAGGGGTTGCCCGTCATCTGGGTGAACACGCTCACCAGGAACGTGCCCATCACCGCGGCGTACTTGCCGAAGATGTCGAAGAACCCGAAGTACTCGTTGGCGTGGTCCTTCGGGATGATCTTGCCGAACTCGCTGCGCGACAGCGCCTGGATGCCGCCCTGGAACAGCCCCACGCAGATGGCGAGGATCCAGAACTCGAACGCGCTCACCAGGAAGAACGCCGCGAACAGCGTAATGCAGAAGTACGCGGCCACGGCCACCAGCAGCATGCGGCGCGTGCCGAAGCGCGTGGAAAGCCGCCCGTAGGCGATGGCCGACGGGAACGCCACCAGCTGCGTCACCAGCAGCGCCAGCACGAGCTGCGTGGCGTCGATGCCCAGCTCGGTGCCGTAGCTGGTGGACATCTTGATGATGGTGTGCACGCCGTCGATGTAGAAGAAGTACGCCAGCATGAACAGCAGGATGCGCCGGTCGCGGCCGATGGCCTTCATGGTGCCCCACAGGCCCTTGAACGTGGCGCGCATGAGGTGCGGCTGGCGCGGCTTGTAATGCGTCTGGTGCACGTTGCGCACGATGGGCACGCTGAAGGCCACCCACCACGCCGCCGTGATGAGGAAGGCGATCTTCATGCCCGTCATCATGTCGATGCCCACCGACGGACCGCCCAGCACGACGACCAGGCACGCCACGAACGGGATGCACGAGCCGATGTAGCCCCACGCGTAGCCGTTGGACGACACCATGTCGTAGCGCTCCTCGGTGGTGGCGTCCACCAGGAAGGCGTCGTAGAACACCATGGACCCGTTCAGCATGACCGACGACACCACGTACACCACCAAGAAGGCCATGGCGTGGGTGGGGATGCCCAGCGCCGCGCAGGCCACCGCGCCGGTGCCGATGAAGCCGATGAGGAACTTCTTCTTGTTGCCCTTGAGGTCGGCCAGGCTGCCCAGCACGGGCATGAGCAGCGCCAGCACCAGCGACGCCACCGTCTCGGCGTAGCCCCAGGCCACCACCACCGACGAGCCGGGCTCGGCCAGCGTGGCGAAGTACACGGGGATCAGGGCGGTGGACAGCATCACGAACGCGGAGTTGCCCACGTCGTAGAGCACCCAGCTGCGCTCCTGCTTCGTCATCTTCATGGACATGGGTTTCATCGCCCTCGCCTTCTTGAAAACACGTTCCCCGGCCCCTACAATGCCTCCCTACCCTAGCATGTCCGAGGCCCCGCAAGAAGCCCCGCTCGGCCGGCGTGGCGCCCCCGGCGGCCACACGTCGCGCCGCCCGGTCACGCTTGGGCAACGCAGGCTCCCGCCCGGGGCCCGCATTGTATATGATGAACGATGACCCGCACGACGCGCCAGATAGGAGGGCCCATGCCCGCGCTCATAACCCACGACACCTTCGGCCGCGACGTGTACGCCGAGCGCTTCGACGACATCGGCAACGGCCGCGACGAGTGCGACGCGTTCCTGCTGGGCAACCAGGGCCCCGACCCGCTGTTCTACGCGGTCGCGAGTCCCCGCCTGCGCGTGGCCCGACGCCTCGGCTCGCTCATGCACGCCCAGCGCCCCAGCGAGCTGCTGGCGGCCCTGCGGCGATCGGTGTCGTTCCTGGCGCCCGCCGACCAGGCCATCGGGCGCGCCTACGTGATGGGCTTCACCTGCCACTACGTGCTGGACTCCACCGCGCACCCCTTCATCTTCGGCCAGCAGTACCTGCTGTGCGACGCCGGCGAGCCCGGGCTCACGCGTGACAACGGCGGTGATGTGCACGCCGTCATCGAGAGCGAGCTGGACGAGCTGGTGCTCACGGTGCGCCGCCACACCTCCATCGCGGAGTTCGACCCCTCCCGCGAGATCCTCAAGGCCTCCGACCACGTGCTCGACGTCATCTCGTCCATGTACGCCTTCACGGCCATGAACGTGTACGGCCTGGCCATCCCCGCTGACTCGTTCAAGGCCTCCGTCAAGCTGTTCCGCCGCGCCCAGCGGCTGTTCTACTCGCCCTCTGGCGTCAAGCGCGACGTGCTGGGCCGCGTGGAGTCGCTCGTGCGGCCCTACTCGTTCTACCGGGCCATGAGCCACCGCCGCGAGCCGCTGACCGACAGCGCCTTCGCCAACTCCCAGCGCGACCCGTGGGAGAACCCCTACACCGGCGAGGTGCGCACGGCCAGCTTCTTCGACCTGTTCGAGGAGGCGCTGGATCGCGCCGAGACCGCCCTGGACGCCGTGGACGCCCCCGGGTTCGACGAGGAGGCCGCCCGTGCCATCACCCGCGACCTGGACTTCTCCGGCGAGCCCGTCGTCGCCACCATCCTGGCCGTCGAGGCCGCCGCGCCCGCGGGCGCCGACGAGCGCCCCTAAGCCGCCATGCTGGAGGTCGCCATCGCCATACCGTTCTGGCTCGAGCTGTCCGCCACGCTCACCGGCGGCCTGTCCGGCGCCATGAGCGCGGTGCGGGCCCGCTACGACATCTTCGGGTGCGTGGCCATCGCCTGCGCCACCGGCATGGGCGGGGGCATCACGCGCGACCTGCTGCTGCAGGACTACGGCATCTACGCGTTCCAGAACCCGTCGCTTCTGCTGTGCTGCGCCATCGGCGGCGTGCTGGTGTTCTACTTCGGCAAGCTGGCCACCTACCTCGACCCCATCGTCGATCTGCTGGACAACCTGTCCGTCGCCATGTGGGCCATCATCGGCGTCGGCAAGTCGCTCTCGGCGGGGCTGGGCGTCATCCCCTCCATCATCCTGGGCACCATCACCGCCATCGGCGGCGGCATCCTGCGCGACGTGCTGATGAACCGCCCGCCCGAGGCGTTCCAGGCCGGTCCCCTCTACGGCAGCGCGGCGCTTCTGGGCTGCACCGCCTTCGGGCTCATGCGCACGTACCACTTCTTCCCCAGCCTGGCGGCCGGCATGTGCGCGGCGCTCGTGCTGGGCATCCGCTACGGCAGCCTGGCCTTCGGGTGGAGCACCCGCCCGCCGCGCGACTACAGCGACCGCGTGACCCGCGCCGTCGCCCGCCCGATGCAGTTCGTGGCCCGCAAGGCGCACGTGCCGCTGGGCAAGACCGCGCGCGACCGGGGCGACGACAACCGCCCGCTCGCGCGCTTCCTGCGCCTGTGGACGCGGTTCTACAACCGCATCTCGGGCCGGTGGATGGAGCTGCGCGACACCGTGCGCGACGACGCGTCCAGCCGCCTGGGCGGCGCCGACGAGGCGGCGGAGGCCGACTGCACGCACTGGGCCGACGTGCCGCCCGAGGCGGACGTCCCCTACCAGGCGCTGGCGTCCGATGACCCCGGGGCGCGCGTCGCCGAGGCCGCCGAGGCCGCGGCCGAGGGCGCCGACGAGGCGGCCGTCGCCGCGCCACCCGACCCGAGCGACCGCCTGTTCGTCAACCGCGAGGAACTCCACCGCGTCATGGGCGAGATCGAGGACCGCCGCGCCGAGGAGCAGCGCGACCCCTTCGAGCCCCGCAGCTAGCGCGCCCGGCGCCCGCTCCCGCCGCGCCGCCCCCCACGCATGTCACTAACGCACAGGGCCCGCCCCGTCCGAGGACGGCGGCGGGCCCTGACGGGGCGGGCCCTGACGGCGTGGGCGCCGGGTAGCACCTACAGGTTCTTCAGCAGGATGGTGTTCATCACGTCGGCCGCGTGCTCGCAGGCATCGCAGCACTTCTCGATGCGCGTGTAGATGCGCGACCACACCAGCACGTGCATCACGTCGATGTCCTCGGCCGTGTGCAGCCCGCGCATGGCCTTGAGGTACAGGGCGTCGCCCTCCTCCTCGTAGGTGTTGATGTCCACGATGAGCTGCTTGAACGTCTTGGACTTCTTGAAGTTGCGGAAGTCCTCCATGGCCTTGTCGAGCGCCTGGCAGCTCTTCTTGACCAGCTCGGCGAACTGCACGGCGTCGGGCTCCATCGTGCGCACGTCGCACATGTACAGCTGCTGCAGCACGTCCTCCACGTTGTCGAGCACGTTGTCGAGCGCCTGGGCCAGATCGACGATGTCCTCGCGGTCGATGGGCGGCATGAAGTCGAGCGCCGCATTCTGGAAGATGTCGTGGTTGATGTCGTCGCCCTGGTGCTCCAGCTCGTGGATGGCCTCCAACGTGTCGACGAGCACGCCGGCGTCGGTGAAGGTGCGGAAGCTCTGCAGCATGAGGTCGGACTCCCCCACCGCCAGCTCGGAGAGGCTCTCGTAGGCCTTGAAGTAGTCGAACTTTTTCTTCTTACCCATGGGGTTACCCTTTCTCGGCACCTAGAGGACGATGAGGAACAGCTTGGCGCAGACGTAGCCCAGGATCCCGCAGCCGGGGAACGTGAGCACCCACGTCTTGACCATGTCGATGGCGATGCTCCACTTGACGGCCTTGGGGTTGCGGGCGGCGCCCACGCCCATGATGGCCGTGGTGTTGGTGTGGGTGGTGGACACGGGCAGGCCGCCGAACGTGGCCACCGCCAGGCTCAGGCAGGTGGACAGGCTGGCCGCGAAGCCCTGGAACGAGTCGAGCTTGACCATGTTGACGCCGACGCTCTTGATGATGCGCTCGCCGCCCACGGCCGTTCCGAAGCCCATCGACAGGGCGCAGAACACCATGAGCCACACCGGCAGCACCATGTCGGCGCCGCTCATGCCCATGCCCACGGCCATGGTGATGGCCAGAAGGAAGATGGACATGAACTTCTGGCCGTCCTGGGCGCCGTGCATGAAGGCCACGCCGGCCCCGGCGAACACCTGGGCCCAGCGGAAGAAGCGGTTGGCCTTGGGCCGGCTGACGTTGCGGCACAGCCGCCCGATGACCTTGTAGTTGAGCCAGCCCACACCGAAGCCCATGAGCGTGGACAGCAGGATGCCGTAGATGACCTTCACCCACTCGGCGCCGTTGATGGCCCCGAATCCGCCCTGCACGGCGATGGCCGCGCCCGTGAGGCCGGCGATGAGCGAGTGCGACTGGGATGTGGGGATGCCGAACCACCAGGCGGCGACGCCCCACACGATGATGGCCACCATGGCGGACATGAGCGCGATGATGGCCTGGTGGGAGTTGCCGCCGAAGTCCACCATCGAGAAGATGGTCTGGGCCACGGCCGACGACACGAGCGACACGAGCAGAAGCCCGAGGAAGTTGCAGATGGCCGCCATGATGATGGCGTGGCGCGGCTTCATCGCGCGCGTCGACACCACGGTGGCGATGGCGTTGGGGGCGTCCGTCGCCCCGTTCACGATGATGACGCCGATGTTGAGCAGCGTGACGACCGCCAGCACGGGGTTCGCCAACAGCTCCGAGAGGAAAAGGGTCCACTCTATGGTCACGGGTGTCCTTCCGACGCCGTCCCTTGCCTGAATCACAGCGCAAACACATCAAGTTTACCCGAATTGTAAACGCGCGCAGCAGCTGCGCTCCCTCTTTTTCGCAGATGGAACGCAGCTGTTGCCGACGGCGACGGTCGAGCCGGGATGCCCCGGTCGACGGCCCGGGCCGGGCGCCTACTCCTCGTCGCCGAAGCGGGCGAACACGCGGCGGCGCTCGGCGCCGATGGTGGTGAGGTCGTTGTGCCCCGGCAGCACGGCCGTGTCATCGGGCAGCGCGGCCAGCTTCTTCATGGACGCGCGCATGTCGTCCATCGAGCCGCCCTCGAAGTCGGTGCGCCCCACCGTGCCGGCGAACAGCGTGTCGCCGGATATGAGCAGGGGCAGGCCGTCGGCGTGGTTGCCGAACTGTGGGATGAGGAACAGGCAGATGGACCCGCGGGTGTGGCCCGGCGTGGCGATGACCTTCCAGGCCATGTTGCCCACGGTCACCACGTCGCCGTGGGACACGCGCCGATCCACCGGGCACGGGTCGGAGGCCTCCATGAACGCGCCGGGGCCGGGGTGCTCCACGCCGTCGGCGTCCAGCTCGGAGGCCACCACCGTGGCGCCCGTGGCCTCGCGCAGCGCCGCCACCGCTCCGGTGTGGTCGTTGTGGTTGTGCGTGAGGACGATGGCGTCGAGCGCGCGGTCGCCCAGGGCGGCCAGGATGGTGTCCGCGTCGCACGACGGGTCGACCACCATGGTGCCCGCTCCGTCGGAGATGAGGTACACGTTGTTCTGGAGCTGGCCCATCACCAGGTACTCCACATCGGCGCACAGGCCCTTGACCTCGAACAGCTGCTGCTTCATATCGCTTCCTTTCGCGTTTGCGCGTGCGTGCTACCTTCGCTTGCCGACGGCCTGGCCCGGCACCATGCGGCGGGCGTCGAAGACCCCCTCCACCTCGGCCAGGCGCTTGAGCGTGCGCTCGATGACCGCCAGGTCGGACACCTGGAACAGGAACCGCATCTCCACCATGCTGTCGCGGTGCGTGGTGGTGGAGCACGACAGCACGTTGGCGCCCGCCTCGGACAGCACCCGGGTGACGTCGAGCAGCAGGCTCATGCGGTCGAGGGCCTCCACGGATATCTCCACCTGGTAGGACGCGCCCTTCGGGGCGTCGTTTTCCCAGGACACGTCGATGATGCGCTCGGGGTGCTTCTTCAGGTCGATGGCGTTGGGGCAGTCGGCGCGGTGCACCGACACGCCGCGGCCGCGGGTGACGAAGCCCAGGATCTCGTCGCCCGGCACGGGGTTGCAGCACCGCGACAGGCGCACGAGCACGTCGTCGATGCCCTTGACCACGATGCCGTGGGACGAGTGGGTCTCGTGCTTCTTGGGGCGCTTGACCGACGTGAGCATGGGGGCCATGATGCCCGTCGAGCTGTCCGACATGCCGATCTGGGGCTTCTGGGCCTCCTCGTTGCCCTTGTCCACCAATATCTTGAGCAGGCGGTTGGCCACGTGCTGGGCGCTCTCCTTGCCCGTGCCGATGTGGACGAGCATGTCGTCGGGGTCGTTGAAGCCCATGGCCTCGGCCACGGTGCGCATAGCGCGGGTGGACTGGGCGCTCGAGATGCCCAGGCCGTGCTTGCGCATCTCGCGGGTGAGCTTGTCGCGCCCGAACTGCAGGTCGTCCGACCGGCTCACCTTGGAGAAGTACGAGCGGATCTTGCTGCGGGCCGAGGGCGTCTTGACGATGTTGAGCCAGTCGCGCGAGGGGCCGGCGCTCTTCTGCGTGAGGATCTCCACGCGGTCGCCCACCTGCAGCTTGTAGGACAAGGGCACTATGGAGACGTTCACATTCGCGCCCACGCAGTGGTTGCCCACCTCGGGGTGGATGGCGGAGGCAAAATCAATGGGGGTGGAGCCGGCCCGCAGGGAGATGACCTCGCCCTGGGGCGTGACGACGACCACCTCGGAGGGGGCGCGGTCCCGCGTGAGGGCCTTCCAAAACTCCCGGGACTCCTCG
>JAAWAY010000219.1 GCA_022792415.1 Eggerthellaceae bacterium | reverse complement strand
GTTCGGGTTCGGGTTCGGGTTCGGGTTCGGGTTCGGGTTCGGGTTCGGGTTCGGGTTCGGGTTCGGGTTCGGGTTCGGGTTCGGGTTCGGGTTCGGGTTCGGGTTCGGGCTCGGGCTCGGGCTCGGGTTCCCGCTAGCGCCCGAATCGGATGAGGCTTGAGGGCGATCCTTCCTCCAAGCCGATGCCGAGGACCCGCCGGCGCAGCTCTCGTTGACGATCTTCGAAGGCCTCGCCCCTCGCCTGACCGCGAACGCCGAGGTTTTTGCGAAGCGCTCTTTCCAGCTCATCGAACCGCGTCGGACGATAGACCTGGTCCCGCGTGACGCTCACCACCGTCACACCACGTGCTAGCAGGGCCGTGCGCCGCTCCGCATCACGATTGAGGCGCTCGGCCCCCGCATGGAAGCGATCGCTGTCGTACTCGAGCGCGACACGCTGAGCCGGCCAGTACGCATCGCAGACGACGAAGCGAGAGCCGAGGTCGATGCGGTGGTTGAGCAACGGCGCGGGAAGGGCGAGGCCGCCGAGGCGCCGGGGCAGGCACAGAAGCAGAACGAGCGCCGCCTCCATCGGCGAGGCTGCCGCCGGAAGCACGTGGCGAGCGGCCGCGCGGAGCGTCTTCACCCCTGTCACACCCGAGCTGCGATCAGCGCAGCGCGCGATGAGACGGGGAGTCGTGAGGGGATCCGCCGACGCGAAGCCCGACCCGTCGGCACGCAGGCGATAGGTGCCACACAGCTCGAACCCGAGGAGCGCCAGGTCAAGGAGATCAACGTCCCGGGCAAAGTCGAGCATGAGGAGCTCGGGACCTAGAACCGGCAGGCCGCCCACAAGACGCAGCTGACGGTCGGGGGCGTACGCGCCCCAGGAGTGAAACACCGCGTTTCGGGTACTCGTCGAATGACGCTCGGCAAGGATATGGAGGGGACGCGGACATCCTTCGAGTGCCGCAGCGCTTGAGACGCGGGCCACATCCGACGCGTGGGAGAGATCGGGCGCGGACGCACGGCGATAGGCCTCGACTGACGCATCTGATCGAAGCAGAAAGAGTGCCGTGGATTTACAAAAGAGCGCTTTCACGGTGGCATCTTAGGGACTTGGCGCCAGATCGCAACATCAATCGCAACGCCAGGTTCCCCTTTCACCCATCCTGCGCCAATAAAACACATCCCATGCCGCCTGCCCTGGGTATGAGCGAGGTTCGGCCGCTGGGGTCAGTGCGACTACGGAGCCTCGAGGAGGCGTGGCTGCGATGCAGCGGCATGCTCGGGTAGGAGCGCTCGGCTTCGGGAGGGCATCGAGATGGAAAACCGGGTTGATGCCCCTCGTGGAGCAAAGCGATTCCGCACGTTTTTCGCGGTTAGTAACGATCGAGGGCCGCCCCCTGGGTGAACGAAGCGGCTGCTTCTTGGGGGAACGCTAAGGCACTCGACTCTGACCAGGTATTTCGCACGTTCCACTGTCTCCTCTCCTACGAAGCGGGCGAAGTCGAGGCTTGAAAACCATTCCCAACGGGACTGCGGCAGATTCTTGGACATGCCTAGGCCGCGTATCCGAGCCGCCTCCTGCGGCCCATGATCGTATCGTACACCACCCTGCCGTCCTCCTCGAACGCCTTGAGCCTGCCGTCCCGGTACCACTCGATGTAGG
>JAAWAY010000055.1 GCA_022792415.1 Eggerthellaceae bacterium | reverse complement strand
CTGAAGGGCTCCATCTACCGCGGCCGCAAGCCCATCCACTGGTGCACCCACTGCCACACGGCGCTCGCCGAGGCGGAGATCGAGTACTCAGACGAGGTGTCGCCCTCCATCTACGTGAAGTTCAAGCTGGACGCCGTACCGGGCATCTTCGAGGCCAACGGGGCCGCGGGCGATGCCTATGTGCTCATCTGGACCACCACGCCCTGGACGCTGCCGGCCAACACTGCCGTGTCCCTGGCGCCCGACGCCGACTACGTCATGGTGCAGGTGAATGGCGATAACCTCATCATGGCGAAGAAGCTGGTGGGAACCGTGGCTGAGGTGGCCGGTTGGGAGGACTACGGTTTCGTGTCCGATGCCGCCGGCGAGCCCGTGACCATCAAGGGCAAGCAGCTCTTCGGCCTCACCTACACCGCCCCCATTCGCCACGACATCAAGGGCACGGTCATCTACGGCGACCACGTCACCCTCGACACCGGTACCGGCGCCGTGCACACGGCCCCCGGCCACGGCCAGGACGACTACCTGGTGGCGCTCGAGTTCGACATCCCGCTGCTCATGCCGGTGGACGACGACGGCCGCCTGACCGACGAGGCGGGCCGCTTCGCCGGGCTCGACACCGACGAGGCCAACCCCGTCATCATCGCGTGGCTGCGCGAGCAGGGCACGCTCGTGGCCGAGCAGGAGATCAACCACTCCTACCCGCACTGCTGGCGCTGCCATCAGCCGGTCATCTTCCGCGCCACCGACCAGTGGTTCGTGTCGATGGACGAGAACTCCCTGCGCGAGGACGCCCTGCGCGCCATCAACTCCGAGGTGCGCTTCGTGCCCGACTGGGCCAAGAACCGCATCGGCTCGATGGTGGCCGACCGCCCCGACTGGTGCATCTCGCGCCAGCGCAGCTGGGGCGTGCCCATCCCCGTGTTCAAGTGCGCCAAATGCGGCTCGACCGTGGCCGACGAGGCGACGTTCGACGCCGTGATCAAGCTGTTCCAGGAGGAGGGCGCCGACGCCTGGTTCACGCGCCGTCCCTCCGAGTACCTGCCGCGCACCACGCGCTGCGAGAAGTGCGGCGGCACCGACCTCGTGCCCGAGAAGGACATCCTCGACGTGTGGTGGGAGTCGGGCGTGTCGCACACCAGCGTGCTCAAGCACCGCGCGGGCGAGGGCCTGCGGTTCCCGGCCGACCTGTACCTGGAGGGCTCCGACCAGCACCGCGGCTGGTTCCAGAGCTCGCTGCTCACGTCGGTGGGCGCCTACGGCGTGCCGCCCTACAAGTCGGTCATGCACTGCGGCTTCACCGTGGACGAGGACGGCCGCAAGATGTCCAAGTCGCTCGGCAACGGCATCGACCCGGCCGAGATCATGGACAAGTTCGGCGCCGACGTGCTGCGCCTGTGGGTGGCCTCAGTCGACTACTCCCAGGACGTGTCCATCTCGGACGGCATCCTCAAGCAGGTGTCCGACGCCTACCGCCGCTTCCGCAACACGTTCCGCTTCCTGCTGGGGAGCCTCGACGACATCTCCGAGGACGCGCTCGTGCGCGACTGGGACGCGCTCGAGTCCATCGACCAGTGGATGATGGTGCGCACCGAGCAGCTGCTGGCCGAGGTGGAGGCGAGCTACGAGGCCCTGCGTTTCAACGCCGTGTACCGCGCGCTCTACGACTACGTCAACGAGCTGTCGGCCGTGTACATGGACGTGGCCAAGGACCGCCTGTACTCCGAGGCCCCGGACTCTCCGCGCCGCCGCGCCGTGCAGACCGTGCTGCTGAACATCCTGGAGGTGCTCGTGCGCGTGATGGCGCCGGTGCTGTCCTTCACCACCGACGAGGTGTGGGAGAGCTACCCGCCGGCCCTGCGCGAGGCGCCCGGCCGCGAGCCGAGCGTGCAGCTGGCCGGCTGGCCGCATCCGGCCGACTTCGTGCCCGCGCTGCCCGCCGACGCCGGCGCGCAGGTGGCCGCGTTCGAGGAGATGATGGCCGTGCGCGACGTGGTCACCAAGGCCCTCGAGGACGCGCGCGCCGCCAAGGTCATCGGCAAGAGCCAGGAGGCGGCCGTCACGGTGACGGCGCCGGCCGCCGTGGTGGCCACCGCCCGCTCCTTCGACCCGTCCGTGTTCGAGGAGCTGTTCATCGTGGCATCCGTGGCCTTCGAGGAGGGCGACGGCGACGAGATGACGGCCGTGGTGACCGCGGCCGAGGGCGATCGCTGCCCCCGCTGCTGGAACATTCGCGAGCTGGGCGGCAACGCGGCGCACCCCGACGTGTGCGAGCGCTGCGGCGACGCGCTGGACGCCATCGGATACGAGGGCTAGGTGCCCATGGCCGAAGAGCCCCAGGACGACGCCACGGGCGTCCCGGCGGAGGCTGCCGCCGGCGCGCCCGTCGCGCCCCGGCCCTCGCGGCGGGGGCGCACCCTCGCCATCTTCGCGCCGCTGGCCCTGGCGTGGCTGGCGGCGGACCTGGCCACCAAGGCCTGGGCGAACTCGTTCGCCGTGGGCGACGTGATCGGCGGCCCGTACCTGGGGCTCGTCCGCTTCCGCCTGGCGCACAACACGGGCGGGGCGTGGGGCATGTTCGGCGATGCCACCGTCGCGCTGGGCGTGCTGTCGGTGGTGGTGTGCACCGCCCTGCTCGCGTACCTCATCGTGGTGGCGCGCCGCGCCTCGGCGCTGGAGGCGGTGGGCGTCGCGCTCGTGTGGGCCGGCGGCATCGGCAACGCCATCGACCGCTTCGCCCTGGGCTACGTCGTGGACTTCATCGACCTCGTGTTCATCGACTTCCCCACGTTCAACGTGGCGGACATCGGCGTGACGTGCGGGTTCGTCCTGTTCTTCGTTGGCCTGGCGCTGCAGGCGCATCGGGCTGACGCCGCCGCGCCGGGCGCGGGCGACGACGCGGGGGCCGGCCGGGACGCCTAGTCGATGCGCAAGATACACCGTCCGGGGGATGCGCCCCCGGCCGACCGATCCTAGAATGGATGCCATGTCACGCTCGCTCTGCCATATCGTAGCCGCCGCCGACGCCGGCACGCGCCTGGACGCCCTGTGCGCCCAGCGGGCCCTCTACGCCAGCCGCTCGGCCGCCGCGCGCGCCATCGAGGAGGGCCGCGTGTTCGTCAACGGCGCCCCCGCCAGCAAGAAGCAGGCCGTGGCGGCGGGCGACACCGTGGTCTACGAGGTGGACGAGGAGCCCGCGCGCACGCCCTTGGCCGGCCAGCCCATCGACCTGGACATCCGCTACGAGGACGATGACCTCATCGTGCTGTCCAAGCAGGTGGGGCTCGTGTGCCATCCGTCGCCCGATCACGCCGACGGCACGCTCGTCAACGCGCTCATCTGGCACTGCGGCGAGGACAACCTGTGCAGCGTCCAGGGCGAGGACGACCGCCTGGGCATCGTGCACCGGCTCGACCGCGACACGTCGGGCCTCATGCTGGCCGCCAAGACCGACGCGGCCGGCCTCGTGCTGATGGACGACATCCGCGCCCGCGCCATCGACCGCCACTACCTGGCGCTCG
>JAAWAY010000054.1 GCA_022792415.1 Eggerthellaceae bacterium | reverse complement strand
GGAACTCGAAGCCCTCGCGGCGCATGGTCTCCATGAGCACGGACAGGTGCAGCACGCCGCGGCCGGCCACCTCGATGCCGGATTTGTCCTCCAGCTCGTTGATGCGCATGGAGATGTTGCTCTCCTTCTCGCGCAGCAGGCGCTCCTTCAGCTGGCGGCCGCCGACGATCTCGCCCTCGCGGCCGACGAGCGGGCTGGTGGACGCCTCGAACACGACGGCCATGGTGGGCTCCTCCACCTTGATGGCCGCCATCTCCACCGGGCGCTCCGGGTCGGTGATGATGTCGCCGATGTCGGCGTCCTCGATGCCGATGACGGCCACGATGTCGCCGGCGTCGGCCGCGGTCACCTCGGCCTTGCCCAGGTTCTCGAACGTGTACACCTTGCGGATCTGCGCGCGGCGCTCGGTGCCGTCGGGCTTCACCACCAGCACCTGCTCCTTCTCGTGCAGCGTGCCGGACGCCAGGCGCCCCACGCCGATGCGGCCCTCGTAGCTGGAGTGGTCCACGGTGCACACCTGCAGGGCCACCGGCCCGTCGATGTCCACGTCGGGCGCGGGGATCTCGGACAGGATGGTGTCGAGCAGCGGCACCATGTCCATGTTGCCGTCGTCAGGGGAAAGACGCGCGTAGCCGTTGACGGCCGAGGCATACACCACAGGGAAGTCGAGCTGCTCGTCCGACGCGCCCAGCTCCACCATCAGGTCGAACACCTTGTCCACCGCGCCCTCCGGGTCGGCGTTGGGGCGGTCGATCTTGTTGACCACCACCACGATGCGCAGGCCGCGCTCGAGCGCGTGGGACAGCACGAAACGCGTCTGGGGCTTGGGGCCCTCGTAGGCATCCACGATGAGCAGGGCGCCGTCGGCCATGTTGAGCACGCGCTCCACCTCGCCACCGAAGTCGGCGTGGCCCGGCGTGTCGATGACGTTGATCTTCACGCCCTTGTAGGTGATGGAGATGTTCTTGGAAAGGATGGTGATGCCGCGCTCGCGCTCCTGGTCATTGGAGTCGAGCACGCGCTCCTCCACCTGCTGGTTGTCGCGGAAGACGTGGGACGCCCACAGCAGACGGTCCACCAGGGTGGTCTTGCCGTGGTCGACGTGGGCGATGATGGCGACGTTGCGAATGTTCTGCTGCTGCATGCTTTCAGGCTTCTCTCTGCTTCGGGCTCGGCCGTCGGCGGCCGTGACGTCGGGTCCCACCGGCGGCGAGCGGCCCACATCCGCGTGGCGCGCGCCCCTCTGCCGGGGTCGCCGTCCCTTTAGGGATAGCCTGCGTATTATACGCGCGCAACCAGCCCGAGCCGCGTGTTTCACGTGAAACACGCCGAACACGGTACCGGACGGTAAACGAGAAGGCACGCGCGGGCGCGCGAGGCGGGGCGACACGGACGCGGGAAGCGGGGCGGTACATGCGCGAGGAGAGGCCGTTTCGCGCAACCGGGGAGGCACTGTTTCACGTGAAACACTCGAACCGGCGGCGACCGCAGGGCGGCGGGCGCTATTCGTCCAGCAGCGCCTCATACTCCTTGCGCTGCTCGGCCAGCTGGGACAGGTGCCCGTTGAGCGAGGCGATGTTCTTGTGCGACGACCACGCCTGCACCCCGCCCCAGATGGCAGCCGCCGAGGCGAGGCCCGCGATGGCACCCAGGATGCCCACCGCGCGGCGGGCCGTCAGCAGCGCCACCACCGCGCCGATGGCCAGCATCGCCAGGCCGTTGCGGCGCTCGTCCAGCAGCGCGTCGCGCTGGGCCACCAGCTGCGTGCGGGCGGCGGCGATGCCCGCCAAACGCGCGCGGATTTCGGCGTCGGTGACGTACTCCACCTCGTTGCCGTCCTCGTCCACCTCCACGTGGGACCGCGCCGCGCCCGCGCCGGGCGACCAGGCATCGGCGTCAGCCGACCGCCCCGCCCCGCCGGACGCTCCCCCGCGCCGCGCCCCGTCGGCGCCGCGGCTGCCCGAGGTCCGCGCCCCGGCACCACCGCGCCCACGGCCAGACGATCCGTCCGCGCGCAGGAACTCGTAGGCCTCCTGCAGGTGCTTGAACTGCTCGGTGGCGCGATCCTGCAGCTTCTTGTTGCCGGCGAAGCGGTCGGGATGCAGTATCTGCGCCGTCTCCTTGTAGGCGATGCGGATGTCCTCCGGCTGCGCGTCAGGGCCCAGGCCCAGCGTCCTCAGCGCCTCGGTCCGGTTCATCTCCCATCACCCTCTCTCCTGCTCACAGGCTCAGTCGCCCGCCCTGCGCGCCGCGTCACCGCGGGTCGCCGCTTGGCTCGTTCGCGCCGTATGGTACCACGCGGCACGCGAGCCACCTCGCCGACGCCGCCGCCGGCCACAGCAGCACCACGCACGACGCCGCCAACGCCGCCCACTCCGCGGCGCTCGCGCATATATAGGTGGAGGGGAAACCTCCCATCATCAGCACCGCCGGCGCGAAGTACAGCGCGTCGAATCCGGCATGCACGGCGATGGGGACGACAAGTCCGCGGCTCATCAGCAGCAACGCCGCCATGCACGTCCCGAACAGCAGGGCCTGAGCCAGCTTCAGCCCGAGAGACGCGGAGACGATGCCGACATCAGCACCAACCGGGCCGGCCTCGCCTATGCGGGAAGCCGCGCCCAGGGTGTCCCCGACCCCCGACGACGCCGCGCCCGCCTCTCCCCCGAGAAGCGCCGCCGCATCGGGAACGACGTGCAGCACCGCGAACACGGCGGTGCTCACTCCCACCGCGATCAGCACCGCGCGGCGCCCACCGACAAACCGTCGGGCCACACCCGCGACCGCGCCCAGCAGCAGCCCGCGAAACACCAGTTCCTCCACCACGGCCGTCAGCGCGCAGGTAAGCAGGAGCTCCCCCAGGCGCGCGCCCAGCTCCCCGGCGCCAACTCGCACCGAGGCGACGGGCCCGCCGCCCGACCCGGTCGCTCCCGCACCGATGGCACCTCCAGCCGCGCCGTCCACGCCGGCCGATCCAGCCGCGTCGATCCCGCCAGCCTCCCCCACGCCGACGGCCAGGAACACGCAGGCAGCCGCCGCGGCCAGCAGCACGCCCGCCGCCACGCGTCGGCAGGGCGCCGACGCCCGCGGCGCCAGCCGGCCCGGTCCTCCCATCGCACACCCCTCTCATCCGTCGTGTCGTTCCCCAACCTTAGCACGCGCCTGTTCCGCTACGATGGGCCCATGACGAAAAAACGCCTGGGCATATCCTCCTTCTGGCTCAAGCTGGCCGCCATCGCCTGCATGACGTGCAACCACGTGGCCAACGTGTTCGCGGCCTCGCTGCCCTCCCCCGCCCTGCTCGCGCTGTACTCCCTGGGGGGACTCACCTATCCCATCATGGCATTCTTGCTGGTGGTGGGGTATTCCCACACCTCCAGCGTGACGCGCTACGCCCTGCGCCTGGCTGTGTTCGCCGTTCTCTCCCAGATCCCCTACACCTTGCTGTGGGGACCGGTGCCCAACGTGCTGTTCACCCTGCTGGTGGGCCTGGGCATCCTCTGGCTTGAAGATCGCCTCTCCTCGCGGCCGGCCTTCGCCGTGGCGCTGATCGTCGCCGTGGTGGGCACGGTGTCGTTCGACTGGGGGGCCATCGGCGTCATCCTGGTGTTCCTGTTCCGGATGGTGCGCTCCAAGAGGCAGACCGTGGCCCTCGCCCTCGTCATCCCCGTGCTCGCACTGGGCCTTCCGCCCCTGTTGGAGCTGCCCGGGCTGCTGGCGGGAGGGCCCGCGAGCGCAGCCGGCACCGCGGGGGGCCTCGCCGCTGACGTCGCGTCCGGCCTCGTCCCCTTCTCCCTCGACGACCTCATCTCAGGATCGATGGCCTTCACCAACCAGAACACCATCTACCAGGCCGGGTCCCTCCTGGCCGCCGAGGGGAGCGTCGGCTACGCGCTGCTCGGCATCCCCGCCGCGGGCGGCCTGCTCTCCTGCTACAACGGGAGGCGCGGCCGGTCGCTCAAGTGGCTGTTCTACGCCTACTACCCCGCGCACCTCGCCGTCATCTGGGCCATCGCCACCTACCTCGTGTGACGGCCCGCGCGGCCACACCCGAGCATCCCCTCCGCGCCGCGTCGACGCCGGAGCCGCGGGAGCTAGGAGTTCGGCTGGCCGCCCTCGCCGGCGAAGTCCTCGGGCGCCAGGTTCTCCAGGAAGTCGCGGAACTCGCGCATGACCTGCTCGTCGTCGGGGCGCTGGCGGAACAGGTAGGGGAACGAGGCGCGCTCGAGGACGTCCTCGTCCACGTAGAACGGCGCCTCCTGGCGGATGGCCAGGGCCAGCGCGTCGGTGGGGCGCGCGTCCAGCTCGATGAGGCGCCCGGCCTGGCGCAGGCAGAGCTTGGCGAAGAACGTGGGCCCCTTTGCGTCGTTGATGAGCACGTGGTCCACCCGGGCGTCGAGGTTGGTGACGGCGTCGAGGAACAGGTCGTGCGTGGTGGGGCGCGGCAGGCGCACATGCTCGAGGGCGATGCCGAGCTGGGTGGCCTCCTGCGTGCCGATCCAGATGGGGAGGATGCGCGACTTGCCCTCAGGCGAGTCCTCCACGGGCTCGAGCACCAGCACCGAGGGATGGCGCGGCTCGGTGACGATGAGGGTGAGAATGCGGAGGGGGACCATGGGGCTCCTGTCGTCGCGGGCGGGTCGGCAGCGTACTGTGACCATTATCCCCATTCTCAGGGAAAAAGTCCTTGACCGCCACTCGTTAGTTGGTATAAAGTAGTCAAGCACTTTTTCAAGGGCCCGTAGCTCAGTTGGTTAGAGCGCACGCCTGATAAGCGTGAGGTCGCTGGTTCAAATCCATTCGGGCCCACCATTTTTCGCGATAAACGCTCCACCGTGAGCCGAGTTAGCCGGTGGAGCGTTTATTATTTTCTCCGCACGTTTCTCCCGCACCCACCACTCGCCGGCAGCATCATCAGCGACGGGGTTGCGCGGGGAGCGTCCTCGCGAACGGGGCATTAGCTCAGCTGGGAGAGCGCGGGCTTTGCAAGCCTGAGGTCAGGGGTTCGATCCCCCTATGCTCCACCAATTTCAACGCGGTTGTCAGCTCAGGCTGGCAACCGCTTTTTGTTTACCTTGCAGGCCCCGAGCCCCGCGAGGGCACGAAGGTCCAGCTTCCCCACACGGCGCCCCCACGAAAAAGGGGCGGCCGGCCCATGCCCGACCGCCCCTCCGGCAGCTCTCACCGTGACGATGCGGCGCTACTCCTCCGCGTCGTCCAGGTCATCCTCGCCGATGACGCCCGTCTCAGACTCCTCCTCGAGCAGGGCCATCTGGTCCTCGTCGATGTCGGCGCCCGGCTTGGGCTTGCGCTTCTTGCCGGTGCTCGAGATGGCCACGGCCGTCACGCGGTCCTTGTCGGCCACGCGCATCACCATGACGCCCTGGGTGGATCGACCCAGCTCGGAGATGCCCTTGACCGGGGTGCGCACCACGACGCCCTCCTCGGAGATGATCATGATCTCGTCCTCAGGGCCGACGATCTTCATCACCGCCAGCAGGCCCTTCTTCTGGGTCATCGTGATGGTGTACACGCCCTGGCCGCCGCGATGGTGCTCGGGGTACTCGGAGATGGGCGTGCGCTTGCCGAAGCCCTTCTCGGTGATGACGAACAGGTCGGTGCCCGGACGCGCGATCTCCATGCCCAGCACGTGGGCGTCGGCCGGCACGTTCATGCCGCGCACGCCCATGGTGTCGCGGCCCATGGCGCGCACCTCGTCCTCGGCCCACATGATGGCCTTGCCCGCGCTCGACACCATGATGACGCGCTCGTCCTTGGCCACGCGGCGCACGGCGATCAGCTCGTCGTCGTCCTTCAGGTTGATGGCGATGAGCCCGTCGCGGCGCGTGCGGTCGTACAGGTCCATGGACGTCT
>JAAWAY010000053.1 GCA_022792415.1 Eggerthellaceae bacterium | reverse complement strand
GTGCGCGCGCTCAAGAACCACGGCGGCGTGGCCAAGGCCGACCTCAACGAGGAGAACCTCGAGGCCCTGGAGGCGGGCCTGCCCAACCTGCTGCAGCACGTCGAGAACATCACCAACGTCTACCACCTGCCCTGCGTGGTGGCCATCAACGCGTTCCCCACCGACACGCCGGCCGAGCTGGCGCTGGTGGAGGCCAAGTGCCGCGAGCTGGGCGTGAACGTGGCGCTGTCCGAGGTGTGGGCCAAGGGCGGCGAGGGCGGCCTGGCGCTGGCCGACGAGGTGGTGCGCCTGTGCGACGAGGGCGACGCCGAGGGCCGCAGCGCCGAGACGTTCACGTTCTCCTACGACGACGACCTGTCCATCGCCGAGAAGATCGAGGCCATCGCCCAGCGTGTGTACCATGCCGACGGCGTGGTGTTCGAGCCGGCGGCCAAGAAGGAGATCGCTCAGCTCGAGGCGCTCGGGTTCGGCCACATGCCCGTGTGCATGGCCAAGACCCAGTACTCGTTCAGCGACGACGCCACCAAGCTGGGCGCCCCGTGCGGGTTCGACATCACGGTGCGCCAGGTGAAGGTGTCGGCCGGCGCCGGGTTCATCGTGGCGCTCACCGGCTCCATCATGACCATGCCCGGACTCGGCAAGGCGCCCGCGGCCTTCAAGATCGACGTCGACGAGAACGGCGTCATCTCGGGCCTGTTCTAGGGTCGTAGCAGGTCAGAGGGGGAAGGGGCGCGGCGCGCGTTCGCGCCTTCGTCAGGGCCCGCGCGCCCTGCGCCCCGAGCCGGCTCGCACCGGCGCGCGGGTTCGGCGCGCATGGCACCGAGCCGCCCCGCGCGGCGCGGGAGGCCGGCGTGGCTCGCATGCGGGCGTGGGCGCGGGTCCGGCGCCCGCCTGATGGCGCGCGATATGCTCAGGAAGGGAGACCAACATGGTTGACACCGAGTTCCTGGACGCGCTGGCGTCCAAGGCGCCCACCCCCGGCGGGGGAGGGGCTGCGGCCTACGCGGGCGCGCTGGCGGCGGCGCTGGCGTCGATGGTGGGCAACCTGACGGTGGGCAAGAAGAAGTACGCCGACGTCGAGGATGCCATGCAGGACGAGCTGATCGAGCTCAACGTGGCCCGTGCGCGCCTGGTGGAGCTGGTGGACGCTGACGCCGAGGCGTTCGCGCCCCTGGCCGCCGCCTACGGCATGCCGCGTGATACGCCCGAGCAGCAGGCGGCCAAGGACGCCGCCCTGCAGGAGGCGCTCGTGGCCGCCTGCGAGGTGCCGCTCGAGATCATGCGCCAGTGCGTGCTGGTGACGGAGTCGTGCGACTTCATGGCGCGGCGCGGCAGCGTGATGGCCGTGTCCGACGCGGGCGCGGCCGCGGTGCTGGCCAAGGCGGCGCTGCAGGCGGCCAGCCTCAACGTGGTCATCAACGTGGCGTCCATGGATGACGCCGAGCGCGCCGCCCGCTACGCGGACGCGGCCGACATGCTGCTCACGGCCGGCGGCGCCCAGGCCGACGCGGTGTTCGCGCACGTGACGGGCGTGCTGCGTGCGTAGCGGACCAGGGAGGCGCCGTGCCCCGCGGTCACGCGACGCGGCACCCCGCAGCGAAATAGGAGAGAGGATGCGACCATGGCGACGATGCTGACGGGCAAGCCGGTGATCGAGGCGATGCGGGAGGACCTGCTGACGCGCGTGGCGGCGCTGGCCGAGCGCGGCGTCACGCCGGGGCTGGCCATCGTGCGCGTGGGGGAGCGCCCCGACGATCTGTCCTACGAGCGGACGGCCGTCAAGCGCGCCGAGGGGTTGGGTATCGCCGTGCGCGTGGAGGCGTTGCCGGCGGATGCCACGCAGGCCCAGCTCGAGGCCGTGATCGATGCCGTGAACGACGACGCGTCCATCCACGGATGCCTGCTGTTCCGCCCGCTGCCGGCCCAGATGGACGAGCGCGCCGTGTGCGATCGCCTGGCGGCGGCCAAGGACGTCGACGGCATCTCGTCGGCGTCGCTGGCCGGCGTGTTCGCCGACACGGGCGAGGGGTTCCCGCCGGCCACGGCCCAGGCCTGCCTGGAGGTGCTCGACCACTACGGCATCCCCGTGGCGGGCCGCCACGTCGTGGTGGTGGGCCGCAGCCTGGTCATCGGCCGCCCGGTGGCGTTGATGCTGCTGGCGCGCCACGCCACGGTCACGCTGTGCCACTCGCGCACCGAGAGGCTGGCCGCGCACATGGCCGCCGCCGACATCGTGGTGTGTGCCACGGGCCGCGCCCGCGGGTTCGGTCCCGAGTGCTTCGCGCCTGGTCAAGTGGTGCTTGACGTGGGCATCAACTTCGATGACGAGGGCGCCCTGTGCGGGGACGTGGACGCGGCCGCCGTCGAGGCCGTGCTCGGTCCTGAGGGGGCGCTCACGCCCGTGCCGGGCGGCATCGGCGGGGTCACCACCAGCGTGACGATGGTCCACGTCGTGGCCGCGGCCGAGCGCGCCGCGCGGTAGAGGGGCGCGCGGCGGCGGGGCGGGGCGCCGTTGTCGTACAATGGGGCCATGGCAAACGGACTCACCTACATGCGCAACACCTCCACGCCGGAGGCCACCAAGCAGCTCGCCTCCACGCTGGCGCCCTACCTGCGCCCGGGCGACGTCGTGGTGCTCAACGGCGACCTCGGCGCCGGCAAGACCCAGTTCGTGCAGGGCGTGGCGGCGGCGCTGGGCGTGCGCGCCCCGGTCACCAGCCCCACGTTCAACATCCTGCTGGAGTACCGCGAGGGCACGCTGCCCCTGTACCACTTCGACCTGTACCGCCTGGACGAGCGCGACCAGCTGGAGGACATCGACTACTTCGGCGTGCTGGACGGCGACGGCGCCTCGTTCGTGGAATGGGCCGAGAAGTTCCCCGACGATTTGCCCTACGACTACCTGGAGATCACCATCACCGCCGACGCGGAGGGAACGCGGCGCATCGTCGCGCACTCCTACGGCTCGCGCTCGCGCCAGCTGCTGTGCGTGTGGGCCAACGACTCCAAGGCCCGCCTGGGCAAGACCCAGCTGTAGCGGCACGGTCCCGCGCCCCGCAGACACCCTCCCGGGAAGGAATCGCCCATGGCTCCCGCTCAACATCGCTTTGCGCTGGCCTTCGACACGGCCAACGAGGTCATCGCCATCGGCATCGGTCGCCTGGACGAGGACGGCCGGTCCGTCACATCCGTCGCCACGGCCGAGGTGGAGGCGCGCCGTGCGTCCAACACCCAGCTCATCCCGCGCATCGACCGGCTCATGGAGGAGGCCGGCGTCGAGCGCGCGCAGCTGGCCTGCGTGGCCGTGGGCCGCGGCCCGGGGTCGTTCACGGGCGTGCGCATCGCCATGGCCACGGCCAAGGGCATCGCGAGCGCGCTGGGCGTGGGCCTGGTGGGGCTGTCGACCATGGACGCCGTAGCGTGGGGCGCGTGGTCGTCGGGCGCGCGGGGCGAGGCCCTGGTGGTAGCCGACGCCATGCGCCACGAGGTGTACCCGGTGCGCTACGCCCTGGGCGAAGGCGGCCCCGAGCGGTTGACGGCCGACCGCGTGGTGCGGGCCGAGGCCGCGGCCGAGGAGGCGGGCGCGGCGGCGAGCGCGGACGCGGCCGGGCTGCTCATCACCGGCGACGCGCTGCGCAAGTACGCCGAGCTTTTCGCGCCGGCCGGCACGCTGCTGCCCCAGGAGACGTGGACGCCCACGGGCGCGGGACTCCTGCGGGCGTTCGAGGCCGCGTGGCGGGCGGGGGAGTGCGACCCGCTGGACGCCGCGCGCCACAACCCGGCCTTCGTGCTGCCCGTGTACACGCGCCTGTCCGACGCGGAGGAGGCCGAGCGGGCGCGGCTGGCCAAGGACGACCCGTCCCCGGCCGGCGCGCGTGACAGCCGCCACGTCACCATGAACGACACGGCCGTCGCCAACGCCCGCGCCGGGGCGGATGGCATCGCCTACAAGCCGCTGGACCGAGCCCACGCCGGCGCGGTTGCGGCGCTCGAGGCACGCGTCATGGGAAGCGACGCCTGGTCGGAGGCGCTCGTCGCCGACGAGCTGGGCCGCCCCGACCGCGTCTGGTGGGCAGCCTACGCGGCCGACCCGTCCATGCCCCTGCCGCCCGATGCCCCGCTGGTGGGCTACGCGGGGGTGTGGGTGGTGGACGGCGACGCCCAGGTGCTCAAGGTGGGCGTCGACCCCGGGCTCAGGCGCCGCGGCATCGCGCGCGGGCTCGTCGCGCGCGCGACCGGCGATGCCCGCAACCTGGGCGCGCGGACGGCGTCGCTGGAGGTGCGCGCGTCCAACCAGGGAGCGCAGGCGCTCTACGAGGCGCTCGGCTTCACGGTGCTGGGCCCGCGCCCGCGCTACTACTCCGACGGCGAGGACGCCCTCATCATGCGCGCCGAGGCGCTGCCCGACGGCGCGGACGGGGGCATGGACGTCGTGAACCAGGCGGCCCCCGCGCCCGGCGACGCGCCCGCGCCGGCCTCCCCCCTCATCCTGGCTCTGGAGTCGTCCTGCGACGAGACGGCCGCGGCGGTGGTGGACGGCGGCGGCCGGCTTCTGGCCGACGTGGTGGCCAGCCAGGTGGACTTCCACGCGCGCTTCGGCGGCGTGGTGCCCGAGATCGCCAGCCGCAAGCACATCGAGGCCATCTGCGGGGTGTGCGACGAGTGCCTGGACGCGGCGTCCGCCGCGGCGGGGCGCCCGGTGCGCTGGGCCGACCTGGACGCGGTCGCCGTCACCTACGCCCCGGGGCTGGTGGGGGCGCTGGTGGTGGGCGTCGCCTTCGCCAAGGGCGCGGCGTGGGCGCTCGATGTGCCCCTCATCGGCGTGAACCACCTGGAGGGGCACCTGTACGCCAACAAGATCGGCGACGACTCCTTCGCGCCACCGGCCGTGGTGTCGCTCGTGTCGGGCGGCAACACGATGCTCGTGCACATGCGCGGGTGGGGCGACTACCAGACGCTGGGCGCCACCATCGACGACGCGGTGGGCGAGGCGTTCGATAAGGTGGCCAAGGCGCTCGGGCTGGGCTACCCGGGCGGCCCGGTCATCAGCCGGCTGGCGGCCGAGGGCGACCCGGACGCCATCCTGTTTCCGCGGGCCATGCTGCACTCCGGCGACCTGCGCTTCTCGCTGTCGGGCCTCAAGACGGCCGTCGTCACCTACATCAACCAGGAGCGGGCCGCCGGGCGCGCGCTCAACGTGCCCGACATCGCCGCCAGCTTCCAGCAGGCCGTGGTGGACGTGCAGGTGGCCAAGGCCCGCAGCGCCCTGCGCGAGACGGGCGCGCCCACGTTCTGCCTGGGCGGCGGCGTGGCGGCCAACCCGGTGCTGCGCGCGGCCTACGAGCAGATGTGCGCGCAGGAGGGCGTGCGCCTGGTGCTGCCCCCGCTCGCGTCGTGCGGCGACAACGCCGGCATGATCGCGCTCGTGGCGCTCGACCGGTTCAGACAGGGGCGCTTCTTCGGCCTGGACGCCGACGCCCAGGCGCATGCCGTATTGGATGATGCCTACTAGTAGCCTCGTGCCACCTCAGAGCGGCCGGTTACCACTCCTTCCCCTCCTGCCGCGCCTCCGCGCCGCCGACGTGCTACCCTAGGGTGAGGAGGCGGCCCGTTCGGGCCCCCTTCCACCACCTGAGGAGAGGAGCCCCCATGGGCGAGCCGAGGCGCGACGACGCGCGGCGCGAGCACGCGCCCGGCCCCGTGCGCCTGTGGACGCCCGTCTTCCTTTTGATCCTGACCGTGTGCCTGGGCACGTTCCTGGCGGGGCAGGGCCTCAACGCCGGCACCTCGGTGTACGTCGAGCGCCTGGGCGGCACGGCCACCTACGCCGGCATCCTCGCCACCGTGTTCTCCGTGACGGCCGCCGCCGTGCGCTTCGTCGCGGGGCCCCTCGTCGACCGCCGCGGCCGGCGCGTCGTGATGACGGTGGGCGCCGCGGTGATGGTCGTCGGCACCGCCGGGCCCCTCTTCTCGGGGGGGCTGGGCCTGCTCGTGCTGTGGCGCCTGCTCCAGGGCGTCGGGTTCTCCTGCGTCACCACCGCCGTCGCCACGGCCGCCGCCGACGTCGTCCCGCGCGAGCGCCTGGGCGAGGGCATCGGCCACTTCGGGCTGGGGCAGGCCGTCGCCATGTCGGTGGGACCGGCCGTGGCGCTGGCCCTCGTGGCGTCCGACCCGGCCTCCAACCTGTTCATCGGCGTGACGGCCGCCGCCGTGCTGGCGCTGGCGTGCGCGTTGCTGTGCCGCTACGAGCGCGATCCCCGGAAGCTGCCCGCCACCTGCTCCTATCGTGTGCGGTGGGAACGCGAGCAGATGCGGGCGGGCCAGGGTGAGGCGGCGCTCGAGCAGGCGGAGCAGGAGGACGGCGACGCGGCGCGCCAGGAAAGGGCCGCCCTGGCCGCCGAGGGCGCGTCGGCCGACGACGCCCCCTCGGACGATGGCACGGCCCCGGCCGAGGGCGCGTCAGGCCGGCGCGGCCTGCGCGGCGCGTTCGCGCGCTCGTTCGAGCCGGCGGCCCTGCCGGGTGCCGCCATCGCGTTTCTGACGGTGCCCGCGTTCTCCTTCGGCATCTTCTTCGTGGGCCTGTACGGCACGCACCTGGGCGTCGGCAACGCCGGCTTGTTCTACACGGTGTCGGCGGTGGTCATGATCATCGTGCGCCTCAGGTCGAGCGCGTTCATGGATCGGCTGCCCGGCATCAAGATATTCACGGTCGCCATATCCGGCGGCGTGGTGGCGTTCGCCCTGCTGTTCGCCGCCGGGCAGGTGGCGTCGGGCCCCGTGCTTGACGCGGTGTTCTACGCGGCGGGCGCGTTCTACGGCACGTGCCTGGGGCTGTGCCAGCCCCTCAACCAGACCATCGCCGTGCGCTACTCGCCGCCCGCGCGGCTGGGGGCGGCCAACGCCCTGTTCCAGCTGGGGATCGACCTGGGCATGGGGACGGCCACGCTCGTGTGGGGCGCCCTGAGCGACGTTGCGGGGTTCGGCCCCACCATCCTGTGCGCCCTGGGGTGCCTTCTGGTGGCCTACGGGGCCGCGTGGTGGATCTACCCGGCGCCCGAGCGCCGTTGGACCCGGCAGTGCTAATGCGACCGGGCGCGGGTGGCGCGCGCTCCAGTTGTCTCCCCGCCGCGCGCGCCGTCCCCGTCCCGTGATCGGCGTAAAAACGCATACCCCCTCCACACGGGATCCATCGACGGCGCAGCCCCATCCGTGGTACAGTATCCCAACTTATGCGCACGGGCGGAATCCGGCCTGGTTGGCCCCGGCTGCGCGCGCCTTTTGCGCCTAGAGGAGACACGCCCATGGGGAACCGCCTGACTCGAGCAGCCGCCGCGCTCTGCGCGGGCTGCCTGGCGTGCGCCCTCATGCCGGCGGCGGCCCTGGGGACGCCCTCGGACGGCGGGGAGGCTCCCGCCGCCGCGCTTCCCGCGTCGCTGACCTCGGATGGCGCCCCGCGCTCGCTGGCGCGCCCCGCCCTGGGCGGCACGGCCGGCGACGCACCCGACGGCGCCCTGGGGGCGCTGTCCGTCACCGTCGTCGACCGCGAGACGTCGGCCCAGGCGCTCTCGACGCTGCTGTCCCCGCGCGCCGACGACCCGGACGTGCTGGCGGACGGCGCGCACGTCACCTACCTCGACCGCCTGGCCGCGCCCTCGTACGCGCGCGATCTGTACGACGTGCTGGTGGAGGCGACGGACGGCGACGGCGAGGCCGACTATTTGATAGAGGACCGCTTCTTCGACGCCGCGGCCCTGCCCGCGCTCCAGCCGGGCGCGCCGGCCGAGCCGTGCGCCCACGACGGCGCGGCGCTCATCCCCGTGGTCACGCTGCCGGGCGCGGCGCCCCTGCCCGACGATGAGCGCGCCGCCGTCGTCGACGAGGCGCGCTACCTCGTCCTCGCCGCCCTGGCCGCCTTCGACCGCGACCATCCGGAGGTGTTCTGGCTGGGAGGGGCCGCGGCCGTCGGGGAGGTCGAGGCGGGAGATGACCTGGTGCTGGCGATGGTGCTGGCGGCTGACGGATTCGACGCGCGCGCCGAGGCCTACCGCGGCCAGGGCATCATCGGCAGCGCCATCGCCCAGCGCGAGGCCGACGTCCAGGCGGCGCTCGCGGCCCTGCGCGCGGACGGGGCCGACGCCAGCGCCTCGGAGAGCGTGCGGTTTCTCAACCGCTGGCTGGTGGAGCGCAACGCCGTCAACGACGATCCCGCGCCGAGCGTTGCCGACTACCCGGCGGCCTGGGAGTGCGTGAGCGCGCTGGCCGGCCGCTCGGGCGCGGAGGGGCCGGTGGCCGAGGGGTACGCGCGCGCCCTGAAGGTGCTGTGCGATCGCCTGGGCATCCCGTGCGTGCTGGCGGACGGCATGGCCGCGCCGGCCGCGGGCGAGGGCGCGCCCGGCCCGCATATGTGGAACCTCGTGCAGGTGGAGGGCGCCTGGTACGCCGTCGACGTGGCGCGCAACGACGCGCCGGGCGCGCCGGATACAGCCTTCGATCCCGCGGTGAACGAGGCGTTTCTGCTGGTGGGGGCCTCTACCGAGGTCGGCGGGCAGGCCTTCTCGGCCAGCCATCCCGCGCGCAACCGCGTGCTCGCCCAGGGTCCCTCGTTCGTGAACGGGCCCGTCCTGAGCGACCAGGCGTACCTGCCCAAGGCCGCGCCCGTGGTGGCGGCGCCGACCGGCCTGGCCGCCGTCTACGGAGACGCGCTGGAATCAGTGGCGCTCCCCGACGCCGGGCCGGGCGAGACGCCGGGGCGGTGGCGCTGGGCCGGCCCCGCCCAGGCCGTGGGCGACGCGGGCACGCGCACGTTCCGGGCCGTGTTCACGCCCGATGACGATGCCTACGCGCCCGTGGCGGCCGACGTGGCCGTGGAGGTGGCGCGGCGCCCCGTGACGCCCGAGGTGCGCCTGGAGGCGTCGCGCTACACGTGGGCGGGCGCGCCGGTGGAGCCGGCCGTCACGGCCTGGGTGGGCGACGCGGCCATTCCCGCGTCGGAATACACGGTGTCCTTCGAGGGCAACGACGCGCTGGGCACCGCCACGGCGCACATCGCCGACGCGCCGGGCGGCAACTACGCGGTGGGGGAGGCGGCGGCCTCGTTCGAGTTGGTGGAGCGCGCCACGCCCGTCCTGCGCGTGACCGACGTCGAGAAGGTCTACGACGGCCAGCCGGTGGACGCCGCCGCCGTCCTGGAGGGCGCCGTCGCCACGGTGGAGGGGCGCGAGGTGGGCGGCACGTGGTCGGTCGAGGCTGACGCGCCCCTGGTGGCGGCCGGTGTCTACGAGGCCGTCGTGCGCTTCGAGCCCGATGACGACGCGCTCCTCTCGGCGCAGGCGACGGCGCGCGTGACCATCGCCCGGCGCCCGCTCACGCTGTCCGTGCGCCCCGCCAGCAACCGCCTGACCGCCTCGGACGCGGTGGAGGCGCCGGTGCTGGTGGCGCAGGGCCTGGTGGAGGGCGAGGAGCTGCAGCCGGCCATCGGCGCGGTCCTGCACGGGATGCCCGCGCGCGGCCAGGTGGGAGAACATGTCGTGACCTGGGCCAATGCCGAGGCGGTGCTGACGGCCGTCAACGCGCTGCCCGTGGCGGCCAACTATGACGTGGCCTTGGCCGACGACCTCGGGTTCATGCTGACCATCGCCGACGTCGCCCTGTCGCCCGTGGATGACGGGCGCTACCGCGTGGAGCTGACGCGGGGGCTCGACGCCGCCCCGGCCGGGCTGGCGGTCACGCCGTACCAGACCCCCGAGGCCGTGGAGGCCGAGCTGGCGCGGGCGGCCCAGACGGCGCTGCCCACCACGCGGCCCGACCGGGTGGACGTGTACGACGCGGCCCTGTTCGTGGATGACGGCGACGGCGCCTGGAGCGAGGCGGACGCGTCCGCGCTGCCGGCCGAGGGCCTGGTCGTGACGCTGCCGCTCCCCGAGGGCGCCGACCCGCAGGCGCACGCCTTCACGGCCGCGCACATGTTCACCGCCTCCGCGGGCGGCCATGAGCCGGGTGAGGTGGAGTCGTGCGAGGCGACGGCGAGCGCCGAGGGGGTGCGCGTGACGGTGCACGGCCTGTCGCCCGTGGCCGTGGCCTGGGGCGAGGTGCCCACGGCCGACGCCACGCCGCTGTCCCAGACCGGCGACCGCCTGGCGCCCTACGCGCTGGCGCTGGTGACGGTTTTGAGCGTGGCCCTGGTGGCCGTCGTGTCGCGCCGTCGCTTCCGCGCCTGATCCCGCGTCCGCCTGCGGCGCTCCCCGCGTTCACGCTCGTGGTGCCCCGCGTGTCCGCGGCGTTCCATTCCGCTCCCTCGTCGGGCTCCGTTCCGCGCCCCTTTCCCTTCCGCACCCGTTCCCTTCCGCATTCCCTTCCCGTCTTAACACCGTCTTAATGCGCGCGCCCCAACCTTAACGGGGCGTTTAGGCCCGTCTGCCTATGCTGGGATGTATCAGGCCGGGCGCGTGGCGTCCGGGGGCTGGCCCGCGAGGGCCCCGGCGAAAGGGCGAGCGATGGACGTGGTGACCGTGGTGGTGGGCGCGCTGAGCGTGGCCGCGATGGCCTACCTGGCGGTGCTCCTGCTGAGGGGCGGTGAGGATCGATGAGCGCGGACGTGACGGCCGCCTTGCTGGAGGGCGCCGCGGAGGTGGCCCTGACCGTGGCCCTGGCCGTGCCGCTGTCGGCCTACCTCGTCAAGGTGATGGAGGGCCGCCCGACGGCCGCGGCGCGCGTGCTGGGCCCCGTCGAGCGCGGGGCGTGCCGCCTCGTGGGCGCCGACCCCGACGACGACATGGGCTGGCGTCGGTTCCTGATGGCCGCGGTGGCGCTCACCGTCGTGGGTGTCGCGCTGCTGTTCGTCCTGCTCATGCTGCAGGGCGTCCTGCCCCTCAACCCCCAGGGCGTGCCGGGGCTGCCGGCCGACACGGCCCTCAACCTGGCCGTGAGCTTCGCCACCAACACCGACTGGCAGCCGGTGGCCGGCGAGGTGGCGCTCAGCCCGCTGTCCCAGGCGCTGGGCCTGGCCGTGCAGAACTTCCTGTCGCCGGCGGTGGGCATCGCCGTGGCGTTCGCGCTCATGCGCGGGCTCACGAGCTGCGGCGGCGAGGTGGGCAACTGCTTCGTCGACGTCATCCGCGCGGTGCTCTACGTGCTGCTGCCGCTGGCGCTCGTGCTGTCGCTGGTGGGCGTGGCCCAGGGCATCCCCCAGACGCTGGGCGGCTACCAGGCGGTGCAGCTGCTCGAGCCCGTGGCCGTGGACGCCCAGGGCGATATGGTGGACGCCGACGACCCGACGGCCGTGGGCGAGGTGGACCAGGCCGTGGTGCCGGTGGGGCCGCAGGCCTCGCAAGTGGCCGTCAAGCAGCTGGGGACGAACGGCGGCGGCTTCGACGGGGCCAACTCCGCGTCGGCTCTGGAGAACCCCACGCCGCTCACCAACCTGCTGGAGGGCGTGGCCATCCTGCTCATCCCCTTGGCGCTCGTGCTGTGCCTGGGGCGGATGGCGTCGGATAGGCGCCAGGGCCGCGCGCTGCTGGCGGCGGTGCTCGTGCTGCTGGGCGTGGCGCTGGCGGTCATCGTGGCCGCCGAGGCCGCGGCCACCCCGCAGCTGTCCCAGGACGGCGCGGTGTACGTGGGGTCGGGCGACCAGTCCGCCGGCAACATGGAGGGCAAGGAGACGCGCATCGGCGTGGGCGCCTCGGCCGTGTGGACGGCGCTCACCACGGCCGCGGCCAGCGGGTCGACCAACGCCGCCCTCGAGGGCCTCACGCCGATCGGCTCGCTCGTGCCGCTCGTGCTCATGGGCCTGGGCGAGGTGGTGGGCGGCGGCGCCGGCACGGGCCTGTGCGGCCTGGTGGGCTTCGCGGTGCTCACCGTGTTCATCGCCAGCCTGATGGTGGGCCGCACGCCCGAGTACCTGGGCAAGAAGATCGGCCCCGCCCAGATGCGCGCGGCCGTGGTGATGGTGACGGCCCCGTGCCTGGTGGTGCTGGCCGGCGCCGCGGCGCTGTGCCTGGCGCCGGGTGGCGCGGCGGCCGTGGGCCAGCCGGGCGCCCTGGGGTTCTCGGAGCTTCTGTACGCGGCGGTGTCGGCTGGTGCCAACAACGGCTCGTCGTTGGGCGGGCTGGCGGCTGACGCGCCGCTCGTCAACTACGTGCTGGCGGCCGAGATGCTGGCCGGGCGCCTCATCCCCGTGGCGGCCGCGCTGGCGCTGGCCGGGGGCCTGGCCGCCCGCGAGCCCGCGCCCGCGGGGCCCGGGACGCTGTCCACGGCCAGCCCGCTGTTCGTGTTCCTGCTGTTGGTGATCATCGTGCTGGTGGGGGCGCTCACCCTGCTGCCGGCCGCGGCCCTGGGCCCGGTGGCGGCGGCCGTGGGCGGCCAAGCCCTCTAGGAAAGGCGGCGTGAGATGACGGCGATGAGGAAACATCCGATGACGGCGCAGGCGGACTGCGGCCCGGCCCAGGGCGCGCCTGCCCCGGCGTCTGCCGGCTCGCGCGGCGCAAGCGGCCTGCCCATCGGGTGCGCGGTGCGCGACGCGTTCGCCAAGCTGTCGCCGCGCGAGCAGGCACGCAACCCCGTGATGCTCATGGTGTACGCGTCGGCCATCCTCACCACGGCGCTGCTGGCGCTGTCGTGTGCGGGCGTGTCGGACGCGGCCCCCGGGTTCATCCTGGCGGTGTGCGTCACGCTGTGGCTGACGGTGCTGTTCGGCAACTTCGCCGAGGCGCTGGCCGAGGGCCGCGGCAAGGCCCAGGCCGACGCCCTGCGCTCGGCCAAGCGTGACGTGGACGCGCTCGTGGTGGACGGCGCGCTGGTGGCCGAGGCCGCCGCGTCCGACGACCCGGCCGGGTACCTGCGCGTGCGTGGGCGCACGGTGGGGTCGGCCGACCTGCGGCGCGGGGACGTGTACCTGGTGGAGGCCGGCCAGCCCGTGCCGGCGGACGGCGAGGTGGTGCTGGGCGCGGCGTCGGTGGACGAGAGCGCCATCACGGGGGAGTCGGCCCCGGTGGTGCGCGAGTCGGGCGGCGACCGGTCGGCCCTCACCGGCGGCACGCTCGTGCTGTCCGACTGGCTGGTGGTACGGGTGAGCGCCGAGGCCGGCCACAGCTTCCTCGACCAGATGATCGGCATGGTGGAGTCGGCGGCCCGCAAGAAGACGCCCAACGAGCGCGCGCTCGAGCTGCTGCTCATCGCGCTGACGCTCGTGTTCTTGGCCGTGGCGACGGCGCTCTACGCGTTCGGCTCGTTCTCGGCCGCGCAGGAGGGCCGGGCCAACCCGCTGGGCATCACGTCGCTCGTGGCGCTGTTCGTGTGCCTGGCGCCCACCACCATCGGCGCGCTGCTCTCGGCCATCGGCATCGCGGGCATGAGCCGGCTCAACCAGGCCAACGTCCTGGCCACGAGCGGGCGCGCCGTGGAGGCGGCCGGTGACGTGGACGTGCTTCTGCTCGACAAGACGGGCACCATCACGCTGGGCAACCGCCAGGCCGCCGCGTTCGTGCCCGTGGACGGCGCCGACGAGCGCGACCTGGCCGACGCGGCCCAGCTGGCCAGCCTGGCCGACGAGACGCCCGAGGGGCGCAGCGTCGTGGTGCTGGCCAAGGAGCGCTTCGGCATCCGCGGGCGCAGCCTGGACGGCGCCGGCTTCACGGTGGTGCCCTTCACGGCCCAGACGCGCATGAGCGGCGTGGACTACGGCGGCCACGAGCTGCGCAAGGGCGCGGCCGACGCGGTGCGCGCCTACGTCGAGGCGCGGGGCGGGTCGTTCAGCGCGCAGTGCGCCGCCGTGGTCGACGAGGTGTCGCGCTCGGGCGGCACGCCGCTGGTGGTGGCGCGCGACGGACGCGTGCTGGGCGTCATCCACCTGAAGGACGTCATCAAGTCGGGTATCCGCGAGAACTTCGCCGACCTGCACGCCATGGGCATCCGCACGGTCATGGTGACCGGCGACAACCCGCTCACCGCCGCGGCCATCGCCGCCGAGGCCGGCCTGGACGACTTCATCGCCGAGGCGACGCCCGAGGCCAAGCTCGAGGCCATCCGCCGCTACCAGGCCGAGGGCCATCTGGTGGCCATGACCGGCGACGGCACCAACGACGCGCCCGCCCTGGCCCAGGCCGACGTGGCCGTGGCCATGAACAGCGGCACCCAGGCGGCCAAGGAGGCCGGCAACATGGTGGACCTGGACTCGTCGCCCACCAAGCTCATCGAGATCGTGCGCATCGGCAAGCAGATGCTCATGACGCGCGGCAGCCTGACCACGTTCTCCATCGCCAACGACCTGGCCAAGTACTTCGCCGTCATCCCGGCGCTGCTCGTGCCGCTGTACCCGGGGCTCGAGGCGCTCAACGTCATGCACCTGGCGTCGCCGTCCTCGGCGATGCTGGCGGCCATCGTCTACAACGCGCTCATCATCGTGGCGCTCATCCCGCTGGCGCTGCGCGGCGTGAAGTACCGGGAGGGGTCGCCCCAGGCCCTGCTGGCGCGCAACCTGGCCGTGTACGGGCTGGGCGGCGTGGCCGTGCCGTTCGTGGCGATCAAGGCGCTCGACGTGCTGATGGTGGCGGTGGGCATGGCGTAGCGGCGCGCGGGCGCGGGCGCGGTTCGGGCGCGGTCCGGACGCGGCCTGAGCGTTGTGACCCGGACGCGGCCCGGGCGCGGCGGCCGCGAGGCAGGTGGAAGGCCGCCCCCTGCGGGCGGCTGGCGGCGGGGCGCGCGGTGCCCGGCCCGGAGAAAGGAGCGGACATGAAGGCGAGGACGATCCTCCGCACGACGGCGAGCGCGCTGGCGCTCGTGCTGGCGGCCACGGTGCTGTGCGGGGTGGCGTACCCGGCGGCGGTGACGGGCGTGGCCCAGGCGCTGTTCCCCTGGCAGGCCAACGGGTCGATCATCGAGGTGGACGGCGTGGCCTACGGCAGTGACCTGGTGGGACAGCCCTTCCAGGACGAGCGCCACCTGTGGGGGCGCCTGACGGACGCCAGCGCATCGCTCATCAGCGGCGAGGACGGCCAGCCGGCGCTGTGGTACCAATCGGCCGCGCTGAGCCCGGCGAGCGACGAGTTCGCGGCGCGCACGGCCGAGCGCGTGGCCGAGGTGCGCGCCGCCCACCCCGACCAGGGCGACCGGCCCGTGCCGAGCGACCTGGTGACGGCGTCGGGGTCGGGCTTCGACCCGCACATCTCGCCGGCCGCCGCCGAGTACCAGGTGGGGCGCATCGCCGCTGCCACCGGCTACAGTGAGGATGACGTGCGCGCCGTGATCGACGCCTGCACCGAGCAGCCCCTGCTCGGCGTGCTCGGCGAGCCGCGCGTGAACGTGCTGCGCGTCAACCTGATGCTCGACGGCCTGCTGTAGGATCCGATGCGGGGCGGTTCGCGCCAGAAAAACGCTCGATTCCGAGGTTGCGCCGCGGCTTCGGAGAGGCGCGAGGGGGTAGATGCGTCTCTTCGCCTCCAAAAGGCCAGGTGGATGGTAGACTCGGGTAACTTTTTGCCCTCAACGGGGCGCCTCGCGCCCCACCTGCGGCTCTCGCGCCTCGGATTCGTGCGATTTTCTGGCACGAACTGCCCCGAGACCCGGCTGTCGCACCGGGTCGCCTCGCGTCTGACCGCCTCACCCCGGACCCGACTAGCGCCCCGTTCGCCACCTGCTCCGCCCGCTTCGCGCTCCGGCTGGCCCTCTTGTCCTGTGCCTGCCACGCTACGTCCCAGCCGTCCCGTGTCTCGGCCATCCGCTTGGCCTGCCCCGTGCCGCGCACCCGTCTCACGTCTCCCGCCGCTTATTCCACTCGCCCCGTTTGCTCCGCGCACCTGTTTCACATCCAAAACAGCGAGTTCTCCGAGGTTTTCGGGCGCATTTTGCCGCCCTGCGCGCTCTTATCGCGCCATCTTGTTTGCTTCAGCTAACGGCGACGTGGGCAAACAGGAGGCGCGGCCGGACGCAGGGGCGCCCTTTCTTCCTCACTGCCTCGGAGAACTCGCCATTTTGGATGGGAAATCGATTTTTCCCGCGCTGGTTCCGGTTCTCAACCGTTTCCCGGGCGAAACCGAGCGCGTGGGCTCCAATGGTAGGCTGACGGCATTGGAATGAGGGCAACGCGCGAATCCGGCGATCAGGTAGCGTGAGTTGTCGCGACAGAGGGTATGCGAGGTCGCGGCCAAGGAGCACCTGAGGGCGACGATCCGTCAGATGCCGGCGCCTTGTCAAAGCAGGCTAGCGATAGCCTGCCGGCGTCAGATGGCGGTATTCGGCCAGCACACGGTGGGATAGTCATCACGTGTTGCGTGACAGCGGCGGGCAAGCGGCGCGTCGTGCGGCGGGGCACGTAAAGGGGGTCAGGAATGACAAGGCGCGATCAAGCGAATGCCGGGGAAGTGCAGGTCGCCCGCGAGACCCCCGCCGCGCAGCCCGCCTCCGCCGTCCGCGATGACGGGCGCCCCGACCCCGACGCCCTGCTGCGCGCGCTGCGCGACGAGGACGAGGGCGCGTGCCGCCGCGGGCGCCTGAAGGTGTTCTTCGGCTACGCGGCGGGCGTGGGCAAGACCTACGCCATGCTCCAGGAGGCGCATCGCGCCCAGGACGCCGGCGTCGACGTGGCCGTGGGCTACGTCGAGCCCCACACCCGCGCCGACACGCTGGCGCTGCTCGACGGGCTGGAGGTGGTGCCGTGCCGCCAGGCCGAGCACCGGGGCATCGTCCTGCACGAGATGGACCTGGACGCGGTGCTGGCGCGTCGCCCGCAGGTGGCCGTCGTGGACGAGCTGGCGCACACCAACGCGCCGGGCAGCCGCCACCTCAAGCGCTACCAGGACGTGGACGAGCTGCTGCGCGCGGGCATCGACGTGTACACCACCGTCAACGTCCAGCACCTGGAGGGCCTCAACGACAAGGTGGCCGCCGTGACGGCCGTGAGCGTGTCCGAGCGCGTCCCCGACCGCGTCTTCGACGGCGCGGACACCGTCGAGCTGGTCGACCTGGAGCCCGACGACCTCATCGCGCGGCTGGAGGCGGGCAAGGTGTACGCCCCCGGCCGGGCCGGCGCCGCGCTCGCCCACTTCTTCTCGCGCCCGAACCTGGCGGCTCTGCGCGAGCTGTCGCTGCGCCGCCTGGCCGACCGCCTGACGCGCACCGCCCCGGCCGCCGCGGTGCCCCGGGCCGAGGCGGGGGAGGACGTCATCGTCGTCGTGACGGGCGGCGCGGGCGATTTGCGCGCCGTGCGGGCGGCCGCCCACCTGGCCGACGCCCTGCACGGCTCGCTCACGGCGCTGGCCGTGGAGGCGCCGGGCGAGGCGGCCCGCGCGCCCCGAACCGCGGGTGATGCCCCGCGCGATGGCCGTGCCCCCGATCAGGCCGCCACGCGCGCCGCCCTCGACCTGGCCGAGGAGCTGGGCGGCCGGGCGGTGCTCCTGGGCGGCGACGACCCCGTGGCGCCCGCCGCCCAGTACGCGGCCACGGCGGGGGTGCGCCAGCTGGTGGTGGCGTCGTCGCCTCGCCGGCCGCTGGGCCGGCGCACGGTGGCCGATCGTCTCATGCGCGCCGCGCCGGAGGCCGCGGTGACGGTGGTGCCCGGCGCCGATGTCCCCGCCGGCCTGGGCCGACGCCACGTCCGCGACGGGCTGGCCCCCACGGGCGCCGACGTGGCGCGCGCCGCGCTGGCCGTCGCCCTGGCCACGGCGCTGGGCCTGGCGGTGTGGGCCGTGAGCCCGGCCGAGCCCATCGTCCTCATGATCTACCTCCTGGTTGCGCTGCTGGCCGCCACGCGCGCCGACGGGTTCCTCTACGCGGCCCTCGTGGCGCTGGGCAGCGTGGTGGCGTACAACTTCTTCTTCACGGTGCCGCGCTTCACGTTCCACGCCTACGGGCTGTCGGCGCCGGTGATCTTCGCGTTCCTGCTCATGGGGACGGTGGTCGCCTCCTCGCTGGCCATCCGCCTCAAGCGGCAGGCCGCCCAGGCCGCGCGCCGCTCGTACCGCACCGAGGCGCTGCTCGAGAGCAGCCGGGCGCTCCAGGAGGCGGCCACGCTGCCCCAGTGCCTGGAGACGGTGGCCGCCCAGGTGGTGAAGATCCTCGACCGCCCCGTCGTCATCTACCAGGCGGCTCCGGGCGCGCCGGGCGGGCTGGCCGCGCCGCGGGTGTACGACGTGCCGGGGACGGGCGGCGGGGACGCGGCCGCGGCGCAGCTCACGTCGCCCGACGAGGCGGCGGTGGCGGCGTGGGTGGCCGGCAACGGCGAGCCGGCCGGCGCCACCACGGCCACGCTGCGCGACGCGCGCTGCCTCTACCTGCCCATCCGCTCGCACGAGCACGTCTTCGGCGTTGCGGGCCTGGTGATGGAGCGCGACCTCGAGGACTTCGGGTCGTTCGAGCGCAATTTGCTGGTGGCGCTGCTGGACGAGTGCGGGCAGGCGGCCCAGGCGCTCGTGCTGGCGGGCGATCGGCGCGACCTGGCCGTCAAGGCCGAGAAGGAGGCGCTGCGGTCCAACCTGCTGCGCTCCATATCCCACGACCTGCGCACGCCGCTGACCGGCATCTCCGGGGCGGCCGACATGCTGCTGGACGAGGGCGCGCCCCTGTCCGACGAGCAGCGCCGCCGCCTGTGCGCCGACATCAGCGAGGACGCGCGCTGGCTCATCGGGCTGGTGGAGAACCTGCTGTCCGTCACGCGGCTCGACGACGGCAGCGTCGAGGTGGTGCTGCAGCCCGAGCTGGTGGCCGACGTGGTGGCGAGCGCCCTGCGCCACGGCACGCGGCGCGCCGACGACCACGAGGTGGTGGTGAGCCTGGAGGACGACCTGCTCATGGCATCGATGGACGGCGGCCTCATCGTGCAGGTCATCGCCAACCTCGTCAACAACGCCCTGGCCCACACGCCCGCCGGCTGCACGGTGACGGTGGCGGCGCGCCGGGTGGCGTCCGCGGAGGGCCCGCGCGTGGAGGTGTCCGTGACCGACGACGGCCCCGGCATCGCGGACGCCGAGAAGGCGCGCGTGTTCGACTTGTTCTACTCGCGGTCGTCCGAGGGCGGCGACAGCCGGCGCGGCATGGGCTTAGGGCTGGCGCTGTGCCGTGCCATCCTGCGGGCCCATGGCACTGACATACGCCTGGCCGACGCGCGGCCCCACGGCTGCGCGTTCACGTTCAGCCTGCCGGAGACGACGGCGGGCGCGGAAGAGGAGGCGCCTGATGGCGAGCGAGATGCCTGAGATCCTGGTGGTGGAGGACGACCCGGCCGTGCGCAACTTGGTGGCGACGGCCCTCGACGTGCACGGCTACCGCCCCCGCGAGGCGGCCACGGCCACCGCGGCCCTGCGAGACCTCACGTCGCGCCCCGACCTGAGCCTGGTCATCCTCGACCTGGGGCTGCCCGACCGTGACGGCGTCGACGTCATCCGCGCGCTGCGGGGCTGGTCCCGCACGCCGGTCATCGTGCTGTCGGCCCGCCAGGAGGATGCCGACAAGGTGGCGGCGCTCGACGCCGGCGCCGACGACTACCTGGTCAAGCCCTTCTCCGTCGACGAGCTTTTGGCGCGGGTGCGCGTGGCCCTGCGCCGCCTGGCCTACGAGGCCCCGGCCGATCCCCAGCCCTCCGCGTACCGCAACGGCGGCCTGGCCATCGACTTCGACGCGGGCGTGGTCACGCGGGACGGCGCCGAGGTGCACCTGACGCCCATCGAGTACAAGCTGCTGACGCTTCTGGCCCGCAACACCGGCAAGGTGCTCACGCACAACTACATCCTCAAGGAGGTGTGGGGCCAGGTGGTGGCGTCCGACCTGCCGTCGCTGCGGGTGTTCATGGCCACGCTGCGCAAGAAGATCGAGCCCGACCCCGCCAACCCGGTGTACCTGCAGACCCACGTGGGCGTGGGGTACCGCATGATGAGCGTGGAGCCGCCCGCGCAGCCGTGAGGCCGGCGCGCAGCGCGATGCCGTTCGAGCGGCGGGTGCGCATCCCGCCCCGCGCCCTCGCTCCCACGCGCCGAGGCGCGGCGGCCCGCCCCGCCCCTCATCCCAGATATATGACACGCTGTCATATACTTCTTCCCCTCCTTGTGGCATACTGCTTGCCAGGATGACGTCGGCGGCGAGGGGCTGCCGGCGCCTGCGGCTGACGGTCCGAAGGGGGAGGGGACATGCTCGGCGAGCTTGCGGTGCTCTACCTGTTCCTCGGCGGTGCCGGGGCCGGGTGCGTGGCGGCGTGCGCGCTGGCCGACCTCCTGTGGCTGCGCGAGCCGTTCGGCGCGGACGGCCACGGCCCCGAGCTGCCGGCCGACCCCGACCGTCGCGCGGTGGCGCTGGGGTTCGCGACGGGCCTGGCGGCGCTGGCGGCCGGCGTGGCGTGCCTCGGCTTCGACCTGGGGCGCATCGACCGCGTGCTCGCGCTGTTCCTGACGCCGCAGCTGACGGTGATGACCGTGGGCGCCTGGTCGCTCGTGGCGCTGGTGGCGGTGGCGCTGGTCCTGGCGGCGGTGCGGTTTCTGTACCTGCCGCAGGTGGGCCGCCCCGTGGTCGCGGTGCTCGAGGTGGCGGCCGTCGTCCTGGGCGTGGTGGTCATGGCCTACACGGGGCTGCTGCTGCAGGGGCTGCACGGGTTCGCGCTGTGGCGGTCGCTGTGGCTGCCGGCGCTGTTCGCGCTGTCGTCGGCCTCGAGCGGCGCGGCGCTGCTGATGCTGTGCGCCGCCTGGGCGTCGGAGGGCGCGGGCCCCTCGGCGCTCATGGAGACGCTCGCGCGGGTGGACGCGGTGGTCATCGTGGCCGAGGCCGTGGTCGCCGCGTTGTTCGTCGGCATGGCGGCTGCGGGCGACCATCCCTCCGCCGCCGCGTCCGCCTGGTCGCTGCTCGACGGGCCGCTGGCCGCCGCCTGGTGGCTCGGGTTTTGCGCGGTGGGCCTGGCTCTGCCGCTCGCGGCGGAGGCGGCCTGCCTGCTGGGCGGGCCCCGTGCGGGCGCCGTGTGGGAGCGCTGGCCCCAGCTGCCGGTCATCGCGGCGGCCGCCGTGCTGGCGGGCGCGGTGTGCCTTCGCTGGGCCGTGGTGGATGCGGGGATGCAGCGTCCGCTAGAATTGCAGGAGCCGGACGCCGTGCTCACGCTGGGCGACGACGCGGGGACGGATCGGGAAGACGCCGCCCTCGCGGCGCTCGACGACCGGATCGCGCAGGCCCTTCGGGCCGACGCGCCGCATGCGCCCGGATGGGCCGCCGATGAGAGAGAAGGGTTGATCGCCATATGGTCAAGCTAGGAGCCACCATCCCCGCCGGGGACCTGTTCGAGCTGGACGAGAAGAGCAGCCTGCCCATCTGGCTCCAGCTGAAGAACCGCTTCATCTACCTCATCACGTCGGGCTACTACCTGCCGGGCGACCAGCTGCCCACCGTGCGCGGCCTGGCTGCCGACGTGGAGATCAACTACAACACCGTGAGCAAGGTGTACCAGAGCCTCGAAGAGGACGGCTACATCCAGTCGAAGCGCCGCCAGGGCGCCTTCGTGTGCGACGTGAGCGACAAGCCGGGCGTGTCCATCGCCGTCACGGCCGAGATCGTCACGGCGGAGTACCTGCAGCGCTGCCAGGAGCTGGG
>JAAWAY010000052.1 GCA_022792415.1 Eggerthellaceae bacterium | reverse complement strand
GGCGGGGCGGGCGGCGTGGCGGGGCGCGTCCGGCGCGGTCGCCCCCGGGGCCGCGGGGCAGGGCGGGGGAGCGCCGGCGCTGCCGTCGTCGAGGGCCTTGAAGGCGTCGGCCCAGTTGGTCGCCCCCGACGCGGCGTCCGCGCCGGTGAGCCCCCAGGTCTCGAGGCAGCGCCCGCAGCCCACGCACACCTCGCAGCGCCAGCCCGCCATCAGGCCACCTCGGCGCCCAACGCGCCGGCCTCCTCGGCCAGGGCGTCCAGCTCGGAGGGCTCCTCGTCCTCCTCGAACACCGGCGGCTTGGTCAGCACGTAGACGATCCACAGCACGGTGCCGATGGTGGCGGTGGCGGCGCACAGCGGCGCCACGTTCGTCCACACCTGGGCCTCCCCGATGACGTAGCCCACCACCGGCGTGCACAGCAGGTTGGACACCCCCTGGAAGAAGATGATGATGGCCATGCCCACCGGCATCGTCACGCGCTTGGGCATGGTGACGGGCACCATCGACCACACCACGCCGCTCGTCCAGCCGCTCTCGAGCCCCAGCAGCACCAGGTAGGCGGGCAGGTAGTCGTAGGGCACCAGGAACGCGCCCACGTAGAAGAACGCGCAGAACCCGGCGATGACCACCATGACGTTGCGGGCGCGCAGCGTCTGGAACCGGCCCAGCAGAAACGCCGTCACCAGCGCCATGGGGATGGACGCGGCGAACCCGAGCGAGGCCATGGAGCCGCCGGCCACGCCGCCCTGCGCCTGCGCGTCGGCCAGGGACGCCCCCGCGGCCAGCGCGCGGCCCACCTCGATCTCCTGCACGTAGGTGGGCACCCACGTGAGCACGGACAGCGACGTGAACATGAGGAAGCAGAAGCCCAGGCCGAACAGCCACATGCGCTTGACCTTGAAGCCCTCCAGCAGAAGCGAGGCGGGCCGGTGCTCGGGCCGGCCGGTGGCGCGCTCGCGCTCGGCGGCGATGCCGCGCCCGGCGTGGGGCACCGACACCAGCAGGGCGAACACGATGAAGGCCACCAGCGCCAGCGCGTCGGAGAACCACCACCAGGCGTGCCAGTTGTGCGGGTCACCCGTCAGCGCCAGCGCCACGGGGACGCCGATGTTGTAGGCCAGGGTGGATCCCACCACGTACCACAGGTTCCAGATGCCCATGGGAAGCCCCGCCTTCTCGCGGGGGAAGTACATCGAGATGATGGTGGTGGCCACCACGCCCATCATGGCCACGCCCACGCCCTCCAGCAGGCGTCCGACGATGAGCTGCGCGAACGTCGAGGCCAGCGCGCCCACGGCGCAGCCGACTATCATGAAGGCCAGGCCGAACAGCCCGATGCGGCGCGGCCCGAAGCGGTTGAGCAGAAACGCCGAGGGGAAGGCGGTGACGATGCCGGCCACCGCGATGACCGACATCAGCCAGCCGGTCGTGCCCGGCGACGTCCCGAAGTCCTGCATGAGCGTGCCCATGAACGTGGGCACCTTGTACTGGTTCATGATGACGATGATGCCGCAGAACAGCATGGCGAACAGGACGATCCATCCCCTCCGCTCCAGCTCCCGGCTGTGGGCCGCCCCCTCGTCGGCGCGCTCGCGGCGCGTTTCGTTCGTGCCCATGGTGCGTCATCCTCCCTCCTCCCCGCGCGCGGCGGGGTGCCTGCGGGGCCGTGGGGCCCCTGCGGATCGGGCCCGGGGGCACGCTGCCGGCCCGGGCCCGTCGGTCATGACGCGGGCCGCCCTCCCCGAGGAAGGCGGCCCGTATGCGTCGGCTATCGCTGGTAGATGGGGGTCACCTCATGGTGGCGCATCTTCTCCATGTTCTCGGAGCAGCGGACGCGCCAGTCGATGCGGCCCTCCTCGCGCTCGAGTGCGGTGACCTGGCGGCTGAAGTCGCGCGGGGCGCGCACGTCAACGTGGTCCAGGCGCTCGACGATGTCTTCCATGCCCATGACTCTTCCTCTCTCTCAGGCCCGCGGACGCGGACCTTGCGGCGGGGGAGGGGCGGCGCGCCGTCCGCGGCGGCCGCCCCGTGGTGCCTCCCTCCCCGCGGAACCCCGGGCGCATCGCCCGGGAGGGTCCCCGTGGGGCTAGTCGGCCTTGACGGCCACCAGCATCTGCTTGGGTCCGGTGATGGAGGAGGCCAGCTCCTCCACGGTGCCCCAGCTCAGGCACTGGGCCTGGCAGTGCTGGACGCACGAGGGGCTCTTGCCCTTGGCCGTGCGGTCGGCGCACAGGTCGCACCAGTCGGTGAACTGTGGGATGAAGTCGAACTCGTAGTGCTTGACGGCCGGGTCGATGGCCAGCGGGCCGAGCTGGGTGATGCGGACGCCGAACTCCTTCTCGGTGTAGCCGTGCTCCTGCTGGCAGGCCAGCACGCAGGCCTCGCAGCCGGTGCAGTAGTTGACGTCGACCAGGATTCCTCTCGTTGCCATGTCTCTTACCTCTCCTCGGGAAGCGGACGGTTCTCGGTGGTCACGGCCGTGTCCTGGGCCGTGGGGGTGGCGCCGGCGTCGGCCGGGGCCGGGGTGATGGCGGGCGGCACGTCGCCGTCCTTGTAGATGCGGCACATCATCGACTTGTAGTTGGAGCCGAAGCCCGACACGCCGGCCTCGAAGGGAACCAGGTTGTTGATCTGGCTCTCGAACACGCCGAACAGGCCGTCCATCTCGTTGTCGAGGTTCTCCTCGGCCTGGTCCTTGCGCTCGGGGAACCACCAGCCGTGGTCGCACTGCATGACGCGCGGGTCGTAGTTCTCGTCGAACTTGGCCTTGTACTTGCACTTGCCGTGCTTGTTCTCCAGCCACATCCAGTCGCCCTCGGCGATGCCGTGCTTGGCGGCCGTCTCGGGGTGGATGTAGCACAGCGGGTCGGGGTGCAGGGTGCGCAGCTTCTTGACCTGGCGCTGCTCGGAGTGGAAGAAGTGCGGCACGCGGGCGCCCGACGTCACGATGTAGGGGTAGTCGGCCACGTCCTCGGGGGCGCTGTAGGGGCTCTCAGCCGGCTCGACGTAGCTGGGCAGCGGGTCGAGGCCCGACCAGGAGGTGTGGTGGAACACCATCGAGTAGATCTCGGCGCGGCCCGTCTCGGTGGAGAAGCCGGGCTGGCCGTCGGGGCGCAGCAGGCCCTTCTCGTACTTGCGGTACTCGAACTCCGGGTACTTCCAGGTGGACTCGCGCAGCTCGTTCCACGTGAAGCCGCCGTCCTCGAGCGCGTAGTCCCACATCTCCTCGACGCTGTCCCAGGGCCACGCGATGTCGGCGTTCTCGGGCTTGATGGCCTCGACGAGGCGCTTGCCCAGCTCCAGGAAGATGGTGTTGTCGGCCTTGGTCTCGCCCACGGGCTCGATGGCCTTGTTGATGCAGCTGATGCGGTAGGGGTTCAGGCCGCCGAAGCCGTTGCGCTCCTCGTAGGTGGCCGCGGGCAGCACCACGTCGGCCAGCGCCATCATGGACGGGGTCATGAACAGGTCCTGGAACACGCAGAAGTCGATCTGCTTGTACCACTCGAGCTGCTGCTCGGCCTGGGCGCCCATGGTGGCCAGGAAGTTGTTCGTGGCGAAGTAGGCCGCCCGGATGGGCACCTCGCCGCGCTGCCACGCCTCGATGGTGGCGTTGGAGGACAGGTTCTTGAAGCCCACGGCGAACATCGGGTAGCGCTCCACGCCGATGCGCTTGGCCGCCTCCTCGGGGGTCATGAGCTCGTCATAGCCCCAGGTGCCGGTCCAGTTGGGCTGCTCGATGCCCCAGCACGCCTGGCCGATGACGTTGCCGCCCGGGATGTCCAGGTTGCCGGTGATGCACCACAGGGCCGTCACGGCGTGGGCCGCCTGCTGGCCGCCCGTCTGCTGGTCGAGCGCCACGCCCCACTGGATGGCGGCCGGCTTGGCCGCGGCGTAGGTGCGGGCCACGCGCTGCACGTCCTCCTTGGACACCCAGGCGCGCTCGCACAGCTCGTCGAGGTCCATCTGGGCGACGCGCTCGCACACGGCCTCCAGGCCGTAGACCCACTTGTCGCAGAACTCCTGGTCGTAGAGCTTCTCATCGCAGATGACCTTGAGCATGGCCATGGCCAGGGCGCCGTCGCCGCCGGGGCGCACGCGCAGCCAGTCCTGGCCGGCCTTCGCGGCGATCCAGGTGAGCTTCGGGTCGATGACGGCCACCTTCATGCCGCGCTTCATCAGGTCGAGGATCCAGTGGCCGTAGAAGCCGTCGGCGTTGGAGTAGAAGGGCTGGTGGCCCCACACGATGCAGTACTCGGGCACCGTGTAGCGGGGGTCGTCGTAGCGGTCCACCAGGAACTGCGAGCAGTCCATGACGCAGGGGTCGCCCAGCATGCAGGCCATCGACGCGATGCGCGGCAGGTAGCAGGAGTTGCCGGCGAAGTAGGGGACGCCCTCGTTGGGGGAGCCCACCGACGCGTTGATGCGCGTGATCTGGTGGATGTCGCGGCCGGTGCCCTGGCAGCAGGCGATCTTGTCGGGGCCGTAGGTCTCGGCGACGCGCTTGAAGTTCTCGACGATGATGTCGTAGGCCTCATCCCAGGTGATGCGCTCGAACTTGTCCTTGCCGCGATCGGCCTTGGCGCGCTTCATGGGGTAGAGCAGGCGCTCCTCGTGGTACACGTAGTCGGGGATGCACAGGCAGCGGCTGCACAGGCGGCCCTGGTTGTAGGGGTCCTCCGGGTCGCCCTCCACCTTGACCAGCTTGCCGTCCTTCACGTAGGACAGGATGCCGCACACGTTGTGGCAGCCGGGCGCCGAGCGGGCCGTGCCGCGGATGACGGTCATGCCGTCCTCCTCCCAGGTCCAGGGCACGTCGGGCGTCTTGGCCGCGGGCTTGATGCCCTCGGTCTTCTGGGCCAGGCGGCTGCCGCGCTTGTAGCGCTTGCCGTCGATCTCGCCCCAGTGGTACTCGATCTCCTCAGTCATGTCTTCCTCTCTTCCTATCGGATCGTGCTTGCTCTCGGCGAGCCGGTGGCCCGCCGCGGTTGTCGGGGGACTAGTGCTGTGGCGCGTGCTCGCTGGCCTCGATGAGCTCCTTGTCGGGCTTGACGAGCACCGCGGCGATGACCATGAGCACCGCGACGGGCAGGCCCACGGCGAAGCTGGCGGTGGAGAAGCCCATGGCGTCGATGGCCATGCCGTAGTAGCTGGTGAAGATCTGGCCGCCGAACTCGAGGATGGTGATGAGGGCCAGGCCCAGCGTGACGGCGGTGAAGCCGCCGCGGCCGACGAGCATCGGCATCATCGGGCGGACGCAGGCCACCACGATGCCGTTGGCCACCACCATGCACACCATGTAGACCAGGAAAATGGGCAGGCCGAGGTTCTTGAAGCCGAAGCAGCAGGCCAGCACGTAGCCGAGCGCGCCGATGACGATGAGCACGTACTTGTTCTTGAACGGCAGGCGGTCGGAGATGGCGCCGAACAGCGGGGCGATGATGCCGGCCGCGGACGCGATGGAGGCCACGAGGTTGGCCAGGGCGTCATCCCAGCCCATGCCGCCGGCGGCCGGGTCCAGCGTGAAGAACGTGGGGTTGTAGGTGGTGAAGCCGTGCGACACGAAGTTGTAGAAGAAGAAGCACAGGCACAGAGCGATGACCTGGCGCTTCTTGATGAACTTGACGCCGCTGCGCAGCGAGGTCTGCTCCGTGGAGATCTGACCGCCCTTGGGCATGCGGTACGCGAACACGCACAGGACCAGCGAGATGGCGGCCAGCACGGTGATGACCCACCACGTCATGTGGAAGTCGATGCCGGCGCAGATGGGGACGATGATGTTGTACTCGACCAGCATGGACACGGGCACCCACGTGGCCCACAGGGCCATGGCCAGCGCGCGCTTGTCGTCGTTGAACCACATGGAGATGGCGGTGGTGGCGGACACGGCCACGAAGCCGATGCCCAGGCCGGCGATGACGCGGCTGCCGTTGAGCAGGCCGAAGTCGGTGCCCGACAGGGCCGCCATGAGGCCGCCGACCACCAGGCAGGCGCCGGCCAGCACCAGGATCCACTTCACGCCGATCTTGTTCTGCAGGAAGATGGCGATGAGCGACGACACGATGGCGCCGTAGGCGATGGTGTTCATCAGCATGCCGAAGTTCGAGTTGATGTTCTCCGGTCCCAGCTGGACGATGTAGGCCGGGATGATGCTGCCGGCCATCGGGGGCGCCGAGAACCACAGCATGGCGGCCGAGATGCTCAGCAGGTAGACGATGCCCAGGATCGCCCAGGCGAAGCCCGGCGTCTTGGCTGCGTCCGTCGTTTCAGGTTTGGCCATTCTCTCTCCTTTCACGGGAGGGCTCCTCCTCCGGTGCCCTCAGGATGCCGAGCGATTGGGGCCCGCCCCCTCGTGCGGTCGCTGTCGCGGGCCTCGGGTCTCTCACACCCGCCGCGCCGGGCCTGCCCCTCCTCGGGCGGATCGGCGCGGTTGCGATGCCGTGAAGGTTAGGGCGCCGGCGGCCGGCGACCTCCCCCAGGTTGAGTGGGAACGTCGATTTCAGCAGGGCGGTATGGGGCCGCGCGGGTGCTCATTCTGTTGGTATGAGGTTCTGAACTGGGAAAATCCTGCTTTGGATGACGCCGGTGCTAAGGGCGGGGCCCTGGTGGCCCCGCGTCATCCCCCTGGCGCGGGACGTTGCGTCGCGAGCCCGCTGCCGCGCATATTCGCGCGCTCCCCCTGCCGGCGCGGCGTTTTTGCTACACTGGCGCCAGGAAGTAGGAGTGGGGACAAAGTCGAAAGGGGAGTGCCCATGGAGCAGTTCTTCAAGATCCGCGAGCGCGGGTCGACGGTGACGACGGAGGTGCTGGGAGGTCTCACCACCTTCCTGGCCATGGCCTACATCGTGGCCGTGAACCCGGCCATCCTGGCGGACGCGGGCATCCCGTTCGACGCGGCGCTCACGGCGACCTGCCTCGGCGCGGCCGTCATGACCGTGGCCATGGGCCTCATCGCCAACCGGCCGGTGTGCCTGGCGTCGGGCATGGGCATCAACGCCATCGTCGCCTACGGCATGTGCGGCTCGCTGGGCATCGACTGGCGCGTGGCCATGGCCGTGGTGTTCCTGGAGGGCGTCGTCATCCTGGGCCTGGTGCTGGGCGGCCTGCGCAAGGCGGTCATGGACGCCATCCCCGTTGACCTGCGCCATGCCATCGGCATCGGCATCGGCCTGTTCATCGCGTTCATCGGCCTGAAGGGCGCCGGCCTGGTCATCGCCGACGACTCGACGCTGCTGGCCCTGGGCGAGCTGTCCGACCCGGGGTGTTTGGTGGCGCTCGTGTCGCTGGTGTGCGCCGTCATCCTGCAGATCATCGGCGTGCGCGGGGGGCTGCTCATCTCCATCGTCGTGGCCGTTATCATCGGCATCCCGCTGGGCGTGACGCCCATGCCCTCCAGCTGGAGCTTCGGGTTGGACTTCAGCACGTTCGCCGCGCCGTTCCAGGTGGTGGACGGCCAGATGGCCATCGTGCAGGTGTTCCTGCAGCCCGCGCTGCTGCTGTTCGTGTTCAGCCTGCTCATGAGCGACTTCTTCGACACCATGGGCACGGTGGTGGCCATCGGCAAGCAGGGTGACTTCGCCGACGCGCAGGGCAACGTCAAGGACATCCAGCCCATCCTGGCCGTCGACTCCTCGGCCGCCATCGTCGGCGGCTTCATGGGCGCCAGCTCCATCACGACGTTCGTCGAGTCGGGCGCCGGCGTGTCGGAGGGCGCGCGGACCGGCCTGGCCAACATGGTCGTCGGCGCGCTGTTCCTGGTGTGCGCCTTCCTCTCGCCCCTGTTCGGCATGGTGTCGGGCCCGGCCACGTGCGGCGCGCTCGTGGTGGTGGGCTTCCTCATGATGACCGACGTGGGCGACATCTCCTGGAAGGACCCGGAGATGGCGTTCCCGGCGTTCCTCGTCATCGTGGGCATCCCGTTCACGTACTCCATCACCAACGGCATCGGCCTGGGCTTCATCGCCTACGTCATCCTCATGGTGGCGCGCGGGCGCGTGCGCGATGTCAAGCCCCTCATGTGGGTGGCGTCGCTCGCGTTCCTGCTGATGTTCATCTTCGTGTAGCGCTCGTCGCGGCGGGGCGGCGGGGGAGCCCGCGGTCCCGCCGGGTGATGCGGGGCGCTCCGCATCGCAAGTTGGCGCCGCTCGCCGACGTTGAAATTACCCCCTTGCGCCCCCGTGGCGTTCGGGTATAATTTCAACTTGCGCATCGGGCCAGAAGGCCGCGCACATTCCTCGGTAGCTCAACGGCAGAGCATTCGGCTGTTAACCGAAGGGTTGTAGGTTCGAATCCTACCCGGGGAGCCAGAAACTTGAAGGGTCAGTCTCGGCTGGCCCTTTTTCGTTCCGACGGGCTGCGGGCTGATCCCGTTGCAGTGGACGTCCGTGCCCTGGTGGTGGCCTCCGCCGATCGGGCGCCTCCGCTGGGAAGCGGGATCCCCGCGTGTCGGCAGGGCGCCTGGACAGCGGCCCCCGGGGAGGGCTAAGCTAGGCCGAGTCAAACGAGGCAAGGGAGGAACCCGATGGATCTGACGTTCAAGCACGGCCCCGAGGCCTACCCGGACGCCCGCGTCGTGCGCACGCGCGTGTTCATGGACGAGCAGGGCTTCAAGGACGAGTTCGGCCCCGTGGACGAGGTGCCCGAGATGGTGCACGTCACGCTCTACGGCGACGGCGCGCTCATGGGCTGTGCGCGGGTGTTCCCCGCGGCGCTCGAGCCGATGCTCGAGGACGCGCCCGGCCGCTGGGTGTTCGGGCGCCTGGCGGTGCTGCCCGAGGCACGCAAGGGCGGCCTGGGATCGCGCCTGCTGGCCGAGTCCGAGCGCATCGCCCGCGAGGCCGGCGCCACCGAGATGCACCTGCACGCCCAGTGCAGCGCGCAGCCCTTCTACGAGAAGGCGGGCTACGCCCCCTACGGCCCCATCGAGCTCGACGAGCACGTCGAGCACCAGTGGATGAGCAAGGCGCTGTAGCCGGCGCGCGTGCCGCACTTGCGCGCAGCCCCGACCCGCGCATCCCGCGCCCCGCGCCGGGCCCTCGCAGCTGCCACGGCGCCCCGCGGCCCAAACATTCCCCCGAACGCACGAGCGCCCCGGCACGAAGCCGGGGCGCTCGCCGCATACCGGGTGGAAGGGGGCGCTACTCCATCTCGTCGAGGGAGAACGCGTCCTTGCCCAGGTGGACCTCCTTGCCGGCCTTGATCTGCGCGCGGTACTCGGCGGTGGCGGTGAACACCACGTCCGACGACGAGTTGAGCGCCGTCTCGCACGAGTCCTGGATGACGCCGATGATGAAGCCGATAGCCACCACCTGCATGGCGATGTCGTTGCCGATGCCGAACAGCGAGCAGCACAGCGGGATGAGCAGCAGCGACCCGCCGGCAACGCCCGACGCGCCGCAGGCGGACACGGCGGCCAGCACGCACAGGATGACGGCTGTCACGGGATCGACGGACAGCCCGATGGTGTGGGCGG
>JAAWAY010000051.1 GCA_022792415.1 Eggerthellaceae bacterium | reverse complement strand
GTGATGATGGCCTCGTCACCCGCGGCGTTGAGGGCCGCGCCGGCCGGCGTCTGCATCCAGGAGTTGGCGATGAGGATCCACAGCGCGCTCAGGCACGAGCCGAACCACACGAGCCAGGCCGATACCAGGTAGGCCTTGCGGCTGACGCGCTTGCGGCCGAACAGCAGCACGCCCAGGAACACCGACTCCAGGAAGAACGCGAACAGCGCCTCGGCGGCCAACGGCGCGCCGAAGATGTCGCCCACGAACCGCGAGTAGTTGGCCCAGTTGGTGCCGAACGAGAACTCCATGGTGATGCCCGTGGCCACGCCGATGGCGAACGTGGCGGTGAAGATCTTCACCCAGAAGTGGGTGGCCGCCGCGTCGCGCTCATCGCGGCTGCGGTAGTAGCGCGTCTCGCAGATGGCCAGGATGAGGCCCAGGCCGATGGACAGCGGGACGAACAGGAAATGGTACGCCACGGTGAGCGCGAACTGAATGCGCGAGAGCAACGCGACGTCGGTGAAGATTTCCATCTCACACCTCCTCTTGCTAGAACACTTGCCCTGGAGAAACCGATGGCAGCGCAACCGTGGCCAACCCGCGGGCGTCGTGCGCCGATCGTGCGGCACCGCCCGTCGTCAGACTCCCTGTCATCGCCCGAGGAGGCAACGGACAGAAGAGCCCTGACGCATGATTCGGACCACGGGGCGACCCATCTCGCTTCTCCAGAACAAGCCCCAATGAAACCAGGATGATGATACTCAACTTGTGGCGGCTTTGTGAATTGGGATGTGGCTGATGAGGGGTTTATTACCGAACCGATACCTGGGGAGATCTCGCCGCCCAAACAGCCGCCGAGCGCGAGCGCGCCGGCGCGAAAGGGGCGGGCGGAAGAGCGAAGAACGAAGAGCCCCGGAGGCTGAAGCATCAGAGGCGAGCAGCTATCAAGGCGCGCAGCGATAAGGAGCCAGGGGCGCAGGCCGGGAGGGAGCGAGGGAAGCCCCATAGGCGGAGCACCATGAAGAAAGACGCGTGCTATGGCACAGCAGAAAGGAACGCGGGTGCGAGAAACGCCGGAACAGCCGCCGAGGCACACGATACGCCGGTCAAGAGAGCAGAAGCGGCAGGGGTGCCCACGGCGACCAGAAGCAAGGGAACGCCGAACGCGAAGACAGAGGACGAGCACGGATCGGGGCAAAGGGCGGACACGGGATGGCGGCAAGCCGCGAACTTGGTGCACTCGGATGCGCCTCCCCCTATCCCGCGGTCAATCTGCTTGTTTTTTCGGTTGCGAACGATTTCTCGGGGGTGCTTTGTGACAGCAGCGCCTCTTCGGTTGGCGTTTTGCCTGGTCGGCTGCGTCGGTGCCAGGTAGGCCCTGGGATTTGGTGTCATTCTCAGAGGAGGCTCCGCCCAAAATCGTTACCAACCGCGTTTTTTGCTCATTTTGGACGGTTTTCGAGTGGCTCTCCAGCGATTTCGGGGAACAGCCCACGGAGCGGGGCATACAGAATCCCGCTGACCAGGGGAAACAGAGAGAGCATCACTTCGAGCGCACGGGACGACGCTCGGAAACCGCTGAAAATGAGCGGATTCCCGCAATAGAGATGCATTGAAGAGAGGGTCGGGGCACACCCACGCTAGAGCAGCAGGTCGCGGAGGGCCTGCTCGAGGGAGCTGCGCGAGGCGGCCGCCAACAGGGCGTCCTTCTCATCGCGGCTGAGCTGCTTGAAGCAGTATTCCGCGTGCATCGCGTCGTGCTTGGTGGCGAACTGCGCGTAGGCCAGCAGCGTCACGGGACGGCGGGCGCGGGTGTACTTGGCGCCGCGTCCCGCGTTGTGCACGGCCACCCGGCGCTCGACGTCGACGGCATAGCCCGTGTAGAGCGACCCGTCCACGCACTCGAGCACATACATATAGTGGGATTGTCCCCGCGTTGCCAGGTCCGCATCAGCGGGCTGAACGGGAGATCGACCGCACGTTGGGGAAGAGACGCCAGACGAAGCAGAGGACCGTTCATGCGCCGATGGGCGCGACGTAGAAGTCCGGTCGCAGGACTTCTCCCCTGCGAATTTGCCCATCTCCCCACCGGGAGCAGGCCCTGCTTCCTGGAGCAAAGACTCAGGGGCGGGGCGCGGCTCCGTCTCGGCGCGGCCCGAAGAAACGGCGCGGTGCTTTTCTCGTTGTGTCGTCATGAGAGGAATTATAGTGGTCACCGGAAAGGACGCGACGACGGGAGATGCCATGTGCCACCGCTTTACCCCGCTCACGGCCGAGGAGGTCGACCTCGTCATCGACCGCTTGCGCACGGTGGCCCGCCTCATGGACGAGGGCGCCCTGGGGCCCGGGGCAGATAATCCGGCCGCATCGGCCCACGTGCGAAGGCCGCGTGACCTCGAAGACATCGACGCCTATCCCGGCAGCTCGTGCTGGGTCATCACCGCGGAGCCCGAGGACGTCGGCCTGGGAAGCGCCGCATCGCACGGGGCCGTCGACCTCGAAAACGAAGGCCCCGGGAGAGAGAACGCGGAAGAGGTCGACCCGCGGAAAAGCGGCGCCTCGCGCGAAAAGATCGCCGCTTCCCTGCGCCGCACCGAGCTCACCTGGGGAATTGAGGTGTCTTGGAAGACGGGCCTCGTGTTCAACACGCGCCTCGAGTCGGCACTTGGCGGCAGCGCGATGTGGCGCGGGCCGCTTGAGCACGGCCGGTGCCTCGTGCCTGTGGCGGCGTTCTTCGAGACGCGCAACGTGGAGCCGCCGAGCGATCCGCTGCCGCTCGAGGGGGTGGGCACGACCGACGCCATGGGTCGTGCGAACGCGTCGGACGACGCAGCTCGCGCAAGCGGCGTGGGCCTTCCGGGTGCCGCGAACGCCGCCGGCGGCACGGGTGCCGCGAGCGGATCGTCGCGGGGGCATCGCCCGCAGTTCCGCTTCGCCGCACCAGGCGATGGGGGCGTGCTGCTGCTGGCCGGGTTGCGCGAGGGAGACCGCTTCACCGTGGTCACCACCGAGCCCAACGCCGTCGTCGGCGCCGTCCACGATCGCATGCCGCTGGTGCTCTCCCCCGCCGAGGCGCTGACCTGGCTTGACGGCACGCACGAGGACCTAGCCGCGCTGGCCGATCGCGCACGCATCGCGCTGGAGGCGCAGGAGCAGGCCGCCGCCTCACGCGGGCGTCGCGTCAATCCCGATCAGATGAGCCTGTTCTAGAGGCGGCCAGGACCCTCGGGCGGGAGTGCCGCGCGCGTCCCGCCCCGGCGTCCGCGTCAGTAGTACCGGTAGTACGCGGCGCAGCTTCCCTCGCTGGACACCATGCACGGGCCCACGGGGTTCTCGGGCGTGCAGACGGTGCGGAACAGCGGGCACTCAGACGGCGCCATGATGCCGCGCAGCACGTCGCCACAGCGGCAGCCGCGGGGCTCGACGGTGGGCTCCACCTCGGGATCGAACCGGCGCAGGGCATCGAAGTCGGCGTACTCCTCGCGGATGCGATAGCCCGATCCGGGGATGTCTCCCAGGCCACGCCACGTGGCGGTGCACGTCTCGAACACCTCGTCGATGGCGGCGAGCGCCACGGGGTTGCCCTCGGGCATGACGCCGCGAGCGTAGGCGATCTCGATCTCCGAGCGGCCCTCGTGCAGCTGACGCATGATCATGGCGATGCCCTGCAGCACGTCCACGGGCTCGAAGCCGGTGATGACGCCAGGGATGCCGTACTTCTCAGCCAGGAACCGATAGGGCTCCACGCCGATGATGGTGCTGACGTGACCAGGCAGGATGAGCGCGTCCACCTTCAGGCGCGGGTCGTTGATGATGGCCTCCAGCGCGCCGGGCATGTTCTTGTGGGCGCCGTAGACGCTGAAGTTGCGCAGGCCGGCGGCCTTGGCGCGCTTGACGGCCATGGCCACGAGCGGCGTGGTGGTCTCGAAGCCCACGCCCACGAACACCACCTGGCGATCGGGGTTGTCGGCGGCCAGCTTGAGCGCGTCGAGCGGCGAGTACACGATCTCCACGGAGCGGCCGGCCGCCTGCTCGGCCAGCAGGCTGGACGTCGAGCCGGGCACGCGCGTCATGTCACCGAACGTGGCGATGGTCACGCCGGGCACGCGGGCGAGGGCGATGACCTTGTCGATGTCGTGGTTGGACGTGACGCACACCGGGCAGCCGGGGCCGGACGCCAGGCGCACGCCCTCGGGCATGAGGCCGCGGATGCCGTTGCGGGCGATGGCCACGGTGTGGGTGCCGCACACCTCCATGAGCGTGGCGTTGTCGGGCGCCCAAGCCTCGATGGACTCCACCAGGCCGCGGGCGAGCGCCGGGTCCTTGAACGCCTTGAGGTCCTCCTTGAGGTCGGCCATGGCTAGTCCTCGGCCAGGGCGGCCAGCACCGACGCCGGCGAGGGCGTCGTGGCGGCCACGGGCGCGCCGGCCAGAGCCGGGTCGGCGGGGGGAAGGTCTTCGCCTGCCAACTCGGGAAACTGGCGGATGAGGTCGATGGTCTCCTGGGCGAACTGCTCGTCCACCACCTCGATGGCGAAGCCGGCGTGCACGAGCACGTAGCTTCCCACCTGGGCAGACGGCGTCAGGTCAACGGAAATCTCCCGGGTGACGCCCAGGATGTCGACGGTGGCGAGGCCGCCGTCCTCGAGTTCGGTGATCTTGGCGGGTATGGCTAGGCACATGGTCTGACACGCTTTCTCTCGCTCGGGGCGGGCGTGGGCGTCAGCGCCGGACGGCACAGCGCCGCGAGCCGGCACGACGCCACCGCGCAAGGCCCCGCCACCCGCCGCTAGCGGGACGCGGGAGCCTCCCCCGTCGTGGTTTGCGCCCATGCTACCACAGCCTGCCCGAGCGACAGGCAGCCATCGTTCGGCGGCAAATCGCGGTTGACCGCGGTGGTGAAGCCGACCTCTTCCAATTCGACCAGCACCTTCTCCATCAGGTAGCGGTTCATGAACACGCCGCCCGACAACGCCACCACCGAGATGCCGTACAGCGCGCGCACCAGCTCGGCCGCCATGACGATGGCGCTGGCGATGGCGTCGTGGAACCGCCGGGCGATGACGGGCACGGGCACGCCGGTGGCGAAGTCGTCCAGCAGCGCCGTGAACGTGGGCGCCGCGTCGAACAGCACCACCGAGGTGTCCTGCGCGGTGCTGGCCTCGGTGGCCACGTTCTTCGTCACCGTGACGGCGTAGCGCTCGGCGGCGGTCAGGTCGTCGGCCGCCTCGTCGCGCGCGGCATGGGCGGGAGCCTCGTCCACGCGCGCCTCGGCGGACACCCGGGCGACATCGGCCGCGCCCGCGACGCCGTCCGTCCCGAAGCGGCCCGCGAAGGCCGAGGGCACGCGTCCCTCGATGGCGGCCTCCAGCAGGATGGCGCCCTCCCCCTCGTATGCCGGCTCGAGGCACAGCCCCAGCAGCGCGCTCGCCGCGTCGAACAGCCGCCCGACCGACGAGGTCATGGGCGTGTTGAGCCCGCGCTCGATCATGGCGTCGCACACGCCGGCCGCCTCGCCCAGGGCCTCCAGCGCCGGCGCCGCGCCGGGATGGTCGAGCAGATCGAAGGCCCACAGCGCGCCGTAGGCCATGCGCAGCGGGTGCTTGACGGCAGCCGTCCCGCCCGGCATGGGCACGTAGGCGAAGTTGCCGAAGCGCTCGAACGCTGCCGGGTTGGCCAGCAGCACCTCGCCGCCCCAGATGGCGCCGTCGGGACCGTAGCCCGTCCCGTCGAACGCGACGCCGCACACGGCGTCCGCAAGCCCGTGCTCGGCCATCACCGACACGACGTGGGCATGGTGATGCTGCACGCGGACCACGGGAAGGTCCTGGTCAAGCGCCCACTTCGTCGTGAGGTACTCGGGATGCAGGTCGCAGGCAACCAGCGACGGCTCCACCTCGAACAGACCCTCGAAGCGACGCTTGGCCGCCAGCCACGCGTCGTACACGTCGGCGTTCTCCATGTCGCCGATGTGCTGCGACACGAACGCCTCGGCGCCGCGCAGCAGCGCGAACGTGTTCTTCTGCTCGGGCCCGGTGGCGAAGATGTCCCCGCGCGCGGGGGCGCCGGACGCCGCTTCCTCCGCCTTGATCTGGGGCACCTCGATGGGCAGCGGAGCGTAGCCGCGGGCACGGCGGATGACCTGCACCGCGTCGCCCGCGCTGCCGGCGCGGATGACGCGCACCACGGAATCGTCGAAGCGCGTCAGGATGGGGCGATTGTTGCCCAGGAAGGCGTCCGCCACGCCGGCCAGGCGCTCGTAGGCCTCCTCGTCGTCGATGACGATGGGCTCGTCGTGCAGGTTGCCCGAGGTCATCACGAGCAGCGGCGGGTTGGCCTGCACGCCCTCCGCAGCCGCCCGCGACTCGGCGAAGTCGTGCATCAGCAGGTGCTGGACGGGCGTGTAGGGCAGCATGACACCCAGCTCAGGCAGCAGGTCGGCCACCCCGGGGGCCAGCGCGGCGTCCGCGCGCTTGCGCAGCAGCACGATGGGACGCGCCGATCCCGCGAGCAGCGCCTCTTCCGCGTCGCTCACGTCGCACAGAACGCGGGCGGCATCGACGGACGGGGCCATGACGGCGAAGGCCTTGCCCTCACGATGCTTGCGCGCCCGCAGCGTGGCCACCGCCTGGGGGTTGTTGGCGTCGCACACCAGGTGAAACCCGCCCAGGCCCTTCACGGCCAGCACCTTGCCGGCCAGCAGCAGCTCGGCCGCGCGCGCGAACACGGCATCGCTCTGCTCGCGCGTGCGCCCCCAGGTGACGGGGCCCTCCCCCTCGCGCCACGACACAGACGGGCCGCACTCGAAGCACGCGTCGGGCTGCGCGTGGAAGCGCCGGTCCAGCGGGTCGGCGTACTCCGCGGCGCAGCGGTCGCACATGGGAAAATCCTTCATGGACGTCTTGGCGCGATCGTAGGGCAGCGCGTCGATGATGGTGAAGCGGGGACCGCAGTTGGTGCAGTTGATGAACGGGTAGCGATAGCGGCGGTCGTTGGGGTTGAGCAGCTCGGCCACGCAGTCGTCGCAGGTGGCGAGCTCGGGCGACACGAGCGTCGTCTTCTCCACCGCGCCCTCGTCCGAGAAGCGGATCTCGAAGGAGTCGAAGTCCTCCAGCGGCACCTCGTGCAGCTCAACCTCGGATACCTGCGCGGCGGCCGGCGGGTTGTCCGCCAGCTCCATCACGAACTCGTCCAGCAGCTTGGACTCGCCCTCGGCGTGGATGAACACGCCATCGGCTGCGTTGAGCACCCAGCCGTTGATCAGGTACTTCTTTGCCAGGCGATACACGAAGGGACGAAACCCCACGCCCTGCACGATGCCGCGCACCTGGATGTCCAGCGCTTCGACCATAGTCGCTCCTCGGTAGACGTCAATGAGTACCGCCTATGGTAGCGCGCGAGGCGCCCGAGCGGGGCAAACGACGACGATCCGGCACGTTCCCGCGCTCTGCGGGAAGGGTCGGCGGGCGCGGGTGACGAGGGCCCGCTTTCGAGCCCCCCCCCGGAGACCAAGCCCCCGCGCTACCGGTACAGGCGCCTCGTGGCCGGCTCGAGGTCGAGCGCGTCCACCCACGCAGCCAGCGTCGCCGCGGCCAGCGCGCCGAGCCCCTCGTAGAACGTGCCCTCGGATCCCGCGCCGAACAGCTCCAGGTAGCGCGGCGCCCACGGGAGCAGGTGCTGCTCGAGCAGCTCGCGCAGCGCCTCGTCAGACGCGCCATTGCGCACGGCCCACGAGAACATGGTCAGCATGAGGCCGAAGTGATCCTCCGGCTCACGCAGGTCGAGGTGCATCTTCACGCCGTTCTCGCGCAGCCAGGCACGCACGTCTAGCGTCAGGTTGCCAAAGATCACGCTCTCGGGATCGGTGTACACCGAGCCCCACGGCGGGGCCACCAGGTGCCCGGGACCCACCATCAGCCGCGCGAAGGTCTGGTGCAGCGTCTCGCCCCGCTTCGTCTCCTGCGTCTCGGCGTTGCGCCGCATGAGCGCGAAGGCCTGGTTCACGGCGTCCCCGGAGCCATCGGCCCCGGGCCACTGGGTCGCGGCGTCCGGCGACAGCGCGAAGGCAAGGGCGGCCGCGCAGCGCTCGTCATCGGGATCGAAGTAGAACAGGGCCCCCAGCACCGACGCGCTGAGGGCGACGTCTTCCAGCGAGAGGGTCGGAACCTCGGTCGGAACCTCGGCCGAACCCTCAGCCATATCCCCGGCAGCGGCATCCGGCCCGCAGACGGCGTCAAGGTGGGAACCATCGAAGGGATCGTGCGTCGCGCTGTTCATGGCGCACCTTTCTCTTGGAAGACCGGCGGCGGCCACCGGGAGGGGAAGGCAGCCGCCGCCGAGAAGCCGCGGCGCCCGAGGGCCAACAGGCCCCGCACGCCACGGCGAAGGGAGGGCTTACAGGTAGGCCAGCCCAGCCGACAGGAACACGCCGTAGAAGTCGACGCGCATGAGGGCCAGGCCCACCATGACGCAGACCACACCGAGCCACGCCGGCACGACGCGGACGCGACCACAGGCGAACAGGGCGTACCCCGCGGCGCACAGCACCACGCAGGCGGCGCCCACGGTGGCGTAGTCCGTCATCACCGAGCCGAGCAGGACGCCCACCGAGCTTACAGCCGCGGCAGACAGCGCCGCCTGGGCCACGAGGACGGCCGCTACGACCACCAGGCCGATGCCGCCGCAGGCCTTGAGCGCCAGGGAGGCCTGCTTGTCCAGCTCATAGCCGGCAAGCGCCAGGGACGCGGCAGCCAGGGCGCTGCCGCCCAGCAGGGCCAGGCCCAGCTGGCCGATCCAGTTGCAGGGGGTATCCCACGTGGGGATGGTGGGGATGGCGTAGGCCGTGCCCGTGAACACGGCGCACACGACGGCCGCCACCAGAAGCACGGTGCCGAACACCTTGTGACCGCCCTCGTTCAGACCCTTGACCAGGCAGATCACCCAGTAGACCACGCCGATGACGATGGCGATGGCCGCCACCAGGATCTCGTTGGACAGCGGGGAGTGCCCGATGCCCGTCAGCATGCCGAACACGTGGCCCGGGTCACCCAGGTGGAAGAAGGAGCACACCAGGCCCACGAGCATGACCACGGCGGGAATGCTCGTGAGGCGATCGGCCGTGCGAGCGCCCTTCGCATCCGTCGCGAAGAAGCCGCGCACGCAGGCCATGAGCGCCAGCGCCATCACGCCGACGGGTACCAGCAGGGTGAACAGAAGCAGCGCCAGCTCCGCAGAGGCATTCTCGAACAGCATTACATGACCTCCTTCGGGTTGGCCAGCACGCCCTCATGGGTGCCGCCGGCGCGCGAGTTCTTGGCCGCGCTCATGATGGTGGTGGGCTCGGTGTAGTCGGGGGACGGCAGGGGCGCCAGCCACACGCCGTCGCCGTGCTTCTTGCGCATGTCCTCCTCGGTGCCGAAGTCCAGGGCGTACAGCGGGCAGGCATCGACGCAGATGGGCGTCTCGCCGGCGGCCACGCGCTCGCTGCAGCCGTCGCACTTGCGCATCTGGCCCAGGTCGGCGTCGTAGGACGGCACGTTGTAGGGGCACGCCATCTCGCAGTACTTGCAGCCGACGCAGCGGTCGTGGTCGACGGAGATGAAGCCCTGGTCATCGCGGTGCATGGCGCCGGTGGGGCACACCTCCACGCACGCGGGCTTGTCGCAGTGGTTGCAGTTCATGGAGATGTAGTTGGTCCACACGTTCTGGACGAGGGTCCCCTTGGCATCGCGCACGAAGCTGCCGCCGGCGTACTCGTAGATCTTGCGGAACGTCACCTGCGGGGACAGGTCGTGGTAGTCCTTGCACGCCAGGTTGCACGTCTTGCAGCCCGTGCAGCGCGCGGCGTCGAAAGCAAAAGCATACTTAGTCATGGTCGGTCCCTCCTTAGCCGATCTTCCGCACGCCGGCGATGTTGGAGTGCTGCGGGTTGCCCTTGGCGAGCGGCGACGGGTGCATGGTGGCCAGCGTGTTGATGCAGCCGCCCTTGTCGATGCGGTCGCCGTCCATGTCCGCGTCACGCCACGCGCCCTGCGGGATGGCCAGCGAGCCGGGAATGATGCGCGGCGTCACCTTGGCCAGGATGTGGACCTCGCCGAAGTTGTTGAACACGCTCACCATCTCGCCGTTCTCGATGCCCAGCTTGGCGGCGTCCTCGGTGTTGATCCACACCTCCTGCGGGCACGCGTCCTGAACCACCTGCACGTTGCCCCAGCTGGAATGGGTGCGCGACTTGTAGTGGAACCCGATGAGCGTGAAGGGCAGCTCGTCGGTGCACTCCTCGTAGCTCTCGGCACCGGGGGTGTACAGCGGGATGGGAGCGATGACGTCGCGCGGGTCGGGCAGCTCCCAGGTCTCGGCGATCTTCTGCAGCTGCTCGGAGAACACCTCGATCTTGCCCGAGGGGGTCTTGAGCGGGTTGGCCTCCGGGTCCTCGGCGAACGCCTTGAGCGCCGGCGTATAGCCATCGGGGTTGCGGTAGTGGAACGCGCCGATCTCGTAGCCCTCGTCGTAGCTGGGAAGACGCGGGTCCTTGGCCGCGGCGCCCTCGTACAGCGAGCGGCTCCACTCCTCCTGCGTCTTGCCGTCCGTGAACTCCTCGCGCACGCCCATGGCCTCGGCGATGTCGGCGCACACGTCGTAGGACGTGCGGCGCTCGAAGCGCTCGCCGGTGTGGGCAGGGCTGCCGAAGATGACGGAGGCCACGTCGCCGGACCAGCCGTCGTTGATGATGCTCATCTGCTCGGCGCGCATGATGTCGGGCAGCAGGATGTCGGCGTACTTGGCCGCGTCGTTCATGAGCGTCTCGAACACCAGGATGAACTCGCACTTGGACTCGTCCACCAGGATATCGTGGGCCAGGTTGGACTGGCTGTGCTGGTTGGTGAAGCAGTTTCCACCGTATTCCACGAGGAACTTGATGCCCGTGGACAGCTTGTCGGCACCCACGACACCGTCGGCAAGCGCCGTCATCTTCTCGCCGTGGTCGATGGCGTCGGCCCAGGTGAAGATGGAGATCTGCGTCTTGCAGGGATTGGTGCCGCCGATCTGGGTGAGTCCGAACGAGTAGGAGCCCACATCCAGGCCGGTGGACGTGCCCGGCTTGCCGATGGCGCCCACCATGACGGGCAGCAGGCTCACGGCCATGGAGGCCAGCTCGCCGTTGGAGTGGCGCTGCACGCCGTAGTACTGGCCGACGAAGGGAGCACGCGCCTCGGCCAGCTCATGGGCGAGCTTGGTGATGCGGTCCTCGGGGATGAGCGTGATCTGCGAAGCCCAGGCGGGCGTCTTCTCCACCTTGTCGTAGCCCAGGCCCATGACGTAATCGTGGTAGGACATGTTCTTGCCCTGGTAGGCCTCGGGCATGGTCTCCTCGTTGAAGCCCACGGTGTGGGTGTCGAGGAACTCCTGGTCAAGCAGGCCCTCGGTGATGAGCACGTGCGCGATGGCGGCCACGAGCGCGGCATCGGTGCCCGGGCGGATGGGGATCCACTCGTCGTTGGTGTTGGCGATGGAGTCGTTGTAGCGCGGGTCGATGTGGATGTACTTGGCGTTGGGGTTGACCTCGTGCGCCCAGTTGTAAGCGTGCTTTGCCATGCCCGTGCAGCCCATCATGGAGTCAGACGGAGACCAGCCGATGCACAGCACCAGGTCGGAATCCTGGATGGCCGCCGGCGTGGAGGCTCCGCCCGCGCCCCACACGTAGGGCTTGATCTTGGTGATCTGGGCGGCGGAGTAGGTGCCGTAGTAGCCCAGGTATCCGCCCGTGCAGGAAAGCAGGCGCCCGATGGGACGGCCGGTCAGCGCGTACACGCCCGAGCCGAGCGTCCAGTACACGGCCTCGGGGCCATAGTTGTCGTAGGTGTACTTGAGCTGCGTGGCGATGGTGTCGATGGCCTCATCCCAGCTGATGCGCTCGAATTTGCCCTCGCCGCGCTTGCCGACGCGCTTCATGGGGTAGTTGATGCGGTCGGGGTCGTTGATCCAACGGCGCACCGAGCGGCCGCGCAGGCAGGCGCGGAAGCGGCTCTCGGGCACCTCGGGATCCCAGTCCTTCTTCTCGGACTGGATCCACATGATCTCGTCGTCCTTCACATGGAACCACAGCGGGCAGCGGCTCGCGCAGTTGCAGGAGCAGTAGCCCTGCACCACCTTCTCGCCCTCTCCCTCCTGGTTCGCCTCGACCGCGTGCGCGACGTCGGCATGCTCGAACATGTCGTCGAGCGCGACACCCGCGGCGGCAAGGGCAGCCGTCGCGACCGACGCCCCCTTGACGAAGCTGCGGCGCGACACGTTAGCCTTGGGCGTATCCATGTCCATGCTGTACTCCTTCCCTCTCCTATTGGGAATCCTTCGTCCCAACGCCATCGAGTATAAGAAACCCCAGGTAGATGAAGCTCACACCAATGATGTGATATTTGGGGGAGCCGGTCGGGGTATCATGATGCGAGACGCCAGGGACAAGCGAGCGGAGGGAGGGCCACGCGTGAGACTGGCAACGAGAGCCGACGCCGCGCGCGTCGCCGACCCGACGTGTCGCGCCTATCTGGCGCGCTTCGCCGACGCCTCGGCCGACCTGCTGGCCACCATGGAGCGCTTCGGCGTTCCCGTCGAGGACGAGGCGGACGCCCGGGCGCGACGGGAGCGCGTGCGCGTGCTGCGCGCGGAGCTCCAAGGCCTCGGCGCCCGCGAGCGCGCCGACGGCAAGTCGCTCGTGTGGGGAGGGCTCTCCCCCGCCTGCGAGCGCTGCCGCACCGGGGTGCGGAGCGTGTCGACGTTCCTGTCGCTGGCCTGCGACCGCTCCTGCTGGTTTTGCTTCAACCCCAACCAGCACGACTACGACCGCTACCACTGCGCCCCCAAGGATTGGCGCGCCGAGGTCGACGGACTGGCGCAGGCGCTCGGCGGCCTGGACTTCACCGCCCTCACCGGGGGCGAGCCGCTGCTGTTCCCCGACGAGACGCTCGCCTTCGTGCGCCATGCCCGCGCGCTGGCGCCCGACGGGCACGTGCGCCTGTACACGTCCGGCGCCCAGGTATCGCCCGCCTTCATGGCCGAGCTGGGAAAGGCCGGGCTGGACGAGATCCGCTTCAGCGTCAAGCTGGACGAGCCGGCCGCGCGGCAGCAGGCCGTGCTGGAGCTCATCTCCGCCGCCGTGGGATCCATCCCCTGCGTCATGGTGGAGATGCCCGTCGTGCCCGGCACCGAGGACGCCATGTTCCAGCTCCTCGACGAGCTGGAGGAACGGGGCGCGTTCGGCGTCAACCTGCTGGAGCTGTGCTTCCCCCTCCACAACGCCGAGGCGTTTCGGGAGCGCGGCCTCACGCTGGTGCGCGAGCCCTACCAGGTACCCTACTCCTACGGTTACGCCGGAGCCCTGCCCGTGGCGGGAAGCGAGGAGCTGGCGCTGCGGCTCATGCGGCGCGCCGCCGAGCGGGCGAGCCGCCTGTCGCTGCACTGGTGCTCGCTAGAGAACAAGAACACCGCCCAGATCTACGAGCAGAACGGCGGCGGGGCGCTCGACATCCCGCCCTACCGGTTCTCCCCGCGCAGCTTCTTCTACGAGGTGGTGCGCGCCTTCGGAGCCGACGCGGCCTTCTGCCTGGAGCGCCTGGGGGATGCCACCGTGCCCCTCGAGGCCGACGAGGCCCAGGCCATGGTGGCGTTCGACCCCGCCGGGCTGGCCCTGTTCGACCCTCGCGACGCCGAGACCCACGACCTGTGGCTGGCATCGGCCGTCATCGAGGACGGCGAGGGCGGCCGGCGGTTCCGTGAGGTGAGCGCGAGCCGCATCGAGGCCGACGACCTGGCGCGCGGACGCCTTGCAGGCGAACAGGACAGCATGGGCGTGGCCGGACAAGGGGGCGCGTGATGGGACCGTTGGCTTCCGCGGCGCTGGCCGAGGGCGTGACCCAGCTCTCGTTGGCCCTGTTCACCACCGCCACCACCGGGGGCATCGTGGCGTGCCTGATCGTGGTCTGCTACGTGCTGGCGCACCATCGCGATGCGGCGACCTGCGTGCGCCTGCAGCGGTTCCTCATCATCCCCCTGGCCGCGGTCATCATCGGGCTCATCGCATCCACCACGCACCTCGGCCGTCCCAGCAACACCCTGTACGTGCTCATGGGCGTCGGGCGCTCGCCGCTTTCCAACGAGGTGGTGGCCGTAGTGGCGTTCACGGGCCTCGCATGGCTGGGCTGGTTGCTGAGCTTCGCGCGGGGACGCCTGCTGGGCGTGGCGCGCGCCCTGCTCGTCGTGTCGCTGCCAGCGGGGGCCTTCGCCATCTTCCGCATCGCGAGCGCCTACTCCATCGCCACCATCATCACCTGGGCACTGCCCTATACGCAGGTCAACCTGATGCTCGTCGGACTGGTGAGCGGCCCGGTGCTGGCACTGCTGCTGTTCGCCGCGGCGGGGGTCGCGCCGGGAAGGCTCGCGCCGCTGGGCATGGGCGTCAGCCTCGTCGCCGCCGTGTGCCTGACCGTATCGGAGGCCCTGCAGTGCCTGACGCTGCGCGGCCTGGAGAGCGGCCTGTATCCCGCTGCCGACCTGGTGCCCTTCTACCCGGGCTGCATCGCGGCCTCCGCCGTCCTCATCGCGGCGGCCCTGGCGGTGCTGGCGCTGCCCCTGATCAGGCGGGCGCCGCTGGGGATCGGGCGCTGCGCCGGGGCGACGGCCCTCGTGTTCGCCGGCATCTTCATCGTGCGCTTCGCCTTCTACTGCATGCGCCTCACGGCGGGGATCTAGGCCCATGGCCCCTGACCAGCGACCGCAGCCCCAGCCGCTTCGGCAGGCCCTCACGCAGTGGGCCCGGCCCAACGTGTCGGTGCTCGGCTACGCCCTGTACCTGGCCATCAACGCCACGTCGCTGTGGGGCGGGGTGTTTCCCTTCTTCCCCGACGAGTTCCGCACGTCGCAGGTGACGTTCTCGTTCGTGATCTCGCAGGCGCTGGCGTTCCTGTTCATGTTCCTGAGCAGCATGGCGAGCTCCTACCGGGGGCATCGGCTGTTCGCCCGGTCGCTGCCAATGGGCAGCACCATCACCTCGTTCTTCGGATCGGCCCTGCTCATCGCCGCCCTGTACCTGAGCGACCTGCAGATCGCGCTCGTGGTGTTGGCCGGCGTGTGCCTGGGCGTGGGCGCGGCCGGGTTCGCCCTGGCGTGGCAACGCTACTTCTCATCGCTGTCGGCCACCTACGGCAACTACTTCCTGCTGCTGGGCACCGCCTGTGGCTCCATCGCGTTCTTCGTGCTGTACCTGGTGCCCATCGCTGTCACCGTGTACCTGGTGCCGCTGGTGCTCGTCCCGCTGTGCGGCCTCAGCTGCGTGTTGGCCGACCGTGCCATCGACCTGGGGCAGCCGCTGTTCGAAGACGTCCCCAGCGAGCATCCCCGCGTGTACCTGCACGTCATCCGCGACTACTGGCGCGGCGCCGTGGCCATCGGGTCGCTCGGGTTCATATCGGGGCTCATCCGGGCCGTGCTGCTGTCCAACGCCGCGCTGGGCAACCTCATCATCGTCTTCTCGATGGTGGGGGCGCTACTGGTGTCGGTGGTGCTGCTGTGGATATGGCGGCGCGGCGCGTTCGCCCTGGACATGCGCACGGTGTTCCTGGTGCTGTTCCCGCTCACCGCGCTGGGGCTGCTGGCGTTCCCGTTTCTGGGCAGCGACCTGTCCCCCGTGCTGGCCGGCGCGCTGTACGCCGTGTTCACCCTGGCGAGCCTGGTCATGCTGCTGCAGTGCATGCAGATCTCGCGCGACCGCGGCATCAACCCGCTGTTCGTGTTCGGCTTCTTCGGCAGCATCATCTACCTCATGCAGGACGTAGGTCTGACCTTGGGATACGCCACCAACATCACCGTAGTGTTCGGTCCTGAGGCCTTCCTGGTGGTGGCGTTGGCGGGCATGTTCGTGCTGGGGATGGCGCTGTACCTCATGCGCGGCGACGCCCGCCCGCGACCGACCGTCCACGCCGTGGAGAAGGTGGAGTTCATCGGCACGCCCGTGCGCGTGACCAGCCGAGGCGACGAGGACGCGAGCGAGGGCGCGGCGGATGCGCCCGAGGATGCGGCGCGCCGTGACGACGAGGGCATGGCGCGGGAGGACTCCGCCGAGGTTGAGGGTCGGGCGACGGAAGCGGACGCCGTGCCGGAGGCGGGGTACTTCTTCGGGGAGAGCGCGACCTTCCCCAGCGCTGGGGGCGACCAGGGATCTGGCGAGAGCCTTGAGGACGACCTGGCTGCCCGATGCCACCAGCTGCAGCGCCAGTACCTGCTGACCAACCGCGAGACCGAGATCATGGAGCTGTTCGCCCACGGGTACAGCATGCCGCACATCGCCGAGCTGCTGGTGGTGTCGGAGAACACGGTGCGCACCCATTCCAAGCACCTGTATGCGAAGTTGGGCATCCACAAACGCCAGGAGCTCATCGAGCTGCTACAGTAGCGCGGCACCGGCGCGGCAGGCGACGGATCGACGCTGCCGGGGTGAGGCACTGGACGGATCGAGGGTCGGGGCCGGGCTCGAGGGTCAGGCCGCATCACGCCGGCGACGCACCGCGGCCGGCTGCCACTCCAAGGCAAGCGCGTGGGCTCGAGATGCCGGGAATCGGGGGTTTGACGACGCTCGCTGGCGTGCCGCCAGGCCGACGTCGCGCAAAAGCCCAGATCACTCAAACCGGGTCGCGCGGGCACGCAGCCGATACGTCGCTCGGGGCGGGAAAAGGGGCCTGCAGCGTCGTCAAACCCCCGATTCCCGGCATTTCGTCGCGCGGAACGTGCTCGAGCGCCCGCGGACTCGCGCGAAAGGGATGGCACGCCGCGGCAAGCCGGCCCGAGTTCGCGCGGGACGGACGGCCCACCGCGACAACCCGGCCCGCATTCGCGCGGGACGGCCGTTTCAAGGCAAGATCTCGAGTTCTCCGAGGCACCGAGCGCCCGGAAAGCCTCCCCGACGACAAAACGGGCCCCGGAAGTTAGCCCCGGCGACCCGCGATCTGGGGCTTTGGCGGCCGGAGCGGCGCACACGGCCAGGCCGGCACCTGGATTGCCTCGGAGAACTCGAGATCTTGCCTTGAAGTTGCCAGAAAACCGCGCGATCCCGAAGCGGAGGGCCCCAGCAAGCGCCTGCGGCGCGCGTCCGAGGCGCGATAAGTTATCCGTGGCTACCCGCGACCAGGTGATTCACACCCCCACGCGCCACACGAAGCGGCGTCGGCCCGAGGGCGCCTCGGAATCGCGCGATTTTCTGGCGCGAACGCGCCGAAGCCGAACCGGCGGCCTACTCCTGGCCCGCGGCCTCCTCGGCCACCTCGGCCAACGCGCGCTCCACCATGATGTCGGAGATGACCTCGGCCACCACGTCGGCCAGGCAGCGCAGCGTGACGCCCGAGTTGTCGGGCAGGTGCAGGTGCACGCAGCGCCGGCCGCGGTCGGCCAGCGTGATGAGGTCACCCGACGCCTGGGCCTTTGCCAGCGACCCCAGGCTCTCGGCCTCGCGGGACAGCGGCACATCCTTCAGCTCGTCGGCGGACAGGATGAGGAACACGCCCATGTTCGGGCCGCCCTTCTGCAGCTGCCCGGTGGAGTGCAGGTAGCGGGGGCCCACCTCCAGGCACGACACGACGCCGAACGACTCGGCCACGCCATGGCGGATGGACTCGAGGGCCTCGCGGCGTCCCTCGCCCGTGAACGGCAGAAACGCGTTGAGCGCAAAGAAGTCGCCCGGCTCGATGCTGCCCAGCAGCGCAGTGAGGGCGGCGCGCACGTCGGCACAACCCTCGAACAGCGGCGCCAGGCGCACCTCCACCTCGCCCATGTGGATGTCGTCGATGAAGTCCTGGGTGAAGTCGGGGTCAGGCTGCCCGTCGCGCAGGATGTCGAGCACCACGGCCTTGGCCGAGGCCACGTCGGGCTGGTCGAACGGGCACACCTTCATGAGGTAGCCGCACATGGCGATGGCGTACTCCCACATGATGAAGTGCTCGGCCAGCTCCTCCACCGAGTCGATGCGGTAGTGCTGCCGCGGGATGGAGGGGTCGATGTAGGCCAGCGACATCTCGAAGTTCTTCGACTCGTCCCACAGGTCGGCCTTCGTCTGGTACATGATGACGCTGCGGTCGCCCGGGTCGTCGGTGAGCAGCAGCGAGTCGATCTCGATGTTAGGCAGGATGCCCTGGCCATCCTTGCCCAGGCTCTCCGCCACCAGCTGCTCGATCCACAGGCCCAGCACGCGACCGCGCTTGGGGGTGAGGAACGAGAACTTGTTGCGGCCCTTCAGGTAGTTGTCGTACAGGAAGGCGGCCAGGTTGATGGCCGGGTTGTCGATGGCGTCCTCGCTGCACAGGCGCTCGGCCTCCACGGCGTGCGCCATGAGCGACTCCAGGTCGATGCCGGCCAGCGCGGCGGGCAGCAGTCCGAACACCGACAACGCCGAGAAACGACCGCCCACGGTGGGCTCGCCGGAGAACACGGCGGCCCAGCCCTCCTCGGTGGCCTGGCGCTCCAGCTCGGAGCCCGGGTCGGTGATGGCCACCAGGTGCTTGACCAGCTCCTCCTCGGGGATCTGCTGGCCGAAGGCGTCGCGCAGGGCCGACAGCACCAGGCGAGGCTCGATGGTGCCGCCGCTCTTGGACGAGATGATGACGAGCGTGGCGCGCGGGTCGGCCGTGGCCAGCACCTCGCGCAGGCGCACGGGCGAGTCAGAGTCGAGCGTGCGGAACTTCACGCGGTTGTGGTCCTGCTTGTTGTACTTGGTGATGGTCATGGGCGCCTGCGTGGAACCGCCCTGCCCGATGAGAACCACCGTGTCGATGCCCGACGCCACCACCTCGTCGGCGAAGTCCTGGATGCTCTCGAGCGAGCACGGCGGGTTGCTGGCCAGGTCGACCCAGCCCATGTAGTTCTCGGCGCAGGCCTGGGCCTCCTCGGAGAAGCGGTACAGCGCGGCATCCTTGGCGTGGATGCGGCTGGCGACACAATCCTTCACGAGCGTCTTGGCGGAGGGATACAGCTTCTCCATGTCTCCAGTTATCATAGGTTCCCTTTTCTGGTCGGACCGCGATCGCGGGGCCTCAACGCGCGGGCCCCGCCAAACGTTGCAGCTATTCTAGCAAAGGGCGACCAGGGGCACTATTTGCCCCGGTCAGCGTATGGCGGTTGTGTGAACGAGCAGGGCCCGCGCACGTGGCGCGGGCCCCGGAAAGCCGCAGATCTGCACAGCGGGCAAGCCGCTGGGCGCTACTCGGCCGCAGCAGCCTTCTTGGCGCTCATGCGATGCAGCACGAGCACAGCCACCACGATGAGCACGACGCCCAGCACCAGCGATATCCACGGGTTCTTGGTGAAGCCCGCGATGACGTAGCCGATGAAGCACGCCACCATGACCAGCGTGGCGTACGGGATCTGCGTGGACACGTGGCGCAGGTGGTTGCACTTGGCGCCCGCCGACGACAGGATGGTGGTGTCCGAGATGGGCGAGATGTGGTCGCCGTACACGGCGCCGGCCAGCGTGGCGCCCACCGCCACCAGGAACAGCGGGTCGGCAGCATCGAACACGCCGATGACGATGGGCAGGATGAGGGCGACGGTGCCCCACGACGTACCCATGGCGAAGCCGATGAACGCGGCCACCACGAAGATGATGGCCGGCAGCAGGTCGAGTCCCACGCCCAGCCCGTTGAGGAAGCCGGACACGAACTCGCCGGTGCCCAGCAGGTAGCGGCACACGCCGCCCAGCGACCAGGCCAGCACCAGGATCATGATGGCGCCCACCATGGAGCGCACGCCCTCGGACATGGCGTCCATGAAGCCGCCCAGCGTGGTGAGCTTGCGCGGCAGGAACTGCACGGCCGCCCACACGAGCGCCACGCACACGCCCACGCACAGGCCCATGACCGGGTTCTCGCCCACGGCCGTGGCGAAGTCCACGCCCTCGAAGAAGCCGCCCACGTAGAGCATGCCCAGGATGGAGAACACGATGAGCACGACGATGGGCAGCACCAGGTCGGCCACCTTCCCCTTCTCGGAGATGTCGAGCCCCTTGTATTCCTCGATGGCACCCGACGCGGCCTCGTCGATGTCGGCGCGCTCGGTGACCTTGGGGGGCAGGCCGGGGTGGAAGTCCTGGGGCAGGTTGCCGGCGGAGTCCTTCAGCAGGGCCGCCTGCTCGCGCGCCGCCTCCTGCTCGAGCTCCTCTTCGACCAGCGCGTCCTCGGCCGGCACCTTGTTGTGGTGGGCCGCCGCCTCAGCCGCGCGCATCGACCCGAAGTCCTCGTTGGTGATGAGCATGAAGAACACGAAGAAGATGGTCAGCAGCGCGTAGAAGTTGTACGGGATGGACGCGACGAACGTGTTGAAACCGTCCTCGCCCAGGTAGCCGCCCACCGCCACGGCCCACGACGACACCGGGGCGATGATGCACACCGGGGCGGCCGTGGAGTCGATGATCCAGGCCAGCTTCTCGTGGCTGATGTGGAACCGGTCGGTGATGGGCCGCATGACCGCGCCCACCGTCAGGCAGTTGAAGTAGTCGTCCACGAAGATGATGATGCCCAGCACGGCCGTGAGGATCTGCGCCATCTTGGCGTTCTTGATGTGCTGGGACACCCACTCGGCGTAGGCGCGGGAGCCGCCCGACACGGCGATGACCACCGTGAGCGCTCCCAACAAGGCAAGGAAGAGCAACAGCGCCCCGTTGCCGGCTATCTGCTCGGCCATCATCTGGGGCACCATGGTGAACGACGCGATGAGCTGCTCGCCCCCCGCTCCGTTCAGCGTGAACTGGTAGATGATCATGCCCACGAACACGCCAACGGTCAGCGACGAGTACACCTCTTTGGTGACAAGCGCCAGAGCCAGGGCGAGAAGCGGGGGCACGATCGACCAGATCCCCGTGCTGATCAGATCAAATCCTTCCATATCATCCCCTTTGCCGGATGGTCGGATGGCGGTCTCCCCGGACCGCTCGCTGCGAGGCGCGGGCCGCAGGCGTGGAGGGAAACCCGCCAGCCGCCCGCGAATCGCAGACGCCCGTAAGTATACCCAAAACGGTAAGGGAACAGCCCCGCGTGCGGGGACGTTGCGCCACCGTTGACCCGAATGAGCGCGGAACCGGCCCGTTAAGGAGGCTCGAGCGAACTACAAGGAGGGAAAGAAGGCGCAGAGCGCGAGGCGGGGGGTGTCATCGGCGGCCGGGCACAGCGACCCCCTAACGCACGGCGGCCGGCCTCGGGACGAACCCGGGCCGGCCGCGCGGCAAGACGCTCTGTAACGCGGGCCTACACGTCGGCCGCGGCGCCCGCGGCGGCGGAGGCCAGCTCCTCCTGCTCCACCTCGCGCTCGAACTCGCGGTCGATGGCGCCCTCAGCCGTGGGCGGGTTGATGTCGAACGGCACCGATTTGGTGAACAGGCTGACCACCGGCACCACCACCAGCGACAGAATCATGCACAGGGCGCCGCAGTTGATGGGGCTGGCGATGAGCGGCGTGCCCACGAAGCCCATGATCATGTTGACCGCGGTCAGGCCCACGCCGATGACGAACGAGCACCACACGGCGGCCTTGGAGATGCGCCCGGAGTACAGGCCCCACAGGAAGGGGCCCAGGAACGCGCCGGCCAGCGCGCCCCACGAGTAGCCCATGAGCTGGGCGATGAACACGATGGAGGAGTGGTACTGCAGAAGCGCGATGGCCGCCGAGATGACGACGAACACCACCAGCAGCACGCGCATGGTGCCGATCTTCTGCTTCTCGTTCATCTCCTTCACCAGGTTGCCCTGGATGAGGTCGATGGTGAGCGTGGACGACGACGTGAGCACCAGCGACGACAGCGTGGACATGGACGCGGACAGCACCAGCACGATGACCAGGCCGATCAGCACGTCAGGCAGGGTGGACAGCATGGTGGGGATGATGGAGTCGTAGATGGGCGTGCCATTGGCGGCGTACTCGATCTGGTCGGAGTACAGGCGCCCGAAGCCGCCCAGGAAGTACGAGCCGCCCGCCACGACGAAGGCGAACACCGTGGAGATGATGGCGCCCTGCTTGACGGCCGGGCCGCTCTTGATGGCGTAGAACTTCTGCACCATCTGGGGCAAGCCCCACGTGCCCAGCGACGTGAGGATGACGACGCCCAGCAGGTTGAACAGGTCGGGGCCGAAGAAGCTGATGAAGGGTCCCTGCATGGCCGTGCCCTCGGCGGGGATCTGGGACAGCGAGATGACGGCCTCCGAGAAGCCGCCGTTGCTCATGATGACCGCCACGATGACGGCCGTGATGCCCAGCAGCATGACGATGCCCTGGATGAAGTCGTTCATCACCGTGGCCATGTAACCGCCCAGCACCACGTAGATGCACGTGACGACGGCCATGCCGATGACGCACACGTCGTAGGGCAGCGCGAACGCCATGCCGAACAGGCGCGACAGGCCGTTGTAGACGCTGG
>JAAWAY010000218.1 GCA_022792415.1 Eggerthellaceae bacterium | reverse complement strand
GCTCACGCTGATGAAGGGTGATGAGGGAGTCGAGCTGCTGGAAGAAGGAGCCGATGGCTTGCTGTTCAGGTACGGAAGGCATCCATATTTCGCTCTTGAGCAACTTGTCGAAAAAGTAGTAGAGCCGAACACCGCCCTCCTGATACTTCTCTATCTGCCTTTGGAGCAATGGTGACTTAAACCAGCGCCATAAAAAGCCATCATCGGCGGTTTCGTCTGCCACGAAGACTTCGTAGAGAGAGCTTACTATTACGTTTTCGCAGGTAGATAGATACCCGATCGAACCCACGTTGATTCGTGCTGGGTTGTAGGCAAAGGATCCTCGTGAGACGATCCAGTAAGCGGATTTGTCCGCATCTGCCATCGTCCCTCCGTGTTCAAACTGCTCATCTTGGGGAATAAACCCCTTTTCGTTTGACACAGAATAGCTTGGATAACTCCTCATCTTTGAGTTTCTGATTCCGGAGGCTTCGACAAACTCAGAGAAGTTACGCTGTTCCCAAGTTATTGTCCCTCTTGCCCTTGGCCCCAATCATGCATCACAAAACAACTGCGGCTATGCGTCGGGCGATAACTTGGGAACAGCGTAAACTGGGGGAGATTGCACCTTTGCAGCGTGGTTTTGATTTGCCGTCGTCGCAGATGAAACCAGGATCATATCCGGTGGTTATGTCTAATGGTATAGGCGGATGGCACTCAGAATATATGGTTAAAGGTCCCGGTGTTGTAACCGGAAGGTCAGGAACAATCGGAGGACTCCAATATATAGAAAATGATTTCTGGCCTCATAACACCAGCTTATGGGTCACTTCTTTTAACGGAAATGAGCCAATGTTTATTTACTGGCTTTACGCGACTGTTGGCCTTGAGCGTTTTGGCTCAGGAAGTGGAGTTCCCACTCTGAATCGCAATGATGTGCACGATCAAATGGTTTCAATTCCGTCAATTCTGAAAGAACAGCAAGCCATCGGCTCCTTCTTCCAGAAGCTCGACTCCCTCATCACCCTTCATCAGCGTGAGCTTGATGTGCTTAAAAACCTTAAACAAGCCCTGCTTGAAAAGATGTTCGTGTAGCGCTTACGCTGCTCGATGACTAGGAGATTGCCTTGACGCTCAAGAACAAGCT